>CAZGOQ010000006.1:0-9075 GCA_964527315.1 uncultured Oscillospiraceae bacterium | reverse complement strand
CGGGTCGGAGAATCCGCCGATATGACCCGAAGCCACCCATGTCTGGGGATTCATCAGGATCGCCGCATCCAAGCCTACGTTATACGGGTTCTCCTGCACAAATTTTTTCCACCAGGCTTTTTTTATATTGTTTTTCAGTTCTACCCCCAGCGGGCCGTAGTCCCAGGTATTGGCCAGGCCGCCGTAGATCTCGCTGCCGGGGAAAATAATGCCCCGGTTTTTGCAGAGCGCTACGATCTTCTCCATTGTCTTTTCGCTGTTTTTCATTATTCTCTCTCCTTTTTATTCAGTATTTACAAAAAATGAAAACCGCCCCAAGCCACTGCTTAGGGCGAACATCTGTCCGTGGTACCACCTGCATTCGGATGCACTGCACCCGCACTCTTTGCCCGTAACGATGGCTCCGGCGGCATTTATCGAACCGTTTCCGGTTTTTCATACCGCTGCTCCGGGGCGCCTTCTCTGCCTTTGCCTGAAGATTTTCACCCGCCATCTTCTCTCTAAAAAGCTTCCCTTGCAGATACTATTCCCCATCCTTGCATTTTCTGATTGAACTTGATATAACTATAGCATTTCCTGCCGGGCCTTGTCAAGCCGAAGGGTCAGTTTTTCTGAATTTAAGCGGTTTTGCAGATATGTGCCGCCTTTTTTTGCGGTAATTTTTGCGTTTTGGATGGATGGAAGGACTTTTTGCCGTATTTTGTGCTATAATGATTTTGTTCCTTGTGCAGCAGGGGGCGCATCCGCGTGTGTCCGCGTCCCGAATGTCCCGCACAGGCAGACCATCGCCCGCTCCCCTACTGAACGAATCAGGTGATTTCACATGTACATCAAACGATCCCCCAACGTCCGGCGATTCCGGCTCAGCCTTCTGTTCTTTCTCCTGACCGCGCTGATCTATCTTCTGGCCAGGTGCTTCCCTCAGATTATGTTTCCCTGGTATCAGGAGTTTTCCCGCCGGGCCATGGCCCTGTGGGCCGATCTGACGGACCTGCTTCCCTTTTCCCTTTTGGAATGGGGCGGATTGGGCCTGATCTGGCTGGCGCTGGGCTGGACCGTCAAGGTGATCTCCCGCCGCCGGGGTCTTGGCGCGCTGCTGTCCGCCGCGTCCCTGATTCTGTCTGTGATCCTGCTGCTGTTTATCGGTCTCTGGGGCGCGGACCAGTTTGCCCCCACCTTTACCAGCACCACCGATTATACAGAAACAACATATTCTCTGGAGGAAGCCACTGAAGCTGCAGAATACTATCTCGCTATGGCAAACCGCTATGCGCTCACGGTTTCCAGAGACGAAACCGGCGCCGTGGATTTTGGCAATTTCTCAGCCATCGCGGAAAAAATGGACAGCGGCTACCGCTATCTGGAGCAGACCTATGGGCCGCGTTTCGCCATCGGTCATGTTCGGCCCAAGGGGCTGGTCTTTTCCAGGCTGATGGATCTGTGCGGCCTGACCGGCATCTACACAGCCTATACCGGGGAAATGGGCGTCAATGTGGATACGCCGGCCCAATCGCTCCCCTTTACCATCTGCCATGAGTGCGCACACCGCACCACGGTGACTCAGGAATCGGACGCCAATTTTGTTTCCTTTCTGGCCTGCATCCATTCTGATTCTGAACAATATCTCTATTCCGGGTATTACTCCGCTTTCATTTACTGCTATAACGCCATTGCCAAAGTGGACAAAGAGACCCAGCGCCGCCTGTGGAACGGCATGAACGATGCCCTGAAGGGCGATATCCTGGCCGCCAACGCGCACTATGCCGAATTTGACCGGCCCATGAAGCGGGCCGCCCAGAAAGTCAATGACAGCTATTTAAAATCCTTTAATCAGCCCACCGGCGTGGAAAATTACGGCGCGGTAGCCGGGCCCATGATCGGATACTATCTGCTGGAACTTGCCCCGGCGGAGTCTTCCTCCGCAGGGTGAACTCGCCCGGTATTTCTGTCGGCCTGTCAAAAAGCCGGACGGCCTTTTGACAGGCTCAAAGGAAATCCTCCGTCGGAACACCGGCGGAGGATCTTCCTTTGTTTGTTGTGGACGCCCGGTCCCTGGCACGGACCGGAACACTGCGCGGAAAAGCGGCTTCTGGCTTCCGCTTTTCCGGAAGGAGAAATAGCGTGGCGCATGGCACTGGCATACCATGTTTGTCTGAGATGTATCACTTGTTCCATACATCTTGCCACGAGTTCATCCTATCACACTTTTTCGACTGTGTCAATCTCTTTTTCAAAAAATGATCCATTCCGCCGACGCCTTTTCTGTATCCCTCTCTAAAGGGGCTGTTTCCCGCACAGACACTTGATATTTTTGCAACCTCACAGCCAAAACTGATACTTGAGAAATGCAAACCGCCTGCCTTATACTAAGCTTGAGACTGGCAGCTTTCGTCCCGAAAAACGAAAATGTTGTTGGCCTTTCTGTTTTCATTGCTGCAAAACAGCTGTGAAACGCCGCCATGTGCCGTTCCGACGGCGCGAATCAAATCATTTAAGAAAGAGGGATGTTTATGAAAAAGCAAATTTTGGCTCTGCTGCTCACGTTTTGCATGGTGCTGGCGCTGGCCGCCTGCGGCGGGCAGGCCGTCTCCAGCGTCTCTGCGCCGGACAGTTCTGCCGCTTCCGCTTCGGAAGCATCGGAGACGGCGCCTCAGGTTTCGAACGGGGAACCCATCTCCGCGGAGGAAGTTTCCGTTGTCGAACCGGAGGAGGAACATATCTTTGCCGAGGGCGCCGGCATATTCCCCATTGCCGACGGTGACAAGACCATCACCATCTGGGACGGCTGGTTCCCCTTCTTCGCCGCTTTTGGTATGAACACCTACGATGACACGCTGTTCTTTCAGGAGATGGAAAAGCGTACCGGCATCAAAACAGAGTTCCATCTGGAAAACGCGGAAAACGCCGTTGAGAAATTTAATTTGATGGTTGCGGGCGGCGACTACTGCGACCTGATGCACGATGTGGATACCAATTACACCGGCGGTCTGGATACCGCCTGGGAAGACGACGTTATCATCGCCATCGATGATCTCATTGACGAATGGATGCCGAACTATTATGAGGCGCTCCACAGTCAGGACGTCTTTCTCTCCGACCTGACGTCCAATGAGGGCAACATCTATCAGATCTCCATTCTCCGGGAACGGGCCAGCCTGCCCGACTACGGCCTGCAGATCCGTCAGGACTGGCTGGATGATCTCGGTATGGAGCGCCCCAAGACCTATGATGAATATTATGACGTGCTCAAAGCGTTTCAGAGCGAAAAGGGCGCTTCCGCTCCCATGATGCTCTCCCGGAACGGCACCTATCAGGGCAATTTCTTTGCCTCCGGCTACGGCGTCATGGCGCCTCCCATCCAGATGGGCACTCCTTTCTTCCAGATCGACGGCGAAATGAAATTCGGCCCCATGGAAGAGGGTTATAAGAAGTACCTGAGCACCATGGCAAAATGGTATAACGACGGTCTGATTTACAAAGATTTTTACACCTATGTGGACTCCAATACCAACCCGCCGGACGATTTGGTCCTCAATGACCAGATGGGTCTTTACGGTCTGAATACCCAGGATATTCCCAACCGTTACAGCGAAGTAGTCGGCAACAACAAGGACATTGTGGTCGTGGGCGCATATGACCCGGTGGAAAAGGAAGGCGACACCCTGCACTTCTCCCAGGACCGCGGCGCTTCCGCCGGCGGCGGCTACTGCATCTCCACTCACTGCGAGGATCCGGTTCTGGTTGCCCGGTGGGCGGACTATATCTACAGCCCTGATGGTCAGCTTCTTTCCAACTATGGTGTGGAAGGCGAGACCTTTGATTACAACGACGAGGGCGAGCCGGAACTCAACGATATGATCTTCAACAATCCTGACGGTCTGCCGGAGCAGCTGGCCATCACCAAGTACACCACCTTCTCTCTGGTGGGTGTGCAGGACGATTATCGCCAATATGTGCGCTTCACTGACGCACAGTGGGAAGCTGCTCGGGATATCTGGCCCATGGGCGATGACGCCTATACCATTCCCCAGGGCGTTCAAATGACTTCTGAGGAAAATACGATCTTCGCCAACACCTACAGTGATATCGGCACCCATGTGGAGCAATACACCCTGCAGGCCATTCTGGGGGATGTGGATATCGACGCCACCTGGGACGAGTATGTGGCCAATATTGAAACCATGCATATTGACGTCTGCATCGAGCAGTATCAGATCGCACTGGATCGTTATTACGGGGAAAACGGCTGATTGCGTTTTCTGATTCTCCGCATGACAAACCGGGTCTGTCTCCTGGGAGACCGGCCCGGTTTGTCGTCCGCGTTCCGGCATTCCGCTTTTAGTCAACATAAAAAATCGGTATAACTTCCCCTTTTGATTTTATCCACAGTTTCCACAGAGTTTTCCACAAATCCGTCCAATTTCCATGCCCTTATTTCGGGGTTTTACAGGTTTTCCACAGCGTTTTCCACCAAATCCCTGAAACAGCCGGGAGGATTTCGAGTTAACATAAAGGATTTACGGAAATCTTGTCGAGCGAAATTTCCTTCTTTACCCATTTTTATCGTCTCCCATCCCCGAATCAGCCGGGCGTCGCTCCCTCTTGCGGATTTCCATGGCAATTTTTGCTCTCATAACAGAAAAAACTATCAATTTTGGCGCGAATGTGCTATACTGTCTCTGTATTGATATTTCGAAGGGAGCAGGGCAAGTGAAGCATATCCGGTTTTTCAGCTTCCTGTTGATTTTCCTGCTGCTGGGCGGCTGTTCCGGCCTGAGCGCCGAGGAACTTTACTGCCTGCCGGAAGCCAACCAGGATTATTACGACCTGCAAACTGCGCTGTCCGCCGTTTTGTCTGAAGGCTATAGCTATCTCGCGCCCGCTTCCGGCGCCCGGCGGGAGCCGGTACAGCTGGTGGATCTGGATCATGACGGCGCAGATGAAGCGGCAGCTTTTCTGCGCAGCACCCAGGACGGCGCCGTGGTTGTCTATATTTTTTCCAAATCCGGCGAGATTTATGAGACCGCAGATGTGATCGAGTGCGCCGGGAGCACCATTGGCGCAGTGGAGTATGTCGATCTGGATCATTCAGGCGATCTGGAACTGCTGATCACCAGTCAGGTCAGCGAATCCGTGACCCAGGCGCTTCAGATCTTCCGCTTTCAGGACGGAAGCGCAGAAGCCCTGCTGACCGTCCCCTGCGGAAAGTATGCGCTGGTAGATTTGGATCAAAACGATACGCTGGAGATCCTCTGCCTGACAGACAGCGGCACAGACAATCCCGCAGCTGTTGAATATTACACTCTTGACAACGTCCAGTCATCGGAACCGGAACTGCATCTCAGCGGCAGCTATTCCGGTATCGTCAATATACAGGAAGGTACGCTCTCCGACGGATGCAGCGCGGTTCTTGTGACCGTTGACTGCGGCGATCAGATCGCAACAGACGTCTTCATTCAGCAGGACGGCGCACTGCTGGCGCTGGACGCCGGGGATATCCTGAAAACGGACCGCATTCGCGGCAGCATTCTTCCTGTAGATATCAACGGGGACAGCTGTTTGGAGTTCCCCAAGGCCACGGCCCTCCGCCCGGACGCGCAGGGCGTCGTTCACTGGGCCGTTTCCTGGTATGCCGTTGACAGCCACGGAAACGGAAATGAAGTGCTGATGACCTATCATAGTTTGTCGGATCACTGGTATCTGGAACTGCCTGACGTCTGGAAAGACCAGGTCACGGTCATAGAGGACAGCGACGCCAACAGCATTACATTTTGCCGCGTCACAGAAAAGGGGGAAGTGGGCGAGGAAATTTTGACCATTTATTCCCTGGACGGAAGCGACCAGCGGGAATATTCCGACAACATGACCACTCTGTATCACGACGCTGACCGAATCCTGACCGTAAGCATTCCGAAAACCGCAAGCAGCTGGGCAGGCCATATAACCGTAGCGGAGGTGTCTGAACGCTTCCATTTGGAAAGCGAGATGCAGGAAAAAGAAAAGGAATAGCAACAGACAAAAAGAAACAGAGGGATACATACTATGAAGAAAGTTCTGATTCTGGAGGATGAGGCCAGCATTCGCAGCTTTGTCGTCATCAATCTCAAGCGGGCGGGCTATGAGGCCATCGAGGCCAGTACCGGCGAGGAAGCCCTTGAACTGCTCCGGCGCAACCCGGACACCGGCGTCGCGATTCTTGACATCAATCTGCCCGGCATGGATGGCTTTGAGGTCTGCCGCACTGTTCGGGCTACCAATAAAACCATAGGGATCATCATGCTGACCGCCCGTACTCAGGAAATGGACAAGGTCACAGGTCTTATGACCGGTGCGGACGACTATGTAACCAAGCCCTTTTCACCGGCGGAACTGACCGCCCGCATTGACGCCCTATACCGCCGTATTGGGGGGGATGGCGGCGCTTCCTCTGACGAAATCAGCCAGGGTCCCTTTACCCTCAATACACGCAACCGCACGCTGGAAAAAGGCGGCCAGCGGATCAAGCTGACCCAGGTGGAGTATTCCATTGTCAAGCTGTTTATGGAAAACCCCGGCCGGGCCATGTCCCGGGAGGATATCCTGTCCGCCGTCTGGGGCCGGGATTACGACGGCGAACTGAAGATTGTGGACGTCAATATTCGGCGGCTCCGCATTAAAATTGAGGACGATACCTCCAACCCCATCTATATCACCACCGTCTGGGGCTATGGCTACAAATGGGGCACCTGATATGAAAAAAAAATCGGGCATCCGCTATCGCTGGCTGACACACAATGTCAGTCTGCTGGTGCTTCTGGTGCTGGTCTGCGCCGCCTGCGTCATGCTGCTTATTTCCCGCTATTATTACAGCTATATGCGCAGCGGTCTGGAAGCCCAGCTGAGAACCACTGCGGATTTTTTCGAAAGTTACATTGCCTCCTCTCAGGAGGAGTTTTACAGCGGCGTTTACGGGTTCGTCCAGGATTTTGAAGGTAAAAACGAAATGGAACTGGAATTCCTGAGCAAAAACGGCGAGATCATTTCCTCCTCCTCCGGTCTGACCGCCGGCACGCGCCCGCAAACAGAAGACGTCACCGGCGCCCTGGAGCAAACGGAGATCTCCGTATTTCGCGGAAAAAATCCCGAAACTGGAGAGCAGATCCTGTCCGTTTCCGGGCCGGTATACTATTCCAGCGGCCAGCTGGCGGGCGCCCTGCGGCTGGTAACTTCCCTGAGGCTGGCAAACCGTCAGATCATGATTTGGACTGCCGCGATGGCGCTGCTGACTGTGTTTATTATTTTTCTGATCTGGATCACCGGCGTTTATTTCATCCATTCTATCGTTACGCCGGTGGTGGAAATCACCGACGCCGCCCAGTTGATTGCCGGCGGCAGCTATGGCACGCAGATCCAGGCCGAATATGCGGAAAACGACGACGAGATCGGGGCCCTGACCAGAGCCGTCAACAATCTTTCTCTGCAAATCAGTCAGACGGAAAAGATGCAGTCGGAATTTCTCTCCTCTGTGTCCCATGAACTGCGCACGCCGTTAACCGCCATTTCCGGCTGGGGCGAAACTCTGCTGGACAGTGACAAAATGGATCCGGCGGACATCCGGCGCGGCATCGTCACCATGCTCAAGGAGACCCGGCGGCTGACCCAGCTGGTGGAGGAGTTGTTGGAATTCTCCCGCATTCAGGACGGCCGTTTTAAGCTGACCATGGAGGTCTGCGATCTGCAGGCTGTCTTTGAGGACACCATTTTTATGTATGGCAAGCGCCTCCGGCAGGAGGGCATTTCCATAGAGTATGAGGACAGCGGCGAGGAGATTCCGGAAGTGAACTGTGATCCGGCCAGAATGCAGCAGGTATTTTTAAACATTCTGGACAACGCCGCAAAATACGGCGGTGAAGGCGAGAAAATCCTTTGCACGCTCCGGGTGGAAGGCAACGATCTGGCAGTGCGTATCCGGGACTATGGCCCCGGCATCCCAGAGGAGGAACTTCCGCTGGTGAAAAAGAAATTTTACAAGGGTTCCTCCAAAGCCAGAGGGAGCGGCATTGGCCTGGCAGTCTGTGAAGAAATCGTCACCATGCACGGCGGTCAGCTTATCATCAATAACGCGGCAGATGAGTTCGGCGGCTGTGAGGTCACAATTTTGTTGCCGCTGTAATTCAACAGGAAAGGATCTATGATCGTGGCAAACCAGGAAAAACGAACAACCATTGGCGGACAGGCGCTGATCGAGGGTATCATGATGCGCGGGCCTTTTAAGCAGTCCATCGCCGTTCGGAATCAGGACGGCGAGATTGTCCTGACCACCGAAGATTTGAAGTTCATCAAAGACAAATACCCCATTCTGGGTCTGCCCCTGATCCGGGGCATTGTCAACTTTGGCGGCAGTATGGTTGCCGGCGTTAAGGCACTGATGTACTCCGCTTCCTTTTATCCGGAGGAGGAGGGCGAAAATCAGGAGCCGGGAAAGTTTGAAACTTGGCTGGAACAGCATATCGGCTCTGAAAAGCTGGAAAGTCTGATCATCTATCTGGCGGTGCTGCTGGGGCTTGGTATGTCTGTGGCCCTGTTTTTTCTCCTGCCTACCTTTCTGGTGGGTCTGATAAAGCCCATCCACGACAGCTATCTTCTCCGGAATCTCTGCGAGGGTCTTGTCAAAATCTGCATTTTTACCGGCTATATGGCGGCGGTGTCCCGGATGAAGGATATGAAACGGGTCTTTTCCTACCATGGCGCGGAGCACAAGACCATCAAGTGCTATGAACTTGGTCTGCCCCTGACAGTGGAAAACGTCCGCCCCTGTACCAGAAAGCATCCCCGCTGCGGCACCAGCTTTCTCTTTGTCGTCATCTTTATCAGCATTCTGGTCGGGAGCGTGATCCGCGTTGGAAACACCCTGCTCCGGATGCTGTGCCATATTCTTCTGCTGTTTCCTGTGGTCGCCATCAGCTATGAGCTGAACCGGCTGGTGGGCCGCCATGACAATTGGCTCACCCGGATCCTGACCGCGCCGGGGCTTTGGTTCCAGAACTTCACCACCAACGAGCCGGACGATTCCATGATCGAGTGCGCCATTGCCGC
>CAZGOQ010000005.1:0-44483 GCA_964527315.1 uncultured Oscillospiraceae bacterium | reverse complement strand
AAATTTCGTGATAAACTGCAAATAACAATCTGTGAAGGAAAAGAAAGGGCCTCGTGCGGACAGAAATGGAGGGAGTACCATGAGGGCAACCATCAAATGGGCGCTGTATCGCATGCTGCACAATAAGAGTACTTATGTTTTGCTGCTGCTTTTGACCGGCTGTTCGATCCTGCTTTCCGGCGGTATCAGCAGGCATTGGAGCACAGATTTTGACTTGAATCTGCTCAACATCTCCTATGCGGTCAGCTTTGGGACGATCGAGGAATTTATGGACTGGTATCACCCCTTCCAGTACCAATGGCTGGTCAGCGCCATAGGCATGACGGCGCTGCTGCCGGTTTTGGTAAATCTCTTTCCCTCTTTTTCGTCTCAGGAGGCCACGGTACCGGTGACCATGGGCCGCACCAGAAGCCAGATCTTTTTCGCGGGACTGATTTGTTACTATCTTGCGGCGATTCTACTCTGGCTCTGCTGCTTCCTGCTTGGCTTTGTGCTGAGCACGATCCCCTTTATGCCCATGTTCCCGTTTGGATATTATGCCCGAACCATTGGGCTGGCGGTCTATCTCTTTTTAGGCTATGCCGGGCTGAGTTTGGCGGTGGCGCTGCTGTTCAATAGCCGCTTTGCGGGGATTGTCGTGAGTTTTATAGGCATGGTATTTTTGGGAATCACCCGAAACAGCGGTATATGGAACAGCACGATTCTGGCGGACCTTCTCCACCGGAACGGTGAGCGCACAGAACTTTGGATGTGGGCGGTGGAAAGCCATCCCACGGCCCGGCAGGCACTGGTGGTAATACTCTTTCCCATTATAACGACCTTTCTGGCCTGTGCGGTGGGTTTGTTCCAGTTCCATCGGAAAGATTTGTGCTGAGAGAGGAGTGTTTTTATGTCTGTTTTGAAGATAGAAAATGTGTCCAAATCCTTTCGCGGTGTGCAGGCGCTTTCCCAGGTGTCGATTACTTTGGAAGCCGGGCGCATCTATGGCTTTGTGGGAAACAACGGCGCGGGAAAGACGACGCTGTTCCGCATCCTGGCGGGATTGGTAACGCCGGACGAGGGGAAAATTTCCCTGTTCGGGCAGTCGGGAGAACGGGAATTGCGCAAGGCAAGGCGGCGCATGGGCTTTCTGCTGCCCAAAGAGAGCTTTTCCATGGACATGACGGCGCTCAACAATCTGGTGGCCCTGCAAAAGCTTCGCGGCTATCAGGACAAGAAGGAAGCCTTGAAGCTGTTGGAACTGCTGGGCATTGACGGGGAAAAGGCCATGAGGTGGAAGCTTGCAAGCTTTTCCAGCGGGCAGTTTCAACGGGTGGCGCTGGCGGCCTGCCTGCTGGAATCGCCGGATCTTCTGCTGATGGATGAACCCCAGACCGGCCTTGACCCCAGCATGGTGCAGGAACTGCGGCAGCTGCTGATCGACCAAAAGGAGCGGGGTAAGACGGTATTTCTGTCCAGTCACAATTTGGCGGAACTGCATCAGCTGGCAACGGACTACATTTTCATTCACCATGGAAACATCATCAAGACCATGACCCAGGAAACGCTGGACGAGCAGGCGGAAGGCGATTTGGAGCGGTATTTTCTCCGTTTGGTGGGAGAGGAAGTATCGTGAAAGCGGTACTCTCCTGCCGGTGGTTTCAGCTGGTTCGCAACAAGTCCCTCTGGGGACTGATCTTACTGATACTGATTTTGACGGCTTTTTTGGAAAAAATGATGGCGTCTGAAATTGTCCTGCCTATGGGACGGAATTTTTTTACGAAGAATTTTCCTCCTTTTCCGGACAGTGAGTTGGCCTTTCGCTATCAAATGCTGGCCGCCGGGCTGTCCGGTGGGGGAACGGTGTGCCTGCTGGGGGCGGCCATTGGCGGCCTGCTCCGTTCCCGTACAGAGGAAAGTATGCTGCCGGTCCTGGCGGCGGGACACAGCAAAAGGCAGCTGCTTTGGGCGGAGAGTCTCTTGGGGCTTGGACTGGGGGCCGTTTCTCTCATACTGCTGGAGGGGCTGGAAGTTCTGATTTTCCGGACGGAATTTATGACGCTGTTTGCATGGAATGCCGCAGCGGTGGCGGGGATGCTCGGCCTGAGGCTGCTGCTTGCCATGGGAAATGTGGCGCTGTTTTTGGCGCTGAGCGCAGTGCTCCGTCGGGAGATTGTACTGCTGCTGGCAATGCTGCTGGCGGCGATGGAACTGCTGTCCGCCGGGATAGATTTGACGGGATTCCTGCCCGCCGGGGGCCTGTCCGGCATATTTCTGGGAACAACCTCCGGGGCGGGCCTGCTGCTCCGGCTGGGCGAAATGGCGGTATGTTTCGCGGCGTGTTTTTTCGTGCCGCAGGAGCGGGTGCAGCGGGAGTGAATCGTAGCTGCCTATATACGATGCTTCGACTTTTCGAAAAAGAATGGAACACATAAGATTTTCGCTTGCATTTGCCCCGGGAGCAAGAAGAGCGCGCTGCAGAATTTTCCGTTCTACAACGCGCCCTTTCCATTGCCGCTTATATGCCGAAAACAGCCGCTTATGGATTTCTGCTTGCCCGGTCAAAACATTCCCGGTATACTATGAATTGTAAGGAGGCGGAGCGGATGCAGACGGAGATACGCATTGACCCTAATTTGAAAGAGCCAAAGCTGATTTTGGAAACGCCCCTGCTGACGGACGAGCAGAGGGAGATGCTGGAGACGGCGGCCCATCGGGATAGCCCCAATCTGCTGGGGTATCAGGGGGAGCAGGTCACAAGGCTCTTTTATTCGGATATTGTACGGTTCTATACCAGCGGCCAGCGGGTGCTGGCGGAGACGGAGGAGGGCGTGTTCAGCGTTCGGCTTCGTATTTATGAATTGGAGCAGTTGCTGAAACCGCATGATTTTATCCGTATTTCGCAGGGAGAGATCATTCATCTGGCCAAGACAGAGCAATTTGACCTGAGCCTGAGCGGTACCATTGGCGTTTGGCTGAAAAACGGACAGAAAACCTATGTGTCCCGCCGCTATATGAAAAAGCTGAAAGCGGCACTGGGTTTATAAGGAGGATACGGCATGAAAAAATATGTATTGCCCAGAGCGGCAGTGGGTTTTATGGCCGGTGTGACGCTGGGGACTCTCATTATCTTGTGTATTTCTCTCGGCGTAGGAGAGGGGAAAGTGGTTCTGGTTACGCCGGACTTTTTGGGACTCTGCGGCGGCAATGAGATATTGGCTTTCGGGGCGGAGTCCCTGCTGATGGGACTGATTGGGCTAGCGTTTGCGGAAGCAAGCGTCAGCTTTACCATTGAAGCGTGGAGTTTTATGCGGCAGTATCTGGTGTTCTGTCTCAGTTCGGCAGCGGTTTGGATCCCGGTGTGCCTGCTGTGCTGGTTTCCGAGGAATTTTCGGGGCCTGCTCTCGCTGGTCATCAGCTTTAGCGGCACCTATCTGATTAACTGGTTCGTTCAGCTGGCGGTGAGCCGCCGGAATGTCCGGGCCATGAATGAAGTGCTGAAAAAGGAGAATCGCAAATGAACGCACTGGAACTGATTGATTTGAAGAAATACTATGGCCCGGTGAAAGCGGTGGATGGAATCACCTTGCGTCTTGCGAAAGGAAAGCGGCTGGCGCTGCTGGGGGTCAACGGTGCGGGAAAAACCACCACGATCCATATGATCACTGGCTTGATCCAACCCAGCGGCGGCAGCGTGAAGCTGCTTGGACATCCGGCAGGCAGTCCGGCGGCGAAAGCGCTGGTGGGACTCAGTCCTCAGCAAACCGCCGTAGCTCCCAATCTGACCGTGCGGGAAAATCTGTTGTTTATGGCGAATATTTTTGGCATGAAAGGCGGACAGAACCGGGCTGAAGAGATGCTAAAAGCGCTGGGTTTGCAGGAGGTGGCGAACCGGCGGGCGAAAAAACTCTCCGGGGGTTATGAGCGGCGGCTGTCCATTGCCATGGCGCTGATGAACGAGCCAAAGCTGCTGGTTTTGGATGAACCGACCCTGGGGCTGGACGTATTAGCCCGGCGGGAGTTGTGGAAACTCATCGAAGGGCTGGACACCACGCTGCTGCTCACTACCCACTATATGGAGGAAGCGGCCCGATTGGCGGACACCGTCGCAGTGATGCACCGGGGAAAGCTTTTGGCGGCGGATACCCGGGAAAATCTGATAAAGCAGACTGGAACTGCGACATTGGAGGAAGCCTTTGTGGCGCTGACGGAAGGGAGAGAGGTACGTTGAAGGCACTTATCAACCGGAATCTCAAAGAACTGCTCCGGGACCCGGTCAGCAGTATTTTCTGCCTGGGTTTTCCGCTGTTGATGCTGGCAATTATGAGCATTGTCAACAGTTCGATCCCTCCGGAGGCCAATATGCGGCTTTTTGAAATTGGTCGGCTGTGCCCCGGCATTGCGGTGTTCAGTCTGTCTTTTACCATGCTGCTTGCGGCCCTGATGGTCAGCCGAGATCGGGGGACGGCACTGCTGTGGCGCCTGCGTGCGTCGCCCCTGCAGCCCCGGGATTATCTGGCGGGCTATCTGGCGCCGCTGCTCATCATGGCGCTTGGGCAGCTGGCAATCTGTATGGCGGCCTCGCAAATTGTGGCGGCGGCGGAAAACGACCCGATGCCGGCGGCAGGACTGATTCGTATGAGCCTTTCCCTGTTTCCCGCCATGGTACTGATGGTCAGTCTGGGAATTTTACTGGGCGCACTGCTGCCGGAGCGGGCAGCCCCCGGGGTCAGTTCCATTTTGATCTCTGTGTCCTCCGTTCTCTCGGGCGTTTGGATGGATATAGACGGTTTGGGAGGCGGAATTCAAAAACTCAGCAGCGCCCTTCCCTTTTACCACTGTGTCAGGGCCGGACGGCTGGCGCTGCTGGGGACGGCGGGGGCATTGGAACAGACTGGTATCTCTGCAATTTGGGCTGTTGCGCTCTGTCTTGGCGCCTGCTTGACACTGCGGCAGGTACTCAAAAAGGATTTGTAAAAACAAGCTGTGCCTGGGCAGAACGTCTGCTCAGGCACAGCTTTTATGAGGGTTCTCAGAGACTGTCGATCCTCAGGGCATGGGATTTGCCGCCTGCTGGGCTGCCATTTCCTCGGCAAAGGCAATCGCGTCCGCAATCTCCTGTTTGTCGGTATAGATCGTATAGGTGGCGCCCATGTTGGTAGCGGATTCGGTAATGGTGATGGTAAAATCACCGGTGAAACCGGAAATGGTTACTTTTTCACTGGTGGGATAGCTGAAAGGACCGCCCAAGCCGACATTGGAGTATGTCACCGTACCCTCTGAGACAGTGATGCCGGCGCCTTCTTCGCCCGCTTCCGGCTCGCCCATATCGCCGGGCGCGTCGCACTGGAAGAAGAACACAAAGTCTTCGCCTACAGTAGCTTCAAAGGTCTGACCATCTGAGAAGGCAGCCGTGCAAACGATGGGGCCTTCTTCCACAGACGGCTCCTCCGGCTCCTGTATGGAAACTTCCGGCTCTGCGGAAGAGAGTTCCGGCTCCGGCGCGGGCTCCTCTGGCTCCACTGCCTGGGGAACGGATTCCGATACCGGTTCCGACACGGGGGCGGAAGAGACAGGCTCTGAGCCGCAGGCCGCAAACAGGCCAAACAGCATACACAGCGCGAGCAGAATTGTCAAGGTACGTTTCATAATCTTTTCCTCCTGATGATTTTTCCTGAAATAGCATGAAAGACAAATTGCGGCGCAATTTGTTCATCATGGACGCAGCCCATTATAAATGGGAAGATATGTGCTGTCAATGGGGAAAAATCTACAGAATATGACCAGTATTTTTGTATATTTATTTCAAAAGTATTAAGAAAACAAAAAATATAATGGCAACAGACAGCGCGAAAAAAGGATGGCGCATCGCTGCGTCATCCTTTTAGCGTCTTCCAATCTCCCAAAAGGCTACGGCGCCGGCAACGGCAACATTAAGAGAATCCACGCCATGGGCCATGGGGATTTTTACAGTGTAGTCACAGCGGGAGATGGTTTCAGGCAGAAGGCCAGTGCCTTCGGTTCCTAGAAGGAATGCCAGCCGGTCGGCCGCCTTGAGCCGTGGGTCGTCTAGGGGGATCGAACGGTTGTCCAGAGCCAGCGCGGCCATACGGAAACCGGCGCGTTTGAGCAGCTCGATGCCCTGTTCGGGCCAGTCTGCGCTGGCCAGGCCGATTCTGGCCCAGGGAATTTGAAACACAGCACCCATGCTGACTCGGATCGCCCGCCGGGAAAACGGGTCACAGCATGTGGGCGTCAGGAAAACGGCGTCCATGTTCAGCGCTGCGGCGGAGCGAAAGATGGCCCCCACATTAGCGGCGTCGGAAATGCCCTCCAATACGGCGATGCGGCGGCTGCGATTGAGAAGATCTGCGGGGACGGTTTCCGGGGGACGCTGCATGGCACATAAGACCCCTCTGGTCAGCGCATAGCCGGTCAGCTGTGACAATAGCGCACGATCTCCCACATAGACAGGGACATCGCCGCAGCGAGCCAGAATTTTTCCGGCCGGTCCACTGAGCTGCCGCCGCTCCATTAAGAAGGAGACTGGAGATAATCCGGCATCCAGCGCATGATCAATGACACGATGGCTTTCTGCAATCAGCAGGTTTTGTCCGAACTGTTTCGAACGCATCTGCGCTTCTGTCAGATGGGCGTAAGGGGCAAGCGCCGGAAGGGTCAGATCGCTGATTTCAATGACATTGGGCATAGCGGCTCCTTTCCCGAAGATGGCGGAACGCTGGTGCAAAATCAATCTGCAGTTCAGAGCAGAGTGGCCAATTCATTGAGGGTGTCTTCAAAGATGCCAAGCGCCTGCGTCACCACCTGGGGCTTTGTCAGATCCACGCCGGCAATTTTCAACTCCTCCAGGGGGTAATCGCTGCCGCCGGTGGACAGAAATTTGAGATAGTTGGAGGAATCTCCATTGGCATAGATGCTGTCGGCAATGGCGACGGCGGAGCAGAAACCGGTGGCATATTGGTAGACATAATATGCGGAATAGAAGTGCGGGATCCGTGCCCATTCTACATCCTGCAGGGGATCTACCACAGCGCCTTTGTAATACAGTTCATTGAGCGCCCGATAGCGCCGGCTCAGCAGTTCGGCGGTCAAGGGTTCGCCCTGCTGATAGAGGTCATGGGCTTCCCGTTCAAATTCCGCGAACAGGGTTTGACGGAATACAGTGGTTCGGAAGCTTTCCAGAAGATGGTTGAGCAGATAGGCCCGCCGTTTTTTGTCGGTCTCTGTTTTCAAAAGATATTTGGTCAGCAGCACTTCGTTGACGGTGGAAGCTACCTCGGCGACCAGAAGCCGGTAGTCGTGATTCGCATAACTGTTATGCTGAGAGGACAGATAGGAATGCATGGCATGGCCCAGTTCATGGGCCATGGTAAAGGCGTCCTCCAGCGTGTCGGTAAAGTTCAGCAGTACATAGGGGTGTACGCTGTGAACACCGCAGGAAAATGCGCCGGTGGTTTTTCCCTTGTTCTCATAGACATCCATCCACTGCTCCCGGTATGCTTTATCCAGCAGTTTCCCATAGTCCTCTCCCAAAGGGGCCAGCGCTTTTTTCACCAGCATTTTGCAGTCCGCAAAGGGAATATGATAGGAAACCTCGTCCACCATGGGGCAGTAGAGGTCATACATATGAAGTTCGGAAAGGCCCAGCGCCTTCTTCCGAAGCTGGAGATACTGCTGCATGGCAGGCAGCCCTTTGTGAATGGCATCAATCAGGCTGTCATAGACCGAGATTGGCACGTTGCTGGCAAAAAGACTCTTATGAAGCGGGGAGTCGTAGCCCCGCACGGACGCATAATAGGAATCCAGCTTCACCTGACCGCTGTAGAGCGCGGCAAAGGTATTGAGGTATTTTTTAAATTCGCCGTGGTAGGTCTCAAAGGCCTCTTTGCGGACGGCCGGATTTCGGCTGTCCCGGTACAGTCCATAGGTGCCATGGGTCAGAGAAGCGGTCTTGCCGTCCTCGCCGGTGATGTCCGGAAAGGTCATATCCACACTTTGGAGCATGGTAAAGGCGTCATCCGGAGAGGATGCGGCGTCGGAGAGCTGCGCCAGCATTTTTTCCATTTCCGCGGGAAGAGTATAGGGACGCATTCGGTCGGTATCCTCCAGGATGTGGCGGTATTCCGCCAGTTCCGGGCTGCTGAGCCAGGCGTGCAATTCCTGTTCGGGGATGGACAAGATTTCCGGGTCCACAAAGCTGACAGCGGTGGAAAAGGTTACATATAGACTCATGGCCCGGCCCTCCAGCCGCTGGGCTTCCGGGTCGCCGTTGTCACCGCTTTTTTTCAGCATGGCGTAGAGGTAGACCAATTCCACCTGCTCCGACGCCGCGTAGATCTGGTCAAGACCGGTCTTCAGGCTGTCTTTTGAATCCCGGAGGGTACCGGAGAGGGCGGGAAGCTGCATGACTGTTTCTTTGGCAGCGACATAGGCAGTCTCCCATGCTTCGGAGTTCGGAAAAATATCGCTGAGATTCCACTGAAACGCGGGATCCATATCTTTGCGGTTTTGAAGTGCCATAGTTCAAATTCCTTTCCAAATATTTAAAACATATCGGGGCCGATATGGGCATCGGCCCCGACGAGTGGTGTGTTTTAATCATCATACCCTTTCGGGTTGCTTTTCTGCCAGTTCCAGGAGTGCGCACACATATCGGAGAGATTGTATTTGGCCTCCCAGCCCAGCAGGGCTTTCGCCTTTGCGGCATCCGCATAGCAGATAGCGATATCGCCGGGACGGCGTTCGGTGATGACCAGTGGAATGGTGACGCCGCTGGCGGCTTCAAATGCGTGTACGACCTCTAAGACGCTGCTGCCTTTGCCGGTACCCAGATTGATGGGCGTAGCGCCGGGATGCTTCAGCGCGTAATCCACTGCTTTCACATGGCCGACGGCCAGATCCACCACATGGATATAATCCCGAACGCCGGTGCCGTCGGGAGTGGGGTAATCGCTGCCATAAACATTGAGATGATCCCGTTTGCCAATGGCTACCTGAGTGATATAGGGCATCAGATTGTTGGGAATGCCGTTGGGCGCCTCTCCGATCAGTCCTGAGGGATGGGCGCCAATGGGGTTGAAGTACCGAAGCAGCACAGCGGAAATGCTGGGATCCGCCTTGCAGGCGTCGATCAAAATCTGTTCGATCATCAGCTTTGTGGTGCCATAGGGGTTGGTTGCCATTCCGGTGGGCATGGTTTCTGTAAAGGGAACCGGATTGTTCTCGCCGTAAACGGTGGCGGAGGAGGAGAAAATGAACGCCTTGCAGCCGAATTCCGCCATGACCTCAAGCGTGGTGATGGCAGTGTCCAGATTGTTGCGATAGTATCGAAGCGGCACAGAGGTGCTCTCCGGGACGCATTTGAATCCGGCAAAGTGGATGACCGCGTCGATCCTGTTTTCGGAAAAAACACGGCGCAGAGCGTCCCCGTCGGCTACATTGATCTGATAAAATTTCGGCGCTTTGCCGGTAATGATCTGAAGTCGGTCAAGCACCTTAGGACTGGCATTGGAAAGATCGTCGGCGATTACGATATCATAGCCGGCCTGGATCATTTCTACTGCGGTATGGGAACCGATAAATCCTGCGCCCCCAGTTAATAATACAGACATACATATGCTCCTTTCCGGCAGGGGTTCCGATTTGTTCGAATGGATACCTGCTCAGTATACCTTAGTATACCATAGTTTCATGAAAAAGAAAGCGCATTTTTGCAAAAAATCTGCGGGAAAGACAAAGAGAAAACGCGGAGAAGTGCCGGGAAAACGAGAACTATATTATCTGTTATATAACTTGCATAAAAAGCGCCTTTTTGGAAAACATCCATTTCAGTAGAAAGTCTATTGCAAATTCCCGGGGAAAAAAGTATAATAAACTCGTTTGAACTGTATGAACCGCAGTTTTTGAAAACTGCGAAATTTTTGGGGGTTCCCCGGAAAGAGGTATACCGAAATGACATGCGAAGATTACAAAAAAATCTACGAAAGCAAAAAGGGTACCGTTGAGGACGCGCTGAACTTGATCCAGTCCGGCGACGTCATCTGGTGCTCCAACAACTACAACGAGCCTGAGACTTTGTTTGGCCGTCTCCATGAGATTGCGGACCGGGTCAACGACGTGATCGTTTACAAGAGCCGTATCGGCAGCTATCCCTTTATGTTGACGCCCGGCATGAACGGTCACATCAATTGCCACAACTATTTCTATGGCCCGTCCTACCGTCAGGCGCATAAGCTGCGCAACGCCAGCTTTATCCCTGTTGACCTGCCCAACTACTACCGTATGGTCAACCGCCATAAGCCCTGTAATATCTTTACGGCGCAGGTCTCTCCCATGACCGAGGACGGCAAGCTGTATGTCGGCATGAACCAGACCATCGAGTATTATGCCATCAAGGACGCCATTGAGCAGAAGAAAAAGATCATCGTGGAGGTCAACCCGAACCTGACCTATATGAACGGTTCCGCCTATATCCCGGTGGAGGCTGTGACCCTGCTCTATGAGGTAAACACCCCTGAATACTGTATCGGCACGCCTTCCACCTCTCCTGAAGAGGATAAAATCGGTCAGATGGTTGCGTCTCTCATTGAGGACGGCGATACCATCCAGATGGGCATTGGCGGCATTCCCGATACTGTGGGCAAGCACCTGATGGACAAAAAGGATCTGGGCCTGCACACGGAGCAGTTTACCTCCTCCATGGCGACTCTCATCGACGCAGGCGTAATTACCGGTGCGCGGAAGGCTTATGATAAAGGCTTGCATGTGGGCGTGTTCGCCGATGGCGTCCATGAACTGTATCAGTACCTGCACAACAATCCCAAGTGCGTGATGAAGCCCGGCCCCGAGGTTCTGAATCCTGCCAACATTGCCCGGCAGGATCACATAGTTTCCATCAACACGCTGGTGGAAATCGACCTGACCGGTCAGGTCTGCGCCGAGTCCATCGGCCCGGTCCAGTATTCCGGCTCCGGTGGCGGCTTCTGCTTCACGCTGGGCACCTATTTCGCAGAGCATGGCAAGGGCATTTTGTGCTTCCAGTCCCGGACCAAGAAGGGAATGCCCAAGATTAAGGCGATGTTGACCCCCGGCGCAGTAGTCACTCATCAGCGGAACTATGTCCAGTATGTGGTCACTGAGAACGGCATCGCTGATCTCCGCGGCACAACGGTTCGTGAGCGTGCGAAAATGCTCATCAATCTGGCGCATCCCGACGATCGGGAGGAACTGACCCGCGCAGCCAAAGAGCTGTACTATTTCTAATCCGAGAAACGCGAATTTGGCCGCCGCAGAAGGAACCTGCGGCGGCCTTTTCTATGGATTTACTTTAATTTTCGATATACCGTCAGGTACATAGTTCCAAAGCAGAAAACACCGCCTGCCACGTTGGAAATGGCTTCGGCCCAGAATACGCCGCTGACACCAAAGGCCGGAAGCTTTGGCAGCAGAATCGTCAGGGGAACGACAATAATGACCTTCCGGAAAATGGAGAAAAATACGGCCTGTTTGCTTTTGCCCAGAGAGACAAAGGTGCTCTGCCCGGCAAACTGTAGCGCCATCATAAAGAATGTACAGAAATAAATACTGAGGGCGGGGATGGCGGTGTCGATCAGCGCCGGGTCATTGTTGAATATATGAATGAGGGGGCCGGGGATCAGCTTAATGATGGCCCAGACCAGTAGCGAGTAGACAAAGGCAACAATAGAGATAAAGCGAATGCCCTGCCGGACCCGGCGGGGCTTTTCCGCGCCGTAATTGAAGCCAAGAACCGGTTCCGCCGCGCCGGTGATGCCCTGCACCGGCATGGAGACTACTTCCCGAATGGAGTTGACAATGGTCATCACGCCAACATGGAGATCGCCGCCGTAGGCAGAGAGAACAGAGTTGCAGGTGACCTGTACTATGGAATTGGTCAGTGCCATGACAAAACCGGAAAAGCCCAGAGAGATGATTTTAGAGACACGGCGTCGTCGGAGTTTCATGCAGTTCCATTTGAGCCGTAGCTGCGCCTTTCTGCCGGTCAGAAAGGCCATGACCCACAGTGCGGAAAGAGCTTGGGAGAGGATTGTTGCCAGAGCTGCGCCCTGAACGCCCCAGCCGAACACAAAAATAAAAATCGGATCCAATATAATGTTGGCAACAGCGCCCATCAGCGTTGTGATCATACCGGTTCGAGCGAAGCCCTGGGCGTTGATGAAGTTGTTCATGCCGAGGGAAATCAGAACGAAAATATTGCCGGCCAGGTAAATGCGGCCGTAGTCTACGGCATAGTCGATGGTATCCTTGCTGGCGCCGAAGGCAAAGAGAATGGGCTTTAGAAAGAGTTCACCCAGAGTTGTCAGCGCTACAGCGAAGATCAGCAGCAATGTAAAGGAGTTTCCCATGATGGCTTCGGCCTCGAGAAGATCGCCCTTGCCCCGCTCAATGGAGCAAAGGGGGCCGCCGCCCATGCCGCTGAGCCGCGCAAACGCCATCACGATGGAAATTACTGGCAGACACAGACCAAGTCCGGTCAGCGCCATAGCACCGGCGCCATCAATGTGACCGATATACATACGGTCCACAATGTTATAGAGAATATTGATCAGCTGCGCCAGCGTAATGGGAATCGCCATGCGGACAATATTCCGCCAGACGCACCCCTGGCTGAAATCGTTTTTCTGGGAGGTAGCCAATGGTGTTCGCCTCTTTTTACGTCTCAGGCTTCTGTCATCGTTTCATCAAAATGCTTATTGATCTGCTCGGTGAATTCCAGCGCCGCATTGTAGCCCTGCTTTTTCTGCCGGTTATTCATGGCGGCAACCTCTAAAATGACCGCCAGGTTTCTCCCAGGCTTGACAGGAATGGTCAGCGCGGGGACTTTGACGCCCAAAATGGAGATAAACTCATTTTCAACGCCCAATCGGTCATAAAGCACATCGTCCCGCCAGGCTTCCAGATTCACCACCATGTCAATGGAGGAGGAATCCTTGACTGCGCCCATGCCGAACAGCTTTGCAACATTGATTACGCCGATGCCTCGCAGTTCGATATAGTGGCGGATCAGTTCCGGCGCGGAGCCGGTAAGCATATAAGCGCCCTCTTTTTTGATTTCTACCGCATCGTCTGCAATCAGCCGATGGCCCCGCTTGACCAGTTCGATGGCGGCTTCACTTTTTCCAACGCCACTTTCGCCCAGCAGGAGCATCCCCTCGCCGTGAACCTCCACCAGAACGCCATGGCGAGTGAGCCGAGGGGCCAAATAGTGCTTCAAGGTGGCAATCAGGGAGGAGACCAATTCAGAGGTAGTCTCATCGGTGCGGAGAATGGTAATATTATATTTTCGGGCCATGACCATGCATTCATCGTATGGCTCGATATGCCGGGCGTAAATCAGCGCTGGCGGACGATAGGAAAAGAGCCGGTCAAAAGTGACGATCCGCTGTTCCGGAGTCAGTCCGGCCAGATAGGTGTCCTCCACCATGCCGATGACCTGCATCCGGGCTGGTTCAAAATGTTCAAAAAAACCGGAAAGCTGCAAAGCAGGGCGGTTCACATCCTCCACCGTGATCTGTATGTTTTCAAAGTCAGAGGACTGATAGAGCATTTCCAGCTTGAATTCTTTTGTCAGCTGAGAAAGGGAAACGGTAAATAAAGACATATCGCGGCGCTCCTTTCATTCCTTTTGATTATACGCTTTCCAGTCAAATTTGGCAACCGGAGATTTTTTAAAAAAGCAGTTGCATTTTAAAAAGTTTTCTGTTATGATATAACCCGACGCCCTGAAAGGGGAATTCGTCATTTTTTACGGCGAGGAGGTGCAGCCAGATGGCTAAATGTGATTTTTGCGGCAAGGGCGTGACCTTTGGCATTAAGGTTTCCCACTCCCACAGACGGTCCAACCGGGTCTGGAAGCCCAATGTAAAGCGTGTGAAGGCGATTGTCGATGGGACTCCGCGCCATGTATATGTCTGTACAAGGTGTCTGCGCTCCGGCAAAGTGACCCGTGCGGTTTGATTTCTATATGCTCGCAAAATCCACGACTTTTGGTCGTGGATTTTTTGCATGTCTGCTGCAGAAAATGTTGCAGAAAGCAGGGCGATTTGATAAAATAAAAAAGGAAACCGATAGACTGAATAGACAGGAGGGTACTTAATGAAATACAGCATCATTACGGTCAATCGGGAATTTGAGTCCCGAGGCAGTGAGATTGCCCAGAAGGTGGCCCGGCGGCTGGATCTCCCTTATGTGGACAAGTTTCTGGTGACGGAATCCGCCGCTAAAAGCGGCATCAGCGAGTCAGCCATTCAGGCCAGAGATGAACAGCTTGCGTCCCGGTTCGAATATTCCCAGGCGGAAGCGGCGCATTATTATACCTCTGCCACATCGCCCCTGCCCACCAATGAGCGGGTGGCCGACATTCAGTTTGAACTGATCAGGGAGATCGCGGCGGAAGGGCCTTGCCTGATTGTTGGACGCTGCGCCAATTATCTGCTCCGGGACCGGGAGGATGTGCTGGACATCTTTGTCCACGCCGGACGGGATTACCGTGTGCAGCGCACCATGGAGAGCCTCGGGCTTTCTGAAAGCAAAGCGGTCCGCCTGCTGCGGCGTACGGACAAGGCCAGGAAGGCGTATTATAAAAATTATACCGGTATGGACTGGAATGATCCCAATTCCTATCATTTGGTGGTCAACAGCGACCGAATGGACGAGGAACTCTGTGTGGAACTGATTTGCCGGGCCTATCAGGGAATATAATAAAAATGGGGACTTTTTTCACAGTCCCCATTTTTATTGTACCGGTTCTTGTGCCAACCAGACCTGGTAGCGTTGCTCGATCCGGCAATCGGGATTGGGATAAATTTTGCATAGCAGCGCCCGGAGTTGATAGGCTCCGCCGATGGGATCGTGAGGACCGTCGCCAACGGTCAGAATATTGACGTTGGATTCCTTCCAGCCATATTCGGGCGCACCCGCCTCCGGGTACCACCAGCCCATTTCACAGCTGACCACGTCCCGATCCATCTCTGCAAGGAAGCGTGCCTTTTGGGTGATGCGGCCCCGGAGCGTCTCGATATAGACCCAATCACCCTCAGCAATGCCATACTGCTTTCCCGTATCCGGGTGCATGGACACCAGCGGGAAGGGATGCAGCTTTCGGAGAGATTTGATTTGGCGGTTGTTGGAGATAAAGTAAGGCTCTGTGCGGCTGCCAGTGGTCAGAATCAGGGGGTATTCCGCCAAAAGATCCGGACGGCTAACAGGGCTTTCCGGTATCTCCTGCCAGTCTGGAAGCGGATCGGCCCCGGCCCGGGCAAGTCGGGAGGAATATAGTTCAAATTTTCCGGTTTCCGTTCGAAAGCCGTGGGTTCGATAGCGGTAATACTCCCTCTTTGGAGCGATCCAGCCCATTTGCCGGAACATATCGAAGTCAATGCCGGCGTATTCCGGGCGGCGATTGCCCAGTTCAGCTAAAATACCGTCTAAGATTTCTCGTTGGCTCTTTGCACCATAGTCAAGGCCCATTTTTTCTGAAAGTTCCAGAAAAAAGTCTTCGTCGGATTTACATTGTCCCACCTGGACGGTCTTTTGCATACACAACGCGGCCACGTCGCCAAATTCCGGCATACAGAATACACTGTCAACCTCAGGCCAGAGGGCTGCGGGAAGGACAAGATCTGCCAGTTCCGCCGTGGGGGTCATAAAGAAATCCATATAGACAAAGAAGTTCAGGCATTTCAGGCATTCATAGGTGTGCTGGCTGTCCGGCACGGAAATCAGCGTGTTGTTGGCATTGGAAAACAGCGCCCGAATGGGATAGGGCTTTTTTGTTTTCATGGCGTCCAATACCAGCTGAGGGTGGGCAAACAGCTTCGGTGTCATGGCCCCGTTGTTCAGCGGATAGCCGCCGGAGATGCATTTTTTCGCTGCTTCCGGGCTGAGCCGGTCGAAGAGCAGATCCGCCGTAGGAGCAATTTCCATACTCTCTACAAAGCCGCCGGGTACATCGTAATTTCCGGTCAACGCCGGAATCATGAAGATAGCCCGGCAGGTCTGAAAGGCGTTGGTGCTCTGTTCCATGGCGCAGCCCCATTCCAGCGCCAGTGGATGAATGGCAGCAATCAAATGCGCGGCTTCTAAAATCTGTGCTTCCGGAATACGTGTGATTCGGGATACGGTGGGGAGGTCAAATTTCCGGCACCGCTGCCGAAGTTCTGCGAACCCATAAGTATAGTTTTCCACAAATTCGTGATCATAGAGATCTTCTGAAATGAGGATGCTCAGAAGGCCAATGGCCAAAGCGCCGTCGGTGCCGGGGCGGATCCGAAGCCACAGCCGGGCGGCCTTTGTCAGTTCGTTGGGCTTTGGATCCACCACGATCAGGGGAATGCCATCCCGGACGGCGTCCTGAATATGGAATTTCAGTTCTCCGTCGGCGCCGGATATGGCCGGATTGGCCCCCCAGACCAGAATGCCGCCCGGACGCACGCTGCCGTAGTAGTCCACACCGGCAAAGACGCCGGCAGTGAAGTCTCCGGCGTTTTTTCTCGGGCCGAGACAAATCAGCGCCCCGGAGGAGGTGGCGTTTGGGGTGCCCAGCACGTTGGCAAAGCGCCAGAACTGGCTCAGATGATGCCGCCCAGTGCCGGAAATCAGCGCCACGCTTTCCGGGCCGGACTCCGCCATGATTGCGCTGAGGTTTTGGGTGATCTTCTCATAGGCCTGCGCCCATGTAATCTCCTCCCATTTGCCGCTTTCCTTCGGCCCAATGCGCTGGAGAGGTACGGTCAGCCGGTCCTTGTGATACATTTGTTCGATGATAGACAGACCCTTGACACAGCCTCTGCCGTGGTTCAGCGGTCCCTCCGGGTCCGGCCGGGCCTTCACCACTCTGCCGTTTTCTACGGTCAAACGATACATACATCCGCCGTGACAGCCCCGGCAGGCGGCTTTATATTCTGCCATTGCTTACACCAGTTGAGTAGATTCGGGACCTTTAAATTCCATGGCGGACATCTGATCCAGATAGAAGCAGATGTGATGATGGCCGGTTTGCTCATTGTAGGTTTCTTTCAGGAACGGTGCGCTTTCATACATATAGGTCTGTACCTCGTCCCGGTCGTCCATAACCGCTTTGCCCCGGACACGGACAAAAGTTCCATCGTGAAAGGAACAGATCTCCAGGTTGGGGTTCTTCAGCAACTGTGCATAGGCGGCTTTGTGGGTGCCGCAGCCGAAATAGAGTTTATCCTCAAAGACCATGGTAAAGCCGAAGGGCCGCACTCTTGGCTCGCCGTCCTCAATGGTGGCAAAATAGAAGAGACTACCAACTTTTTCTTGCAGTTTCTTTGCGGAAATCATATGAATTTCCCCTTTCACAGAATTATTTCGCAATTTTATTATAACGCATACGGGAACTTGTTCTGTCATCATTATTATAAAGCAAAGGCTGGTGGAGTGCAAGGGTTGCATCAGAGGAATTTTCGTGGCATAATATATCTATCAGGACGGTGATAGAAATGAAACAATTTCAGAGAGTTCTGCTCATTTTATTGGACTCCGTAGGAATAGGTGCACAGCCGGATGCAACGCAGTACGGAGACGAGGACGCCGCGACGGTGCAGCATACACTGGAGCGAAATCCCGGTATGACGCTTCCAAATCTGGAAGCGATGGGATTGATGTGTCTTCCTGGTCTGGAGCGGTTTTCTACCGGCGTTGAGCCGGTGGGCGCTTATGGCGTATGCCAGGAGCAGTCAAAGGGCAAGGATTCCATAGTGGGTCATTGGGAGATTATGGGCGTTCCCACGGAATTGGCCTTTGACACCTTTCCGGAGGGATTTCCGAAAGAGATCATAGATGCCTTTTCAAAACGGATTGGACGGGATGTTTTGGGCAATGAAGCGGCTTCTGGCACGGAGATCATCGGCCGGCTGGGCCGGGAGCATCAGGAGACAGGCTACCCCATTGTCTATACCTCTGCCGACAGTGTGTTCCAAATTGCCGCCCATGAGGAGACGGTACCGCTGGAGCAGCTCTATCAGTGGTGCGAAATCGCCAGAGAGACGCTGGACGAACTGGGCTTCGGCGTAGGCCGGGTGATCGCCCGACCCTTTGTAGGTACGCCGGGGAACTACACTCGCACGTCCAACCGCCATGATTACGCCGCGATCCCGCCGAAAAAAACGGATCTGGAACTGCTGACGGAACATGGCATTTCGGTTCACTCCATCGGGAAACCGGTAGACATTTTTCCGGCAACGGAATTCGCCTCTGCGGTAAAAACTTCAGATAACGCGGAGGGGATGGAGCAGGCAGAAAAGGCGCTGAAGGAAAAAGATGGTTTGATTTTTGTCAATCTTCTGGATTTTGACATGAAGTGGGGCCATCGGCGGGATGTGCTGGCCTATGGCCGGGGCTTAACGGAATTTGACGAATTTCTGCCCCGGCTCATGGAGAAAATGGATGGAGACACACTGCTGGCCATTACCGCAGACCATGGTTGCGATCCCACCTGCACCGGCACGGATCATACCCGGGAGTATGTTCCGCTGCTGCTGTGGTATCAGGGGATTGAGTCCAGAGATTTGGGTATGCGGGAGACGTTTGCAGATGTGGGGGCAACCATCTTGAAAGTTCTGGGTGGCCCGGTGCCGGAGTGCGGGAAGAGCGTTTTTTGACAAGCAAAAGGGACGGAAATTTCCGCCCCTTTTTGTTTATAATTCAGTTGCTGTGTCCCTTATCCACACTCCGGGAAAAGGTGACGCCGTCCTTGTGGAGAACGATATCCAGCTTTGCCCGGTCACCTCGCATAAAGGTCTGGGTAAACTCATAGCACTCGCCGCTTTCTGTGCGGGTCTGCCGCTGGATAAAGAAACCGGCGCTGCCTGCCCGGCAGTGAAGCAGTTCCGCTTCTGATTTACTGAATTTGACCGCTTCATAAGAATCCACAGCGGTATAGGGGATCACGCCCACGTCATACAAAAGAGAATAGAAGGAGTGGGTTGCCAGCAATTCCGGCGTCAGGCTGGGATAGATGTATTGGGGATAAAAAGACGTTTCCAGCATCAAGGGTTCGCCGTCTACTTTACGGATTCGGGTAAATTTATAGACTTTTATATCACTGCTGCGCAGTTCCAGCATTTTCACAATATCTTCTGTGGGCGTAATGACTGTAAATTCGATCAAATCGGAAGAGGGCGTCAGCCCCATGGCGGACATTTCTGCAGTGAAAGAATATACCCGCTCGGTCTTACGGCGCACCTTTGGTTCGGCCACGAAAGTACCCTTGCCCTGGCGGCGAACCACCAGGCCCTCCGATTCCAGTGCGCCGATGGCCTGACGAACGGTGGAACGGGAAATCGACAGAGCGCGGCAAAGTTCTGCCTCCGAGGGAAGCAGGTCTCCGGGGACAATAATTCCGGCGGAGATATGCCGCTTTATGATTGCTACCAGTTGGTTATAGAGGGGCACGTCGCTGTCCAGCGAGAGCTTGGCGTTTAAAATTAAATTGTTATCTGCACTCATATCTGATCACCTGTTTCATGTACTTACCCATGGAACCCCTCATTAGTATAGCAAATTCCAGGAAAAATGCAAGAGTCAGGAAAAAGACGAATCATCCTGCGAAGCGCAAAATAATTCGTCATCCCGATGGTTCCCAAAGGCAGCCGTCTGGCTACGACTCAGGGAGGTGACCTGATCAAACGGCCGGCCTGGAACCTCAATCGTATGGAACCATCGTGTGACACGTCGGTGGTACCATTTGTTCTGAAACGTATCATACGTTTCAGACTGTATTATAGTACAAAAAGAAATGGCTGTCAAGTGGTGAAATAGAAAAAGCTTCCCCCTGTCTGCGCTGAGACAGGGGGAAGTCTGTATTTACTGATTCTCTGCCTGTTTGGTCAGATGAGTATACTTTTCAGCGGCATATTCTTCTGCGGCAGCGAACAGTTCTTTGGCCCGATCTGGGAAGGCTTTTACCAGAGAACTATAGCGGCTCTCGGACATGATATAGTCATTATACTTGTCCGTAGGTTCTTTTGAATCCAGTGTAAAGGGCTGTTCTCTGTCGGGGTTATAGCGGAACAGATGCCAGTAACCGGCTTTGACCGCGCGCTCCATGGTATTCATGGCCTTACCCATGCCCGCTTTGGCGTGGTGATTGATACAGGGCGCATAAGCGATGATCAGGGAGGGGCCGTCGTAGGCTTCCGCCTCCAGAATAGCGTTCAGGGTCTGCTGGTAATCCGCGCCCATGGCGACCTGCGCCACATAGACGTAACCGTAAGTCATGGCGATCTGCGCCAGGTCCTTTTTTTTGACCGCTTTGCCGGCAGCGGCAAACTCTGCCACTGCGCCGATGGGCGTTGCCTTGGAGGCCTGACCGCCAGTGTTGGAATAGACCTCGGTGTCCAGCACAAAGATATTGACATTCTGGTTCTGCGCCAGCACATGATCCAGGCCGCCGTAGCCGATATCATAGGCCCAGCCATCGCCGCCGAAGATCCACTGGGAAGGCTTGACAAACATATCTTTCATGGAGAGCAGTTCCTTTGCGATGGCGCCATTGCCGCAGGCATCATTGCAGGTTGGGACAATGCGTTCCAGTACCTCCGTCAGCCTGGCGGATGGTTCCCGGGAGCCCTCGCCCTGATCTTTGGCAGAGAGCCAACTGATGCAGGCGTCTTTCAAATCAGCAGGGATTTTGTCGGAGGCGGCCAACTGACTCACCAGTTCCGCCACTCTGGCCCGCCGCTGCTGGGTGCCCAGCATCATGCCGTAGCCAAATTCAGCGTTATCCTCAAACAGGGAGTTGGCCCAGGCGGGGCCTTTGCCTTCTTTGTTGGTAGTATAAGGAATGGACGGTGCGCTGGCGCCCCAGATGGAGGAGCAGCCGGTGGCGTTGGCAATGAGCATACGGTCGCCAAAGAGTTGAGTGATCAGCTTGACATAAGGCGTTTCGCCGCAGCCCGCGCAGGCGCCGGAGAACTCGAAAAGAGGCGCTTTAAACTGAGAACCTTTGACGGTGTTTGTCTTGAAGGGAACCGGCTTTTCCGTGACCGTTTTGGTGGCATATTCAAAGACCTCCTGGTCGCCCATTGCGCTACTGAGCGGTGTTGCGGCCAGCGCTTTGTTTTTGGCGGGACAGACATTGATACAGGATCCGCAGCCGGTGCAGTCCATGGGGGAGATGGCAATGCCAAAATGCAGACCGTCGGTGCCCTTGCCCATCATTTTGACAGATTTGGTGTCCGCAGGGGCGTTTTTCAGTTCCTCGTTGTTCATGACGAAGGGACGGATGACCGCATGGGGGCAGACATAGGAGCAACGATTGCACTGAATGCAGTTTTCGGGAATCCAGGCGGGAACCTCTACCGCGATGCCGCGCTTTTCAAAAGCGGCGGTGCCGGAGGGCAGTGTGCCGTCGGCCTGGGGCATCAGCTTGGAAACGGGGATCTCGTCGCCCCGCATGGCATTGGCGGGAACCAGAACATCCTTGATAAAAGTATCCAGCACCTCGTTGCCGGAAGCTTCCGGCAGAGGTTCGCCGCCGCCCACGGTGGTCGTAGCCCAATCGGCGGGAATATCCAGCTTGACAATGCCGGTCAAACCGGCGTCCACCGCGCACTTGTTCTTGTTGACGATCTCGTCGCCCAGCTTGCCGTAGGAGGTCTCGCAGGCTTCCTTCATATATTTGACTGCGTCGTCAATGGGGATAATACTTGCCAGCTTGAAGAAGGCGGACATGAGCACCATGTTGTACTTGGAGCCAAGGCCCAGTTCCTTGCCGATCTTTACCGCGTCGCAGGTATAGACATTAATGTTGTTTTTGGCGATGTACTGCTTTGCCTCCACGGGGAGCACCTTGCCCAGTTCCTCTACGGTGTAGCCGCAGTTGATGAGGAAGGTACCGCCGGGCTTACAATCCTGCACCATGGGGTACTTTTCCAGATAAGAAGCGTTGTGGCAGGCTACAAAGTCGGAAGCGGTGACATAGTAGCTGGAGCGGATCGGTTCAGGACCGAATCGCAGATGGGAAATGGTCACGCCGCCGGATTTCTTGGAATCATATTGGAAATAGGCCTGGACGTTCAAATCGGTATTGTCGCCAATGATTTTGATGGAGTTTTTATTGGCACCGACGGTGCCGTCGGAGCCAAGGCCCCAGAATTTGCAGGCCGTGTTGCCCCTGGCCTGACAATCGGTATTGTCCGTGATGGGCAAACTCAGATGGGTCACATCATCATTGATGCCCAGTGTAAAGGGATGCTGCGGCTTGTCAGACATCAGATTTTGATAAGCGGAAATCAGGCAGCCGGTTCCCACATCTTTGGAGCCGAGCCCGTAGCGGCCGCCAATGACGGGGACATTTCCAAATTTGCTGCCGGAAAGGGCGGAGACCACATCCAGATAGAGCGGCTCGCCCAAAGCGCCTGGTTCCTTGCAGCGATCCAGCACGGCGATATTCCTTACTGTATCCGGCAGTACATCGATCAGGAAATCAGGACAGAAGGGACGGTACAGGTGAACGGTCACCACGCCAACCTTTTTGCCGGAGGAATTGAGGTAGTCGCAGACCTCCATCAGTGCGTCACAGGAGGAACCCATGGAGATGACGACGTGTTCCGCATCGGGCGCGCCGTAATAGTTAAAGGGTTTATAATCGGTGCCCAGTTTTTCGTTGACCTTGTTCATGTACTTGACCACGATGCCGGGGATCTCGTCATAGTGGCTGTTGCAGGCTTCGCGGGTCTGGAAGAAAATATCGGGGTTCTGGGCGGAACCTTTGATTTTGGGATGGTTGGGATTCAGAGCGCTGTTGCGAAAGGCCTGCACCTTATCCCTGTCCAGCATTTCGCCCAGAGTCTCATAATCCCAGACGCCAATCTTCTGAATTTCGTGAGAAGTACGGAAACCGTCGAAAAAGTGCAGAAAAGCGGCGGAGCCGTCAATAGCGGCCAGATGGACCACCGCGCTGAGATCCATGACCTCTTGCGGATTGGAAGACGCCAACATGGCGAAACCGGTGCCCCGGCAGGCCATAACGTCGCTGTGGTCGCCAAAAATAGACAGCGCATGGGTTGCCAGCGCTCGGGCGGAGACATGCAGGACGCAGGGAAGATTTTCCGCGGCAATTTTATACATATTGGGGATCATCAGGAGCAGACCCTGAGACGCGGTAAAGGTGGTGGTCAGCGCACCGCTCATGAGCGAGCCGTGGACAGCGCCGGCCGCGCCGCCTTCGGACTGCATTTCCGCAACCTTCACGGTCTGACCAAACAGATTTTTCCGACCGGCGGCAGACCATTCGTCGATGTGCTCTGCCATGACGGAAGAAGGGGTGATCGGGTAAATAGCGGCAACGTCTGTAAAAGCGTATGCCACGTGGGCGGCGGCGTTATTGCCGTCCATGGTTTTCAGCTTTCTAGCCAATGTAATTCCTCCTTGAATCAACTGGGCGGAGCATTATCCGCCCGCAGCCGAAGCCGGTGTCACAATGTTTCGGTTCGTAGTAAGTCCATTGTATCATAAAAAAGTGGCAAATGTAAATCATCAAGCGGTTTTTTCTGAAAACTTTGCAGGATGTTACAAGCTTTTTACTTTATCCGGTTAAATTACAAGTGATGTTGCATAAAGAATTGTTTGAATTTTTATGGTATATGCGCTAAAATAAAAGAAATTGGAAAAAACTGCGGTCATGCGGCCGGACCGCGGTAGCAATATAACACGGTTAGAACGGAACTGCAAGCCTTTTTAACAGGCAAATTTCTGGCAAACGGTGAAAAGGAGGCGCCCGTATGGTTTTTCATTTGAATTCCATGGGACTGGATGGAATCGCCGGTTATCCGGTGGAGGTAGAGTGCTGTATTTCGGCAGGAATTCCGAATTTTGATATTGTCGGTTTGCCAGACGCGGCAGTCAAGGAATCCCGGGAGCGGGTTCGGGCGGCGGTCCATTCCAGCGGCTATCGGTTCCCTACCACAAGAATCACGGTCAATCTGGCTCCGGCGGGAACGAAAAAAATTGGAACCGTTTACGATTTACCAATTCTGCTGGGTATTCTGGCCGCAGGAGGTCAGCTGAAGCTGCCGGGACCCGGCTGGGCGTTTTTGGGGGAACTCAGCATGAGCGGCGAACTTCGGCGCATCTCCGGCGTTCTGCCTATGGTCATGGCCGCAAAGAAAGCGGGGATCCATACCATTGTGGTGCCGGAGGAAAACGGCTCGGAAGCGACGCTGGCAGGAGACATGACGGTCTATGCCCCAAAGACGGTTGCTCAACTCTGCGACCACCTGACACAAATTCGCGCCATGGAGCCTGTCACGCTCTGGACGCCGGAAACCCGCCAAAAAGCCATGCTGGATTTTGCGGACGTGAAAGGGCAGGAAAATGTAAAACGGGCGCTGGAGATTGCCGCAGCCGGCCTGCATAATATTTTAATGGTTGGCCCGCCGGGGGCGGGAAAAAGTATGCTGGCAAAGCGTTTGCCGTCCATTTTGCCGGATATGACCCGGGAAGAAGCGCTGGAGGTCAGTCAGGTGTATTCCATTTTAGGGCTGCTCACCAGAGAACAGCCTCTGGTGACCGACCGGCCCTTCCGTTCACCGCATCACACGGTATCGCCCATGGGACTGGCCGGAGGCGGATCCAGCCCCAGACCGGGAGAGATCAGCCTGGCCCACAACGGCGTTTTGTTTCTGGATGAATTGCCGGAGTTTTCCAAGGAGACGCTGGAGATCATGCGCCAGCCGCTGGAGGATGGAACAGTCACTATTTCCCGGGTCAGCGGTTCCAGTTCCTATCCCAGCCGGTTTATGCTGGTCTGCGCTATGAATCCCTGTAAGTGCGGCTGGTATGGACATCCCTCGGGCCGGTGTTCCTGTACGGAGAAAGCTGTGGAACAATACCTTTCCAGACTGTCAGGACCGTTGCTGGATCGGATCGACATGATTGTGGAGGTTCCGGCGGTGGAATTCGAGGACCTGTCCGGCAGGGAAAGAGGGGAAAGTTCCGCTGCGATCAAAAAGCGGGTAGATGCCGCCCGGGCCATTCAGCAAACGCGCTTTCAGGGAAGCGGCATTCGGTGCAACGCCGCGATGGAACCGGCCCAGGTGCAGAAAATCTGTACATTGGATGCCGAATGCACGCAGCTTATGCGCATGGCTTTTGATTCCATGAATCTTACCGCCCGCTCCTATGACCGGATCCTGCGGGTGGCCCGTACCATTGCGGATCTGGCGGACAGCGAGGAAATTCAGGCGGCTCATTTGGCGGAAGCCATCCAATACCGCACCTATCATCTCGGGAGGAATTGAGTATGAAAATCAAGCGTTCCGGTCTGATTTATTCGCTGTACTTAAAAAATATTCTGGCTTTGTGGGTGGTGGCGGCCCTGCTGATGAGTATTCCTGTCTATCTGCTAATCCATAACTCCGGCGCAAACTATCTGATGAATTATCTCTTTTACCGGGGTGCGCCGGATCCTGCGGCACTGGCGGAATACACGGGCCGGGATATGCTGGACTATGAGACGGTCATGGCGGACATCGATGCCCACGGTGGCGAGCAGGCCCTGCTCCGGCAGACCACGACCTGCTTTTTCCGGGCGAATCTCTATCAGGAGGGTGACCGCTACCGCTTTTCCATCCCCATTGACAGAGATAAGCTGGTGGACACCGGCATTTATTACGACAATATGGCGCTCGCCTATACGGGGATGGAAAGCCATGAACAGCTCAACCAGATGATTCCAAAGGAGAACTACGCGGTGGAGCATCTGTATTTTTATGAATACGGCGGTATGAACTATCTGCTGTCCATGGACTATGATCTGGATTCGGAGATTCCCGAAAAAATGCGGGTGACATTTGCGCCAATTGGGATCTATTCCCTTTACATGGTGTATGACCTCTATCAGGAGGGCTATACCGGAGAACTTTGCAATTATCTCATCGACTGCCGCAGTACCCCGGTGGATCCGGAGGATGAGATATTTAAGGACCTTTGTATGTTCTCGCCCTTTGGCCTGGCATTTCTGATCGCAGCGATCTTGCTGACAGCGGTTCCAACGCTGCACCCCACTTACCGGCAGCTGGACAAGTTTGCCCGCAGCATCCCAAAGGCGGTGGAGAAGATCGAAGCGAACTATGCGGAATTTGGTGTGGAAGATCAGGATAAAAAGACGATTTATCTGAATGAATGGCTGATTAAGAAGTCGCTGTTTAAAACCAACATCGAGCGAAACTATAAAAAACAGCCAAATTAAGAAATACGGATTTGAGGTTTTAGGATGAACGAAATGTTTCTGTTAAAAATGGGCGAAATTGTTCTGAAAGGGCTCAATCGCTCCGCCTTTGAAGGAAGACTTCACAGCAATCTCAGCCGCCGGCTCAAGACCTATGGGAAATTCAGGATCCGTTTGCTCCAGTCCACGGTCTATGTGGAGCCGGAGAGCGATGACTGCGATCTGGATGGAGCCTGGGCGGCCTGCGGCAAGGTCTTTGGGATCATCAGTCTTTGTCGGAGTTGCGGCTGCGACAAGGATCTGGACGCAATTTTTGCCGCCTGTCAGGATTATCTGGGAGACGAACTGGCCCAGGCAAGATCCTTTAAGGTTGAGTCCAGGCGGGCGGATAAACGCTTTCCGCTGAATTCCATTCAAATTTCACAGGAAATCGGCGGACGTCTGGCAGAGACCTATCCGCAAGTGAAAGTAGACGTCCATCACCCGGACTACACAGTCTATGTGGAGGTGCGGGAAGAGCGGGCCTTTGTCCACGGACCTTCTGTGCCGGGGGCCGGAGGCCTGCCGGTAGGTGTGAGTGGGAAATCCGTTCTGCTGCTCTCCGGAGGCATTGACAGCCCGGTGGCGGGCTATATGATGGCAAAGCGGGGCGTAGAACTGGAATGCGTCCATTTTTTCAGCTATCCCTATACCTCCGAACGGGCCAGAGAAAAGGTGCTGGATCTGGCGAGGATCTTGACACGCTACTGCGGACGGCTGACCGTCCATGTGGTGCCCTTTACTAAGATTCAGGAACAGATTCGGGACAACTGCCCAGAGGAATATTTTACGCTGATTATGCGGCGGATGATGATGCGGATTTCCGAAGCGCTGGCGAAGGAACTGGACTGCATGAGTTTGACTACCGGAGAGAGTCTTGGGCAGGTAGCGTCTCAGACCATGCAGGCCATGATGGTGACAAATGCCGTATGCACGCTGCCGGTATTCCGGCCGGTCGTTGGCATGGACAAGGAGGAGATTATCTCCATCGCTCGAAGGATCGATACCATGGAGACATCCGTTTTGCCCTATGAGGACTGCTGCACGGTCTTTACCCCAAAGCATCCTAAAACAAGACCGAAGCTTTCCGAAATGGAAAAAGCTGAGGGAAAGATGGATGTGGAGGCATTGGTGAGAGAAGCCGTAGCGGGTACGGAACCGGTGCATATCCGTATGGAATCGTAAGGAGCGTGCGATTATGGAGTATGTATGTGGTCATGTGCGCATAGAAGGAACAGCCCGGCAGCTGGTGCAAGGCCTGATTGCCAGAGACATCACAATTTCTACGGCGGAGTCCTGCACCGGGGGACGCATGGCGGCGGCTTTGACTGCGATTCCGCGCAGTTCCAAGGTGTTTCCGGGCGGTATCGTAACTTACTGCAATGAGGTGAAACGTCAGATTTTGGGCGTGTCCCGAGAATTGCTGGATACCTATGGCGCTGTGTCGGAGCCGGTGGCAAGGGCGATGGCCGTCCGGGCGGCACAGATTCTGGGCACGGACATGGCCCTGTCGGCAACAGGTTATGCAGGCCCGGATCGGGACGACGCGGCGATTCCCGGCGGGACAGTCTATCTTGGCCTGTTTGCCCGGGGCGAGGTGATTTGCGAACACCATGTATTTTCCGGAAACCGGGCGGCGGTTCAATGGCAGGCAGCGGAGCGGGCGCTGGAAATGGCGCTGGAATGGATGGAGCAATAAAAATTCCCACAGGATGGCTGTCCTGTGGGAATTGCTCCGTTTACAGTTCCATAGCCGCTTTATAACCGGAGTAAGTGGCCCGTTTGATGTTGGATACTTTGACCGCATCGCCGATGACCTTGACGATGGGAGCGGCGCATTCAAACCGTTTTGCCGTATCCCATCGTGGTTTGCGCCCGCCGGAAACCACGATGTCGTCAAATTCCAGCGTCCTTGTTTCATAGATCGGATCAGGCGCGGGGCCGGGAGCGTCAAAGGGAAATGCACCCGGACCACCCGGGCCGCCGGCATGCTGATCCCGATAATAGGCGTCCTCATCGTCCTGAGGCCCCATCAGGCCGATAAACCCCCGGACGCCGTTGGTCTGAACCTTTAATGTAACGGTATGATCGCCGATTTCCTCCGTAGCAGCAAAGTCTACATAGGAGAAATTGGGCTGAGTTTCGAAGGACTCTTTTTGGAGCCGCTCAGTGTGCATATCGTCGGCCAACTGAATCTGGCCCCGGGTGACCATGATCACCTGATGGCCGGCTCTTGCCAGATACAGACTCACATCGCGGCCGGTATCCGCGCCGCCGATGACCACGATCTTATGTCCCAGTTCCGCTTCTTTCCCAAATGCGTCCTCGGCCAGCCATGCCTGTTCCGCGCCGGGAACAGGCGGACGAAGCGGCTCAGAGCCAACGGCGCAGAGGATGGCATCGTAGCCGCCATCCTTCAACATTTCCGGGGTGGCTTCCATTCCGGTATGGATTTCCACAGAGGTTTTGTCCAGTTCCCGCAGGAGATAGGAAACATATTCCTTGATGGGCCACTTGTAGTCCGGTACGCCGGCAGCCACCAGTTGACCGCCCAGCGCAGGGGCTTTTTCAAACAGAGAAACGCTGTGGCCTCTCCGGGCTGCAGTCAATGCGGCGATCAGGCCGCCGGGGCCGCCGCCAATGACAGCAACCTTTTTCGGGCTGGTTTTTTCCGCGAAAAGATTTCTCTGACGGCCCAGCCGGGGGTTGACGGAGCAGGTGTGATGTCCATGACAGCTGTTGCAGAGAATGCAGGGGACAATCTCCGAAGCGGGCGCACCCGCCTGAAGCTTTTCATAATAGTGATCGTCCGCCAGGAATTGCCGGGCCATGGAAAAGAGATCCGTCTTGCCCTCAGCCAGGAACTGCTCCATCATTTCCGGATCCCCGTAGCCGCCTACGGGAGCGCAGGCAATTTTGATGCCTCGGGCCTTGAAAGCGGCGGCATAGTCAATGGAATGAGGATGCCCCTTCTGACAGTTCAGACCGTTAACATGAGTGGCGGAGCCGTCTACGCCGCGAATTTGAATGATGTCCGCGTAACCTTCCAGCGCCTTGCAGAAGTCCAGAAAATCCTCCAAGGTATAGCCAGGGGCTTCTTCTTCGGCGGAGATCTGGGCTTCGATCAAGAAGTCCTTGCCGCAGACCTCCTTGACCTTTGCAAATACCTCTTTTGCAAGGGTAGCCCGCTGCTCCATGGTCTTGCCGCCGTATTTGTCAGTCCGCTGGTTCAGCAAAGGGGACATGGAGGTGGCGAGGATGGAACTGCGGTAGGACATATAGAAGGTACACATATCAAAGCCCATATCCCTGGCTTCCTTTGCCCGAAAGGCAAACTCATCAATGAGCGTTTGAATGCGCTCATAGCTGATGCCGGGCTTGTTGCGGAACACCGCAGAATTGTAATCGCCCTTTTTGGGAATCTCGTCCCAGTTGGGCGTGTCAGAAATATTGACGTCAGTGGGTTCAATGTCCATCAGGGACGCAGAAGCCAGCGTGCCGTACCGATGGACAGCTTCGGCGATTTTTTTGTAGCCCTCCGCCACCCTGGGATCGCGCATATCGTTGCCGGTACCATCCATGTGGGGCATTCTGCCGTCCTGATCCGGCTCGTTCAGATTTCGCTCCGGATGATCGCCCATGGCAACGGTGACGGTCGCAGCGCCATTTTTGGCCATGTCGGCGTAAAATTCCACAGCCTGCTCCAGCGTGAAACTCTGAAGGGCGCATTTGGACCCCATGATGCGATTTTTCAGGGTCACATTTCCAATCTTCAGCGGGGAAAGCAGCCGTGTATATGGATTAGACATATGGATTCCTCCTGCTATATATAGTTTTAATTTAATGCGCAGACGTGAAACGCCTGTATGCGCATTATTTCATCCGCTCTGCGGATAGTATAACATAAACAGGAAAAAATAAGTATATATATCCTGGTTATAGGGTGATAGCCCTGTGGAATGGCACAAATAAAGTTCACAAGCCTTTCATTGAATTTGTCGGGAACATGTACTATAATAGAAAACAAATTATTTAGATATTTAGAAATTGGAATCGGAGGATGCTTATGGCTTACATAGCGTTGAAGGACGTGACGCGGGTATACCCCGGCGGCAGAGATGGAATTCGTGCGCTGGACGGAATCAGCTTTGAAGTGGAAAAGGGCGAACTTTGCATTGTGGTCGGCCCCAGCGGCGCCGGGAAAACCACGGTTTTGAACCTGTTGGGAGGTATGGATAATCCCACTTCTGGTTCTATTTTGGTAGACGGGCAGGAAATCGCGGAGAAAAAAGGCAGGGCGTTAACGGAGTACCGGCGGCATGACATTGGATTCGTATTTCAGTTTTACAATCTGGTGGGAAACTTAACGGCACTGGAAAATGTGGAACTGGCCAGTGAGATCTGTGAAAACCCCATGGATGCGGCGGAGGCCCTTCAACGGGTGGGCCTGGAGGAGCGAATGAGCAATTTTCCCTCTCAACTCTCCGGCGGTGAGCAGCAGCGGGTGGCCATTGCCCGGGCGCTGGCGAAGCGCCCCAAGCTTCTGCTCTGTGACGAGCCTACCGGGGCGCTGGACTATAAGACCGGGAAAGAGGTCTTGAAGCTTTTGCAGGATACCTGCCGGGAGGATGGCATGACCGTCATCATTATCACCCATAATTCGGCGTTGATCCCGATGGGAGATCGGGTGATTAAGATGCGCAGCGGCAGGGTCAGCGAAATGTACCGAAATGAGACGCCGGCGCCGATAGAAAGGATTGAATGGTAGTGAACCGAAGCCTTAGGAAAATGCTGTTTCGGGAGATTCGAGACTCGTTTACCAGATTCCTGTCTATTTTTATCATGGTGGCATTGGGGACAATGTTTCTGGTAGGGCTTCGATCCGCCGCGCCGGATATGCGGAAAACGGCGGACGAATATTTTGATGACCATGATTTTTACGACATTCAGGTAATGTCTTCGCTGGGACTGACGGAAGAGGACATTCGTGCCCTTGCTGAAGTGGAGGGTGTGGAGCAGGTTCAGGCGGACTACAGTCTCGACGCTGTTGCGGCGTGGAAGGATGAAAGCCTTGTGGTCAAAGTCCTGAGCCTTTCTTCAGAGGATTGTCTCCTCAATTGGAATTCTTCTGATACGGATATTAACGGCATCAACGATACGATCCTTGTGGAGGGGCGATACCCGGAACGGGAAAATGAATGCGTTGTAGAACAGAAGTGTTTGGAAATCTATGGTCTTGCACTGGGGGACAAGCTGACGCTTTCTCCCGGCGAGGATTTGGAGGATGTGCTGCGTGTCCGTGAATTTGAAGTTGTGGGTGTGGTGGAAAGCCCTTTGTATATCTCCATCGATCGGGGCGCCAGTTCGCTGGGAGACGGCAGTATCGACGCCTATGTGATGCTGCCGGGAGAAGCGATAGATATGGGTTATATTCCGGCGGCAAGTATTCTGCTGAAGGGCGCGTCGGAACTGGACGCTTATTCCAAAGAATATCAGGCGCTGGTGGATGAAGCGGCGCAGCGGCTTGCAACGGTGGCCGAAGAGCGGGGCAAAATTCGTTATGATACCCTGCAGGCTGAAGTTCAGGAGGAACTGGACGCGGCCAAGGCAGAATTGGAACAGGCTCGGACAGATGCGGACAGAGAACTTTCCGCAGCCAAAAGGAAGTTGGACGAGAGCCGGCAGCAGTTGGACGATGGCTGGGCAGAATTGAATGCCGCAAAGGAGCAGCTTGCCGCATACACAGTCTGGGGACAAAACGAGGATTTTCTGGCGGCGGAGGCAACCCTGCGGGAGAATCAGGAAATGCTGGAGGACGGCGAAGAAGATTATAATCAGGGCGCAGAAGAATATGAGGCTGCCCGGGCGGAAGCGGAGGAAACGATCGGTGACGCGCAGACGGAGATCGACGAAGTTCAGCAGGAACTTGACCAGATGAAACCGGCAGAGATCTATGTCCTGGACAGAAACAGCAACTATGGCTTTGTCAGCTATGACCAGAATGCCCAGCGGATGGAGAATCTGGCGCATATGTTTCCGCTGATTTTCTTTATTGTGGCGGCGCTGGTCTGCCTGACGACTATGACGCGGATGGTGGAAGAACAGCGCACGGAGATCGGCTCCATCAAAGCCATGGGTTATGGAACCGGCACCATTGCGGGGAAATTCCTGCTCTATGGGGCCATCGCGGCACTGTGCGGCGGCGTGGCAGGCGTAGCCATTGGCGCAACGCTGATTCCGTGGGTCATCTTTACTTCCTATGGCATTTTGTACAATCTGCCGAGTCTGCATCTGGAACTGTACTGGACGCTTTGCATTGGGGCTGTGGCAGCGGGACTGTTTTGTACTACCGCCGCAACGCTCTGGGCTATGCTCTCCACGGCCCGGCAGACTCCGGCGGCGCTGATGCGGCCCAAAGCGCCCCGGGCGGGGAAACGCATTATTCTGGAGTGTATTCCCTTTTTGTGGAAGCATTTTCGATTTTCCGTCAAGGTTTCCTGCCGGAATCTGCTGCGGTATAAAAAACGGTTCTTTATGACAGTCATCGGTATTGCGGGCTGTACGGCGTTGTTGATTGCCGGACTGGGGCTACATACCAGTGTGTTCAGTATCATTGAGGTACAGTATGGGGATATTTACCGCTATGATATGCTTATCTCGCTGGAGGCGGAGACGGAGGAACAGGCCAAAGCCCCGGAAGCGTTGCTGGCAGAGGAGAAAAATGTCCGGTCTATGGCGGCGGCTTATACCAAAGCGGCAACCATTGAAAATCAGGAGGGTTATTTGACGGTAACGGATGACCCAACAAGCCTGTACCAGCAGATTACGCTGCGGGATATGGAAACGGGTGCGCTTGTGAGCATTCCAAAGGACGGCGTGCTCGTTGACAAAAAACTGGCGGAGTTGCTGGAAGTTTCCGTGGGAGACGAGATCACCGTGGAATGCGGCAAAAAAGCCACAGCGCGGGTATCCGGCATCGTGGAGCAGTATGTCCGGCACTATGTCTATATGGACGCGGATTATTACCGGCAGCTGTTCGGGGAAACGTATTTGCCCAACGAACTGATGGTCTCGGTAGCGGATGATTCTGAGGAAACCGTAGAACAGCTGTCCGGCAAACTGATGGAACTGGAGGGTGTCAGCGGCGTGGCAAATATCACAGCTACGGCGGAGAACTTCAAGGAGACTATGAATGCGGTCAATGCGGCAGTGACGGTCATTATAGTCTCCGCTATGGCATTGGCGTTAGTGGTGCTTTATAATCTGACCAATATCAATATCACTGAACGCATTCGGGAGTTGGCGACGATTAAGGTGCTGGGGTTTTACGATGGCGAAGTGGGCATGTACATCTATCGGGAAAATATAGCGCTTACGGTTTTGGGCATTGCGCTGGGACAGGTTTTGGGGAAATTTCTCTGTGCCTATCTGATTCGGACGGTGGAGATGGACTTCCTGATGTTCGGACGGTCCGCTTCGCCTGTGGACTACATATGGTCGGTGGTGCTGTCGGCGGTGTTCGCGCTGCTGGTGAACTTTATGATGTTTTTCCGAATGCGGAACATTGATATGGTACAGTCATTGAAATCTGTAGAGTAAGAAAGGAAAAAAGGATATGCCGACAAGAAGACTGATGACAAAAGGACTTTATAATGCCAGGGATCTGGGGGGATTCCCCACGAAGGACGGAAAGGTTACGCGGTTCGGCGTGTTTGTCCGAAGCGAAGCCCCGGTGGGCCTGCCGGAGGAGGATATTGAATACCTTCGGCACTATGGTGTTACCGCATCTATAGATCTCCGCAGCCTCGGCGAGGCTGCCGCCCGCCCCAGCGATCTTGCAGCCAGAATGGCTTACCACGCCAAGCCGCTGTTCCATGAAGCGGCGGTGGTAGGCGGCCCGAAGCCAAAGCCGCCTGTTCATCAGGGCTGGGGTGAGCAGTATAAATCCATGGCGGAGGAGAGCCGGGATTGGGCCAGAGAGGTTTTGGAGATCGCGGCGAATAACTCCGGTGCACTGCTCTATCACTGCACTACGGGAAAAGACCGGACAGGTCTGATGACCTGTTACATCCTGTCTATCGCGGGAGTTGCCAGAGCGGATATTGCTGCGGACTACTGTGTCAGCCAGCTGTTTCTGGAGCCGGTCTATGAGAAAATGCGCTCCGGAGCCATGAATCTGGGTATGCCGCCGGCGGATGGCGGACCGAATGGCCCCGGCAATCCTCCCGCCGGTGGCCCGCCCATGGATGACAGCTTTTTTCAGACACCTGCTTCCGCCATGCTGACTCTGATCGACTATCTGGACGAGACATACGGCGGTGCGGTGAAGTATCTCCGGGATGTGGTGGGCGTCTCCAGCGCAGCCATGGACACCATCCGGGAAAAGTTTGTGGAGGAAGCCTGAAGTTCGGAATTTTTGGAAAAATCCCGTTGACAAAACGGAATTTTTCTTCTATAATCGGAAAGCTGACGAAAAATCAGCGAATCCTTGCCGCAGGCGCGGTCTGCGGCCATATGTCCAGAAGGAGGTGCAAACAACATGGCTAAGATTTCCGAGAAGTATGAAGCGCTGTATATCATCAACGCGCAGCTGAGCGAAGAGGATACCCAGGCGCTGGTGGAAAAATTCAAGGCGATGGTGGAAGCGGAGGGTACGCTTATCGCCATTGACGAATGGGGCAAGCGCCGACTTGCCTATCCCATTGAGGATATGAATGAGGGCTACTATGTGCTCATGAACTTTGAGTCCAAGCCCGATTTCCCCGCAGAACTGGATCGTGTGATGAAGATTACCGACGGCATTATGCGCTGCCTGATCACCGCAGTGGAAGCTTAAGGAGACTTGATTTATGCTGAACCACATTGTTCTGATGGGCCGTTTGACTCGTGATCCGGAACTGCGTCATACTGGAAACGGCACGTCTGTAGCGTCCTTTTCCCTGGCGGTAGACCGGGATTTTAAGAGCCAGAACGGCGAAAAGGAGACCGATTTCATTGATATTGTTGCGTGGAGAAACACGGCGGAGTTTATCTCCAAGTATTTTTCCAAGGGCAGCTTGGCCGTGGTCTCCGGCAGACTTCAAATTAGAAACTGGCAGGATAAAGAGGGGAATAATCGCCGCAGTGCTGAGGTTGTCGTAGATAATATCTATTTTGGCAGTTCCAAGCGTGACAGCGGCAGTTCCGGCGGAAGCTATTCTGAATACGGTGGCGAGACTGCGCCCGCTTCCGGATTTTCCGCTCCGGCGCCCGCCGCATCCGAATTCTCCATGCTGGAGGATGACGACAGCGATCTGCCCTTCTGATGATCCGAAAAAGTACTTTTCAGTTAGGAGGAAATATCCATGGCGAACGATAGAACCAGAGGCCGCAAGCGCCGCAAGGTATGCAGCTTCTGCGTAGATAAGATCGAGCATATCGATTATAAAGATACTGCAAAGCTGCGCCGCTATCTCTCTGAGCGCGGCAAGATTCTGCCCCGCAGGACCACCGGCACCTGCGCCAAGCATCAGCGTCAGCTGACCACTGCCATCAAGCGGGCCCGTCAGATTGCGCTTTTGCCCTATGTTACAGACTAAAATTGTTCGGGGATGTTGCCAAATGGGCAGCATCCCCGCTGCCTTTTGGAGGAAACGATGAAAAGCTTGATCTTGCTGGAGGGCGGCTCCTACCGGGGCATTTATACCTCCGGTGTTTTGGATGTATTTATGGCCCAAGGGGTATATCCGGACTGTGTGATGGGAATTTCCGCCGGTGCGCTCAATGGGCTTGGATATGTGGCCGAACAGCCGGGTAGATGCCGGGATGTGGTGCTGACTTATGGCCTTGATTCCCGGTACATCGGCACGAAGGCCCTTCGCAGGGAACGCAATTTGGTGGGCTTTGATTTTATTCTCCGGGATTTGCAGCATATTTTGCCATTTCAAAGTCAGCAGCTGTTTGATTCGCCCCGAAAGTTTTATGTGGGCGTGACCAACTGCAGAACCGGGCGGATAGAGTTTATTGACCGGGATGGCTGCCCGGACTTCCTCTCCGCAGTGGCGGCGTCCTGTTCCATGCCATACCTCTGCCGGAAGGTAAAGCTGGGGAAAGACGAATATCTTGATGGCGGAGCGTCCTCACGGTTGGGACTGGAATTTCTGGAACTGCATCCGGAATATGACCGGGTGGTAATGTTACTGACCCGGCGCATGAACTACCGAAAGAAAAAGCCATCGGAGTGGATGAAAAGTCTGGCAAAACGACTGTACGGAGAGTATCCTGCGCTGGTAGACGTGCTCAGCCGGGAGGATGAGGTTTACGCTGCGGAGCGGGAAAAACTCAAAGCGCTGGAGGAACAGGGCCGCATTCTGGTGCTCCAGCCTCAAACGGAACTTGACATCTCTCGGCTGGAGCGGGACCTGGGGAAGCTGAAGCTGGGCTATGAGACCGGTCAGCGGGATGGGGAACGCTTTTTGGAAAAAGTGCAGACTCACTGGTCCTGTTAAGATTTGCAATCGGAAAAGTCCCGGGGGAACGGCCAAAATGCCGAAAAACCCGGGACTTTTTTCAGGAAAAAAGAGCAGAATGCTAAAAAAATCGAACCGAGTTAAAATCCCATTGACAAACGGAAAACGCTTTTGTATGATAAGAAAAATAGAAACAGCGATGATGAGGACAAGTAACCAGATTCGGGTGGCTCAGAGAGGGCGCGTTTGGTGCAAGCGCCTGCCCATGAAATGGCGAAGCTCACCTCGGAGTTTTGCACTGAACGCCGGATACGGCGCTAGGCGGCAACGGAATCTCACCGTTAAAGGGGAGTGTCCATGCTTTATGGAACTGAGGGCCCGATTTTTGGGAATTTAGGTGGTAACGCGGAGTCAGCTTCGTCCTATGGGAATGGGACGAAGCTGTTTTTTACACTTTGGAAAGGAGCGGGAACGCATGATCACTGGCGCGGTAGCTTTGATCGAAAGCCTGAAACGGGAGGCTGTTACAGAGGTCTTTGGCTATGCTGGGGCGACAATCTGTCCGGCGGCAGACGCGCTGAAGCATTCGGATATTCACTATACACTGGTCCGCATTGAACAGAATGCGGGACATATGGCGTCCGGCTATGCCAGAATCAGCGGGAAGACCGGCGTGTGCATGGTCACATCCGGCCCGGGGGCAACCAATCTGATCACTGGTATCGCTACGGCCTATATGGACTCCATTCCCATGGTGGCCATTACCGGTCAGGTAGAGTCCTATCTCCTGGGGCGGGATATCTTCCAGGAGGTGGATATCACCGGCGCAGTGGCGCCCTTCATCAAGCACAGCTATCTGGTCAAGGATGTCAAAACCATTCCGAGAGTGGTCAAGGAGGCCTTCCATATTGCCGCCACGGGACGGCCCGGTCCGGTGCTCATTGATATTCCCATTGACGTGCAGAAAGCGCAGTTTGAGCCGGAGTATCCGGAAAGCGTGGACATCCGCGGCTATAAGCCCTCCGTTAAGGGCAATCCCAAACAGGTGGAGCGGGCGGCGGCGGCCATTGCCGAAGCCCAGAAGCCGGTTTTATGTCTGGGCGGCGGCGTGATCAGCGCCCATGCAGAAAAAGAAGCGCTGGAGTTTGCGGAAAAATCCCAGATCCCTATTGTAACAACGATGATGGGCCTTGGAATTGTACCCACGGAGCATCCGCTATATATGGGCATGATTGGATCCTTTGGCACCCAGTGTGCCAACAAGACGCTGGCTCACTCCGACCTGCTTATCCTGGTGGGCGCCAGAGTGGCCAACCGGGCGATCCTGTCGCCTACGGAGATCGGACGGCGCATGAAAACCATCCACATTGACGTGGATCCGGCGGAGATCGGCAAAAACGTCAGCACCACCATTCCGGTGGTGGGCGACGTCAAAGAGGTGCTTTTGCAGTTGGCGGAGCACGGTGCGGTGGCCCAGACCCAGGAGTTGGAAACCATGCAGGAGAAGCGCCGGAAGGAACTTCGGCGGGAACTGCCCACGCAGAGGGGATGCGCCCATCCGGCGCGGATCATTCGTGCATTGGGCGAAAAGCTGAGCGACGATGCCATTTGCTGTGCGGATGTGGGCCAGAACCAGATCTGGACCTGTAAGCACCTTGCCATCAAGCACGGCCGGTTTTTGACCACCGGCGGCCTGGGCACCATGGGGTACTCGCTGCCTGCGGCGCTGGGTGCGAAGGTGGCTGCGCCGGACAGGCAGACCGTTGTGGTCTGCGGCGACGGCAGCTTTCAGATGTTTGAAAACGAACTGAGTACCCTGCGGAATTTAAACGCGGATGTTAAAATCGTGATGATGCAGAACAACGTACTGGGACTGGTCAACGAGATCCAACACAACACTTACAGCGGCCCCTTTGGCGTGGCGCTGGAGCACTCTCCGGACTTCCGCCTGCTGGCTGAGGCCTATGGCATTGCCTGCGGAGAGATCCGGGAGGATGACGAGATTGAAGAAAAATTAGAAGAAATGCTGGCGGCGGAGGGGCCGTATATTATGGTTTGCCATATAAGCCCGGATGCCAGAACAGACGACTAAGGAGGACTCCATGAAACAGACGATTTCCATTTTAGTCGAAAACCAGGCCGGTGTTTTGAATAAGATTACCGGACTGTTCTCCCGCCGGGCTTTTAACATTGAATCTCTGACTGTGGGCGTGACCGACGACCCCAGCATTTCCCGCATCACCCTTATTGTGGACAGCGGAAACAGTGTGGTAGAGCAGGTGGAAAAACAGCTCAACAAGCTGATCGACGTAATCAAGGTTCGCACGTTAGACGAAAACCGGCTGATTGGCCGGGAACTGATGATTATTAAAGTGTCCTGTACGACAAAAACCAGAGTGGATATTATGAATCTTTGCCAGATCATGGGGGCAAAGATCGCTGATGTGTCGGCTTCTACCATGACGCTGGAACTCAGTGATACCACAGAGCGGCTGGAATTATTTCAAAGCCTGCTCCGTCCCTTCTCCATTTTGGAGGTGGCCCGAACGGGCCTGGTGGCGGTGCAAAAGGGCAGCGGAAAGATATAGGAGGCGCGTATATGAAGGTCAAAGCAACGACGGCAATTTTAGAGTGTCTGCTGGAGCAGGGGGTAGATACGATTTTCGGCTATCCTGGCGGCACGATCCTCAATATTTATGATGAGCTTTACGGCTACCAGGACAAGCTGCGGCATATTCTGACGGCCCACGAGCAGGGAGCGGCGCATGCCGCCGACGGTTACGCACGTTCTACCGGCAAGGTAGGCGTGTGCTTTGCCACCTCCGGCCCCGGTGCGACAAATCTCACAACCGGCATTGCCACGGCTTATTACGATTCTTCGCCGGTGGTGTTTATTACCTGCAATGTCTCGGAAAATGTCCTGGGAAAGGACGCATTTCAGGAGGTGGACATTACCGGTATCGCCATGCCCATTACAAAGGCAACCTATCTGGTGCGGGATCCCCAGACCATTCCGGATGTGATCCGGGAGGCCTTTGCCGTGGCGGCTACGGGGCGGCCCGGCCCGGTGCTCATTGACTTTCTTAAAAATGTCACCGCGCCCAATGAACTTATCGACTATGAGCCTATGGAACGGAAGGAGCATATCCATCATGGGCGGCTTCAGGAGTTGACCCACCGTATCGGCTGGGATATCAAAACACCGGAACCCAATCATGAGGATATTCGCAAATTGGCGGAGATGATCCAAGCGTCGGAGAAGCCTCTGCTGCTCTGTGGAGGCGGTGTAGTCCGGGGCAGAGCCAACAGGGAATTCAAAACGCTGGCGGAAAAAATCGATGCGCCGGTTGCAATCACGGTCATGGGCGGCGGCGGATTTCCCGGAGGACATCCCCTGACCACAGGCATGATCGGGATGCATGGTACCCAGGCATCCAATATTGCCTGCGACAACTGCGATTTGCTGATTGCTGTGGGATGCCGGTTTTCAGACCGGGTTGCGTTGGATCCGGAGAGTTTTGCCAGTCAGGCGAAGATCGTTCAGATCGACATTGACCGGGCGGAGATCGACAAAAACGTGAAAACAGACCACCATATCATCGGCGATGCCAAGCGAGTTCTGGCGCTGCTGGGGCAGATTGTCGAGGAAAAGAAAAATCAGCGCTGGAAGGACTTTGTGTTTACCTACAAGACCCGGACAGAATATGAGGACAAACCCGGAGAGTTGACGCCCCAGCAGATTTTGGAGACCATTCGCAACCATGTACCGGAGGACACCATCGTTGCAACGGACGTGGGTCAGCATCAGATGTGGACCATCCAGCATTTTCATTTTGATTATCCCGGTCAGCTGCTCACTTCAGGGGGCTTTGGCACCATGGGCTTTGGACTGGGGGCGGCGCTGGGCGCGAAGCTGGGTAATCCCGATAAGACGGTCATCCATGTGACTGGCGATGGCTGCTTCCGCATGAACGGTCAGGAAATGGCCACAGAGAGTCACTATGATATCCCGGTCATTACCTTTGTCTTTGATAACCGGACACTTGGCATGGTGCGCCAGTGGCAGAATCTCATCTATGGAAAGCGCTTTTCTCAGACGGATCTGGACTTTGCGCCGGATTTTGTCAAGCTGGCGGAAGCCTATGGTCTGAAAGGAAAGCGTGTGACTACCGTGGAGGAACTGGAGGAAACGATTGAAGAGGCCAAAGCCTGGGGCCATGGCTATGTGGTAGACTGCGTAATCGACACGGACGAGATGGTGCGGCCCATGGTAGGAGGCGGTCAGCCAATTACCAACTTTATGCTGATTTAAGGGGAGGGAGCGGAATGAATACAGAAAAGAAAGCCTATACCCTGTCCGTTTTGGTGGAGGACACCCCCGGCGTGCTCAGCCAGGTGGCCCGGCTGTTCTCTCGAAAAGGCTATAATATTGAGTCCATTTGCTCCGGGCCGGGACTGGAAGCCGGCACGACCCGCATTTCTGTGGTGGCGCTGGTGGACGAGATCACCGTGTGGCAGATCGCGACGCAGCTTTCCAAGCTGCTGTTGGTGATTTCCGTGGATGTGCTGGAGGGAGAGGAATCTATCCAGCGGGAACTGGTGCTGGTCAAAGTCAAAGCGGAGACCAGAGATGCCCGGGAGGATATCATTCAGATTACCAATGTGTTCCGCGGGAATATCGTGGACTTTGGACAAAATACGTTAATCATTGCCGTTGTTGGCGCGGCGGAGAAGATCAAGGCCATCTTGAAACTTTTAGATGACTATGGTATTCTGGAAACTGCGAGAACCGGCATGGTTGCCCTGGAACGGGGCAAGAGTACAATATATGATCAAAATAAACTCAAGGAGGAATATAATTATGGCAAAAATGTATTATGAGAAGGACTGTGATCTGAGTGTCCTCACCGGAAAGAAGATTGCAATCATAGGCTATGGATCCCAGGGCCATGCCCATGCCCAGAATTTGAGAGATTCCGGCTGCGATGTGATCGTGGGTCTGCGTCAAGGCAAATCCTGGAAGAAGGCTGCGGAGGACGGTTTTACTGTGGTGAACGTGGCGGACGCCACGAAGGCTGCCGATATTATTATGATTCTGGTCAATGACGAGCGTGCAGCAGATATCTACAATGAGAGCATTGCCCCTAACCTGTCCGCCGGAAAGGCTATTGCCTTTGCGCATGGCTTCAACATCCGCTATAAGCAGATCGTTCCGCCTGCTGATGTGGATGTGTTTATGGCGGCCCCCAAAGGCCCCGGCCATACGGTTCGCTCCCAGTATGTGGCCGGAAAGGGAGTGCCCTGTCTGGTGGCGGTGGAGCAGAACGCCTCCGGCAACGCCCTCCAGATCGCACTGGCCTATATTGCCGGCATCGGCGGCGCCCGTGCCGGTGTGATGGAAACCACAATGCACGATGAGACGGAGACGGATCTGTTCGGTGAGCAGACGGTTCTCTGTGGCGGCGTGGTTGATCTGATGCAGTGCGGCTTTGAGGTGCTGGTGGAAGCCGGTTATGAGCCGGAAAACGCCTATTTCGAGTGCATCCATGAAATGAAGTTGATTATCGACCTGATCAACAAGGGCGGCGTTGCGGCCATGAACTATTCCATTTCTGATACTGCGGAGTTTGGTGAATATCTCTCCGGGCCCCGAGTACTGCCTCATGATCAGATCAAGGCCAATATGCGTGCTGTACTCTCCGATATCCAGGACGGCACCTTTGCGTCTCGCTGGATCGCAGAGAATAAGAATGGCCGTTCTTTCTTCAACTCCAAGCGGGAACTGTTGGCGAAGCATCAGATGGAAATTGTCGGCGAGGAACTGCGCAACAATATGCTCTGGAAGGATGGAGACAACGGAGATAAGGGCTTGGATGCGGCGTCGAATTAACAAAAAAGAGAAAGCTTGAGGGGGGCGGAACGTCAAGGACGCCGTCCCCCTGCAATGTAATTCAATGATTTCAGGAGGATTTCCTATGAAACTTTCCGAAAACGTCACCCAGGGAGTGGATCGCGCACCCAATCGCTCGCTGTTCAACGCACTGGGTTATACAAAGGAAGAACTGAACCGCCCTTTGGTGGGCATTGTCAGTTCCTATAATGAGATTGTTCCCGGCCATATGAATCTGGATAAGATTGCGGAAGCGGTCAAAATGGGCGTTTCCATGGCGGGTGGTACCCCCATTGTGTTCCCTGCCATCGCGGTCTGCGACGGCATCGCCATGGGACATATCGGCATGAAATATTCTCTGGTGACCCGGGATTTGATCTGCGATACCACGGAGGCGATGGCCATCGCCCACCAGTTTGACGCACTGGTCATGATCCCCAACTGCGATAAAAATGTCCCCGGTTTGCTGATGGCGGCGGCTCGAATCAACGTCCCGACGATCTTTGTTTCCGGCGGCCCCATGCTGGCGGGACATTTAAACGACGGGCGTCGTACCTGCCTGAGCCATATGTTTGAAGCGGTGGGCGCGTACCATGCGGGAACCATGAGCGAGCAGGAAGTAGATGAGTATGTGGAAAACGCCTGCCCCACCTGCGGCTCCTGTTCCGGTATGTACACCGCCAACTCCATGAACTGTCTGACGGAGGCTATCGGAATGGCCCTGCGGGGCAACGGCACAGTTCCGGCGGTCTACTCCGCCCGGATCCGGCTGGCCAAGGAGACCGGTATGAAAGTGATGGAACTACTGGAAAAGAACATCCGTCCCAGAGATATTATGACCCCTGCCGCGTTCCACAATGCGGAAACGGTGGACATGGCCCTGGGCTGCTCCACCAATACCATGCTGCATCTGCCTGCTATCGCCCATGAAACCGGAGTGGAAATTGATCTGGACAAGGCCAATGAGATCTCCGCCAGGACGCCCAACCTCTGCCATCTGGCGCCGGCTGGCGATACCTTTATGGAGGATCTGGACCGGGCCGGCGGTGTATGGGCGGTTATGAAGGAACTGACGAAGAAGGGATTGCTGGATACTTCCTGCATGACTGTCACAGGCAAAACAGTAGGCGAGAATCTGGAATATGTTCAGAATTTGGATGAAACTCTGATCCGTCCGATTGACAACCCTTACAGTCAAAACGGCGGCATTGCCGTGCTCAAGGGCAATCTGGCGCCGGACGGTTGCGTGGTCAAGCAGTCTGCGGTAGCCCCGGAGATGATGGTACATGAAGGCCCTGCCCGGGTATTTAACTCGGAGGAGGAGGCCATTGAAGCCATTTACAATCAGAAGATTAACGCTGGAGATGTGGTGGTCATCCGCTACGAAGGCCCCAAGGGCGGCCCTGGTATGCGGGAGATGCTGAATCCCACCTCCGCCATCTGCGGCATGGGCCTGGGCGAGAGCGTGGCCCTGATCACCGACGGGCGTTTCTCCGGCGCCACCCGGGGCGCGGCCATCGGCCACGTCTCCCCTGAGGCCGCGCTGGGCGGCTCCATCTCTTTGGTGGAGGACGGCGACCTGATCGCCATTGACATTCCCGGCAACTCCATCGTGCTGAAGGTGGACGAGGCCACCCTGGCCGCCCGGAAGGCCGCCTGGGTCTGCCCGGAGCCGAGGATCAAGACCGGCTATCTGGCCCGGTATGCCAAGCTGGTCAGCTCCGCCGCCCGGGGCGCGGTGCTGGAATAAGACAATATACAAGAAAGGCGCTGATCCGCTCAGGTGGGTCGGGCTGATGAACACCTGCAAGGCTCAGGCCGAGGAAGTTATCTTCGCCGAGTTGATCTACGAATAAACGTACAGGGGCTGCAC
>CAZGOQ010000004.1:0-55016 GCA_964527315.1 uncultured Oscillospiraceae bacterium | reverse complement strand
GAGCGTGCACAGCACGCGGGATTCTTGATTAAACTTTTTAATCAAGAATCAGTATCAAAAATCAAATATTATATTGCTTTTATGCGCGTTTTGTATGAAACGGGCAGGTTTTCCCTGCCCGTTTCATTTTAGAAGGGCATCCCTATGCCGCCCTGTATCTTTGCCATGGACTGATTGGTCTTGTCATCGCAGAGCTTCAGAGCACCATTTACCGCAGCCAGCACCAGATCCTGAAGCATTTCCACATCATCGGGATCAACGACCTCGGGCTTTATCTCAATACTCTCCAGCTCCCTTGTCCCGAGGATAACGGCCTTTACTGCGCCGCCGCCGGAAGTGAATTCAAATCTGGTAGACTCCAGTTCCTGCTGCATCTTCATAAGCTCCTGCTGCATTTTCTGGGCCTGTCTTACCATATTCATCTGGTTGCCGCCGGGAAAGCCCCCGCGAAATCCGCCTTTTGCCATTGTTTCTTCCTCCAGTTTATTTTTAGTTTATCAGTTTACAAACTTGACCTCAGGGAAATTCTTCAGCTCATCGAGACTGCGTGTCTGCCGCTCATCCGGCTTGAGCTCCGAGAGGATAACCCTTATCTCACGCCCGCTCAGTTCCCTTGCGATCTCAGCAAATTTTTGCAGAATCTCCTGCCTGCTAAAGCGGGCATAAGTGAATCCGGGCAGCACCTCAAGCCGCAGCACATCCCCCTCCGATTTGCCCCGGAGCTTCGCATCGTCTCCAAGGTAGATGCGCAGGTCAAAGGGCAGCTTGTCCCGCACTTTTTCGCAGATGTCCTTCCATAACAAAGTGCCGTCTGTTTTTATTTCCTGCTTCACCGCAGGGGCTTCCCGGACAGTCTCCGGCGGCTGGATCGGCCGGCTGTCTCTGGGCTCATCGATAAATACCTCCGAACTCAGCTCCTCCGGTTCCGATTCTTCCTCATATCTGCGGGGCGGTTCCGGCAATTCATCATAATAATTATCAATCTCCCGCTCCGGGATTTCCTCATTGTGTTGGATAACTACACCCTCCGCCAGCTGCCGCTCCAATCTGGACACTCTGGCTCTGAGTTTGCTCACGCTCTCCCCCTCGGTGCTGCTGCACAGGGACACGAGACATAACTCCGCTGCAGTCTTGGGATTTTTTGCATCCCTCATAGACACAGAGGCCGACTGCAACGTATTCATGGCGCAGAGCAGTTCTTCCGTGGTCACACGTCCGGAAAATTTCTTCAAAGTCCCTGCGTCAAAGCCGCCGGAGATCAGCTCCATTGCCCCTCTGGGTGCCACATGCATCATCAGCACATCCCGCAGAAGGCCGCTGAGCTCACCAAGCATGGTGGCCGGATCTCTCCCGTCCATCCACATGGCGGAAAATTCTTTCAGAGCAGCCGTGGTATCATGGTTTAAGATATGGTCCAGCAGTTCCGCCACGCGGCGGTTTCCTGCAAGGCCCATGGCAGAGTACACTGCCTCAAGGTCAATCTTTTCGCTGGCAGAGCACTGATCCAGAAGACTAAGTGCGTCGCGCACACCGCCCTCGGCAAGCCGGGCAATCAGCTCCGCCGCATCGTGGTTGATGGAAAAATGCTCTTCCCTCGCAATATATTCCAGATAGCTTGCTATCTCCTCCGTGTCAATGCGCTTGAAACTGTGCCTCTGGCAGCGGGACAGAATCGTGGCAGGCACCTTTTGAAGCTCGGTAGTAGCCAGGATGAACATCAAATGTTCGGGAGGCTCCTCCAGAATTTTCAGCAGGGCATTAAAAGCGGAGGTAGAGAGCATGTGTACCTCGTCTATGATGTACACTCTCTTTTTTACCGAAGCCGGAGAAAATACCGCTTCCTCTCTCAAGGCGCGCACATTGTCAACGCCGTTGTTGGAAGCAGCGTCAAGTTCAACCACATCCAGCACGGAACCGTCGGCAATACCGCGGCACGCGGCGCAGACTCCACAGGGGTTGCCGTCCACAGGATGTTCGCAGTTGACAGCTTTGGCAAGGATACGGGCACAGGTGGTTTTGCCGGTTCCCCTTGTGCCGATGAAAATATAGGCATGGGACAGACGGCCTGATTTTACCTGGTTTTTCAGTGTTTCGGTAATGTGCTTTTGTCCGACGACCTGGTCAAAGGTCTGCGGACGCCACTTCCGATACAGAGCCTGATACATCCCGTGCCCCTCCCCGCAATAGATTTTATGACTCTTGACAAGACTGCACACCCAACTTCGAATATGCGCTATGCCCGTTACACCGGCAGCCGGCTCAAACCCGGCGACCTCACGGCACACGAAAAGCACCGCTTAATGCTGCTCGGTTCCCCGCCTGACATGGTTCACGGGTTTCCGTTGCGCGAGACCGGGTCATCAACGCTGCTTACCGGGGTCAGACGACACAGAACATACCCTCGGATGGGAATTCGTCCCTGCTGTAGCGGATTGCAGGTTACAGGGCACCGCTAGCTCCCCGACTAGTGCAGCCTTGTCAAAAGCCACGTGCTTATTGTACTACAAGAATTGAACAGAATCAATATTTTTCTTTACAAACAGAAAAAATGTGATATAATGCTAAAAGCTAAAAGATAGCCATGGGCGTAACTCAGTTGGGAGTGCAGCAGGGCCGGTTCTATGCCCCGCTTCTCTCATAGCGTTCATTCGTTTGTCCGGCATTAAAAAATTGGAAATATTTGGGGGCATAGCTCAGTTGGGAGAGCGTACGGTTCGCATCCGTAAGGTCGAGGGTTCGAATCCCTTTGTCTCCACCATCTAAAGAGGACGAAAAAGATGTTCTCGGCAAAAACCCCGATTTTATCGGGGTTTTTTGCTGCCCTGAAAGCCGTTTTCTCATTTCACGATTTGGAGATGTGAAAACGGCTTTTTCCCTTTCCGGCAGGTCTTGAACCCCTGTGCAGCTACAAACAGACAACACAACATCAGGCAGATAGAGCATCCAATCTATCTGCCTGTGTCAATTTTATACGGATATACACAAAGCCTCGACTTACAAAAAAGTCGGGGCTTTTTCTATTTCACCGAAAGGAAGCAAAACATGGTTTTTACGGAATCCCCCTATGACCGTTCCATCGAAATGCTGATGATCAGCGTCCCCAGCTTCAAGTCAGCCGGTGGTGGACGAAGGCGCAAAGTCTCCATTGAATACACAGCGGAAATGTGCGCCTGCAAGCTGTGCCTGTATTACAAAAAGAGAAAATGTACTGCCGAAAAATGTCCCTGCCTCAAAGAGCGCATTATTGCCGGTGTAGTTCCAATCAGCATGGTACAAATGGAAACGATGTCAGCGATACATCACCCGGCGTTCCAAGCAAGATTAAAGAAATATATAAAAGAAAGCGAGATAAGTCCCATGATATTCAAAAATGAAAAACACAGTGCAGCCTTCCGCGATGCAGTCAGAAAGCTCGACCGAAAGAACAATGCCCTCATGTCTGCCGTTTATCTGCTCACTGCGGATAACAAGCTTTGGAATCATGCCAAGCGATATATCGAGCGCAACGAGGTTCGTTTCGATACGATGAGGCCAAAGGGCAGCACGGAGAACGGTTATACGCTCTACTGTACGGCGAAGGATCTGTATTGCGGAACGAAGCACATCACCGTCAGTGACCTTGCTGATACAGAGCTGATCAGCCCCAAAATGTTCGGACTCATCTGTAACGCAATGTCAATCCGAAGATTCGGCCTCGGAGCCATTCAGCTCAAAAGTATTAATAATGGAGGACGAGAAACATGATCAACGCAATTATTGAAAGCAAAGGAAACACGCTTGTCACAGAGCTGCCGATTGGCATCTATACTCTGTACGAAAGGCTGTTGTCTGTCGGTATTTCTGCAAACCCGAAAACGATCCGATTGACGGATAACGAAGAAGATGACATCCGAGTAAAACTGTATTCGGAAAGCGATTTTGGGAATCACCTTCTCCGAGTTTTGGACGAAGAAAACACCCTTGCCGATGCCAACCTTCTGACGGCGGTCGTTCAAAATGCACATGAGGAAATCCGTGATGATATCGAACAGAATATCCTCTATGACCAGTATACTTCCATGAACGAAGTCATTGATGATATCCGCACTATGACCGCAAACACAGGCCCGATAAAGGTTACCTTCTACTGCCCGCTTGTCGGAACCATCGAAGATGATGAAGGGTTATCCTCTTCTGTCGGTGGTCGTTTCCTTCACAGCTATCAATGGGCTATCGAAGACGCTATTGAAATAGACCGCCGTTCCGATGATGTGGATATGGCAGAATATTTCAATAATGATGATGGAGTCAAAGCCAAGCTCGTATCCGCAAAATGGGGCGTGGAAGACTATCGCGGTCGGCTATTTGGAAAGATCGAATGCAGCCTCAAGGAAGAACTGACCGATGCTGAAACGGAGATTCTAACCGATTGGATCTGCGGACAGAATTCAGACGGCTGGGGCGAAGGATTCGAGCAGCACCCCATCGATACGGAGGACGGAGATCTGTATGTGTCCTTCTGGAACAGCAATGACGATTACGACATCATGACACATGATGAGCTTGATGCGTATATAGACAATCAGGGAATGCGGATGGGAGGAATGTAATATATGGCCTTGTTATTCTCGGCGGTTAGAGTAACCGCCGACAGCAATGAAGCGGAATTCCTTGTCGGTGGAATTCCGCGGGAATATGAAGATCTTGAAGGATGGACAGCGTTTGGTAATCTTATGGACGATGTGGATGCAGAAACCGAGGTATCCGTTCATGTGGAAGCATACACCTACGGCGGCGAGGAAACCTACAAAGCCTCTCCTGCGGAGGTAGCATACTTCATGAAACGCATGGAACGTGATCCTGCGTTCCTGTCCGAGCATTGCGACAACATCGAAGACGCTGACTTCAGCTTCATATGGTCGCCCGACGAATTGTATGGAATGGAGGAAATGACATGAACGAATGGGATCGCCTGTCCAGACAGGCAGAACGATATAAAAAGGAGTATCCGTCCGGCACTCGCATTATGCTCTTAAGCATGGGGGACGATCCCCGCCCCATCGAACCGAATACTCGCGGGACTGTAAAGGTGGTCGATGACATTGGCACCCTGCACTGTCATTTTGATAACGGCAGGTCGCTCGGTCTTGTCCCCGGTGAAGATTCTTTCCGCAAATTGACAGCGGAGGAACTGGCAGAGGAACAAGAATCCGAACTGACTGAGGACGAAAGCGGCCCCGTCATGGGAATGTGAGGTCAAAAGGATGAATGACAAAAAAGAAATCGTAATTCCCGCAGAATATGCGGAGGTGCTCCTCCGCTCTGCTGCCGAAAAGGAAGTATCCGTTGAGGAAGTAATCGAAGCATGTATGCGGAAATATCTCGAAAGGAGGACTCAAGATGCCGGATGACAACAAGAAAGGCATTACGGTGAAAATCGATGCCGAACTCCATGCGCAGGTCAGAGCATATATTGAAAGCCACGGCATGACGATGGCTGAGTTTATCACACTTGCCTGCGATGATGAACTGCACCCTAAAAATCAGATGAAGGAGAATCAGAAAATGGAAAATATGCGTACCGTTGCTTTTCAGGTACCCGAAGATTTGTTTCAGCGAATCAAGGATTACCTGCAGCGAAACAACATGACACAGCGCCAGTTCCTGCTCGGTCTTATCGAAACCGAGCTGAACCGTGAACAGACCGAGCGTGAGGCCGTTTGTGAGGCACAGACCGAGGATCAGGAGCCGGACGAGGAAGTGTCCGCCTCCGACCGGGAAAGCGAACGTGAGGGCTTTGTGGGCGAATGTGACGATTCCGAAGAAGCCGAGGAATATGATGAATCCGAGGACGAAGATGAAGCACAGGGCCCTGTGCTGGGAATGTGAGGTGAAGCAAGAATAAGGTAAGGTCGGATGCCGTATGGCAATCCGATTTTTTGATATGTTCGCAGGTATCGGCGGTTTCCGTTCGGGACTGGAAGCAGTCGGCGGTTTTGAATGTATCGGTCACTGTGAACTCGATAAATACGCAAACACGGCGTACTGTGCCATGTATGATACGGAAGGAGAATACTACTGTGACGATGCACGAAGAATCAACCCCGACGAAATGCCCGACTTCGACCTCATCTGTGCGGGATTTCCTTGTCAAAGCTTCTCGGTTGCCGGAAAGCGGCTTGGATTCAATGATACAAGAGGAACTCTGTTCTTTGAGGTTGCCCGAATCATTGCAGCCAAACGGCCTGCATTTTTTTGTTTGGAAAACGTCCCCGGTTTGTTATCGCATGACTGCGGCCAAACACTTAAGACCATCTACTCCACGCTTGTTGAGCTGGGGTATCATTTTGAATGGTGTGTGCATAACAGCAAATATTTCGGAGTCCCGCAGCAGCGGCGCAGGCTGTATATTGTCGGATATCTTAGAGAAGAATGTGCCGGAGAAATATTTCCTCTCGAAAGCGGCGCTTCGGAAAATCTCCGGCAACTTATCGGCGGGCCCCAAGGGCAGCGCGTTTACGATCCCGACGGAATAGCCTGTACTCAAACTGCGGGTGCAGGTGGTTGGGGTGGGAAAACAGGCTTGTATTTCATTGACATGAATCCGAATCCTCAGATCACAGAGATTGCCCGCTGTATTACCGCAAAACAGGATGCTGGTGTCAGCAATCACCGCGGAGAACATTCTGCTGTATTTGTGGAAGAAGGCCCGCGGGCGGTAATCTCACCGTCAAAGGAAGTCGTTCGGCAGAACGGCAGGCGCGTGAAAGAGCCGGAGGAAGAAATGTTTACGCTGACGGCACAGGATCGGCACGGTATCATTCATCACGGACGAGTCCGGAAGTTGATGCCAATCGAGTGCTGGAGGCTTCAGGGTTATAACGACGAACAGTTTTATAAAGCAACTGCCTGTGGTCTTGCAGACGGGCATTTATATAAAATGGCGGGAAACAGCGTGTCTGTCCCCGTCATTTCTGCTATTGGGCGGCGTATCCGATATGTCAATGAAAAATATCACATTGTGGAGGTGAAACCTTGAAAGAACAAAGCAGACAGGAAAAAATCAGCGAGTTCAATAAAAACAACAAGCCCTTCTATCTGACTGACCATAAAGATGAAATCAGCCTTTGCTATGTCATAAATCCGACCCCGCATGAAACGAGTTGGTTCTGTCAGAAAATTTTCAATCTGTATGCCGAATCCGTTGGCGACCCCGTGAAAGAAAACGGATTGTTTACGCACGGAAGCGGATACGAGTGGGAGTTTGCCTTCAGAAAACTGTTTGAGAATGACCCCAATATCGGGAAGCTCTCTTTCGACAGTGAAGCCGGTGGCTTCTTCTGTTACGGACGGGATGTTGATATGATGGCTGACTTCGGGCATCGATTCCGGGAGATTTGCAAAGACGAAGCCGCCTTCTTTTATCTGATTTGCAAAGCGATCCCCGAAGGAGAGCGAATGACTGCCGAATCCATTCGGCTCAGTAAAACCTTCAAGGGCTTCCTTATGAGCAATCCCGGTGCCGCTGTGGATTTGAAAACACCGCAGGGGCGCATTCATGTTTCGGCAGACATGAATGAGAAGCTCCTTGACGGAACACTCACGAAAGTATTGGGTGACGGCTTTTATATGGATGCGGAAGAACTGCTGAACATGAAGGTGGAGCAGAAAAATCGGGATCTGTTCGATGAAAACCATTATCAGGTTGCCGTCGATTATTTCGAGGATCAGGAAATCGCTGAAGATTTCAATATAACGATGTAAGGAGGGATAATGCCTATGGAAGAAATAATGCGTATTTCGGTCTCAGCTGAAAGCCCCAATAACACAGGGTGGTTTTATACAGATCTTGCCTTGCCTGCCTCGAACCTGCATATCGCGGACGCGAAGCAAAAAGTCAGGTGGAACGGCGGGAAAGAATCGCTAATGCTATATGAGACAATTGAGTGCCTGCCTTTCCCGGAAATCGAAGATCTGCGCCTTGATACCACCACAATCAAAGAACTCAATTATTTCGCCAAACGCCTTGCTGCTCTGCCCGACGCAGACATTGTGAAGCTGCGCGGAGTATTCCAATATCTCTGCCAAGAAGAACACTTTGCGGATGACCTCGTATCGGTGAAGGACTTAATCAATATGACCTACGGACTTGACGATGTCATGATTGCCTCCAATGTCGGCAGCGATGTGCAGCTCGGTCAGTTTGTCATAGAAAATGATCTGAATGAAGACATTACCGACGTCCCCGATGCCTCTCTCTACCTGTTGGACAAGGCACACATCGGTCAGCTTCAGCGGAAGAACGACGGCGGCGTTTTTGTGCAAAAATGTTATGTAGTCGCAGGTGCATTTGAAATGCCGGATGTGTATGACGGAGAGCATATCCCGGAAGAAGCTGATGACGATGCGGTGTTTAGGTTAAAGGTCGTTATGGACGGCTATGACAGTCCCGAAGAAGCAGAAGCAATAGCTGAATGGCTGTCGCTTCCGACTTCCGAAGAAAATGCCGATCATTTCGCAAAAGAACTCTTTGATGCAGAATCAATTGAGGACTGTGTGTGCCTTGACATTGAATCGGCTATTCCGCAAATAACGGATGCTGCTTTCAGGTCAATGGCTGAATTTGATATGCTGAATAAAATAGCTGTTAAATACAGCTCCATGAGTACGGCAGAGCAAATCAAATACAAGGCAATCCTTGAAGCGGAAAATATTGACACCGTCGGGGATGCGCTGCGCATGACGGAACACCTGTCAGAATATGAGCTGTCGGCACAGAGTGCCGATGCGGGAGAATTCTATAAAGAATACCTCGCACACCATTTGGACAGTCGTTTTGATCCTCAATGGCTCGACAATGTGATCATTGGGAATGAAGGACGGATTCTCCTTGAAAGACTTGGTGCTTCGGAAACGGCATACGGCTTTCTCTCTGCGCGAGGCGATTCCCTATATAAGCTCGTCTCCCGTGAACCGACAGAAGAAAAAGAACTGAAAACGCAGGCGCTAACTGATGAAAAGCTCGAAGTGGTCGAGGTGCTCGGACAGCCTGCACTTTTCACCAATGGCAGAGTCACAGAAAAAGGAATCCCCGATGGCCTGTACCAATATGAGCTTCGCAGCGGTGAAAGTCTGTCTTTTGCTACCGTTGAGCCGCATGTGAGAGTTGACCATGCCGGAACCATCATCATGGGAGAACCTTTGGATTTCAGCGCAAAGGGATATATTGAACTCGACGAAGATTCCTCCCCCAACTTTTCAGGGGAAGAAATGACGATGCAGGAATTTGCCGAGGAATATAATCGGGTGCACAGCGACAGCCCGGAAATGGGAGGAATGTCATTATGAGCATCAATATCATCACGACAGAAGACCTTCGCGGTATGGATGACCGCGAGGGTCTTATCCTTCAGGGCTGCGGCGGAGATCTGCAGGAATGGGTCGACGGCATCAACGGCCTGCTTACAGACGAAGGTATCCTGCGCAGCGGTTCACGCTTTGAGAATGTCTCGGCATTCAAGCACAGGAATCTGACAAACCTGCTGTTTCACTTTGAGGAAGGAATGGATATGGATATCGGGAAACTGGCCATATGGCGTCTTCAGACGCATGAGCAGTTCGGCGGCACGTGGCTTTCCGACTATGTTCCAAATCAACTTGGCGGCTTTGAAAATGAGCCGATACCGAACAATGAAATGGAGATGGAGCCATGACCTATAAGGACTTCGAAAAAGAAGTACAAGCAATCATGCGTTCTCAGCCATACTGCACGATCCACACCTCGCCGGACTTCCAATGCGATCAGACCGGTGGATATCCTACCTCTCTATGCGTCAGTTGGGAGAGGAATAAGGCATGGCTCACCTTGAATGAATCTCTGCCGACCGAAGGCTATGATATGGCCATGTACAGACAAATGTGTGCGGATTTCGGAATACGGAACTGTTACGATGCGGAGGACTTCAACCGTCTGCTCAGGGAACTCGGCAGCGATGCCATAGAGTCAGCAGAACTCATACAGGATGATGAAACGGAGGGTTTCAGCTATGACCTATGAAATAACAGACTTTTTCGGCAACCGTGTCCCGCTGAAGCCGAGAGTGGAGCTGTATGCGGTAAAGGATGAGCTCATGGGTAAGGAAATGCCCGGCCTTGCCATTGTCCTCGACGAGGTCAGCGATGAGCCGGATATTCAGTATGCCGTGCTCACAGTCTCCTTCGGTGACTTTATCGGTATTAAGAACGCCGCGTATATTGACACCAACAACTGTCCGTTTGCAAGGCAGCTCCTTGAAAAAGGCATTGCGCAGGATACGGGCTTAACGAAAAACAGCGGGTTCTGTTCATATCCGCTGTGGGTATTCCGTGAGGACTTCCTGCAGGAGCACAGCGGCGGCAATTATGAAAAGTATTCTGCAGCCTTTGACGAATATATGGGTGCCTTCCTTGAAGACACCGAAGACGAAGAATTAACAATGGGAGGAATATAACGCATGGCATTTCTGTGGTTTTTTATCGGGCTTCTGCTGGGCGGCTGCATTACCCTTGTGTATATGTGCTGCCTGCAGCTCAGCCGCATCAACGACTGCGAGGATGAGATCCGAGAATTAAGAGCAAAACTCAACAATCATTAACCATAAGACGGTATCAATCGCCCCCACGGCAGACGATTGGTACCGTCTTTCTGCATATAGGGGCGATGGTACCTCCTTGAAAAGAGGCGATCCATATAAAAACCCCTGTATCGAGGGTGGGCAATAAAAGCGCCATCCTCCACATTCTCTATGCGCTGTTTCCGCTGAACTACGGCCGCTTTATCGACGTGTTCGGCGGCTCCGGCAGCGTACTGCTCGGTAAGCCGCAGATCGATCCGTTCGAGGTATACAACGATTTTGACCATAATCTGGTCAATCTGTTTCGCTGTATGAAAACGAGGACGATGGCGACCATCCGTGAGCTTGGCTTCTGTACACTCAATTCCCGTGACGATTTCAATGCCATACGAAGGTTCTTTGAAGATGAGCGCTTTTCGGATGAGTATCTCGGTCAGGAACTGCACCTGACGGAAATCATGCTGCCTCCGGTCAGCGCGGCAGAGCTGAAGGAGCTGCGTCGGCAATTCACGGAGGATTACGATGTGCGCCGCGCCGCCATGTTTCTGAAGCTCCTGCGCTACAGCTATTCGAGCAGCGGAAAATCCTATGCTTCGCAGCCCTTTGACATCCGCAAGCTGTTCTGCCTGATCAAAGAACTGGAAAGCCGTATGGCAAATGTGATTGTGGAAAATCAGGACTTTCAGACGCTGATCAAGCATTATGACCGTCCCGACGCCTTCTTCTATCTTGATCCGCCGTACTACTCCACCGAAGATATGTACGCGGTGGACTTCGGCTGGGAGGATCATGTGCGATTGCGAAATACGCTGGAAGGCGTCAGAGGAAAATTCTTGCTCTCGTATAACGATTGCCCGGAGATCCGAAAGCTGTACGAAGGCTACGATATGTTCGACTTCTCCCGCACCCATTCTATGGCGCAGCGGTATGAAGCCGGAAAGGAATTCAAGGAGCTGCTGATCGCAAATTATGATCTCTATGAGCGTGAAAAAGCCAAGCCGAGCCAGTTGACGCTGTTCGATATCTACGGCGACGAAAACTATGATTACGAAAAAATCTTAAAGGAGTGTATTATTCAATGCAAAATTCGATGAAGGAAAACAAGCCCCTGTTTGTCATGATCCCCGTGCCTTTGGAGGCATTGGAGGATTCCGGGATCGACATCGGAGATCTGGTGCAGTTTACCGTCTCTGACGGCAGGATCACGATGGAAGCCGTCATGGATCTGGAAGATTTCGTATGCGGCGGCGACTGTGAAAGCTGCCCTGTGAATATGACGGAGTGCGATGATGACTGCGGTCATTGTCCCTGCCATAATACTTGTGAAGAAAGTGAGGTGAAAAACTAATGGCTCAGATGTTGCGAATCCTCGGCAAGCGCGGCCGAATCACCATCCCCTACGAAATGCGTCAGCGCATGGGCTTTGCGTATAACGATGTGCTGTCCTTTACCGAAGCCCCGGACGGCAGGTCTGTGGTGGTAAAGCGGGAAAAGATCTGTGACAACTGCAAAAACGAAAGAGCGCAGCCGAAGAAGGACAATCCCGATACGGTTACGCTCTTCGATTTTCTCAACGGACTTTCCGATGAGCAGCAGTGCGCGGCACTCTTCCATCTGTCCAACAAATGGACGGGCAAGAACGGCGGTGGGAAGCATGAGCGAGCATAAACCGCTGTATCGTCATTCGCTGCGGGATGCACTGGAACACAATGAGCGCGATGACTGGCGGGAAAGCTATAAAGAAAACTGCGACTGCGCCAGAGCCATTGAGCGAGCGATCTCGGAGCATTATAAAGATAACCGTCTGGAAGACTGCGCTTCTGAGATCATAGACCGCTATGGCTTTGACCGTGTCAATTGGGTGCTTTCCAATACCATTCAGCAGAAGGATCATGACGGACGCTTCTCTGAAGCAAATAAGGCATGGGCAAAAAAGCTGTATATCCCGAACGATGATGTCCGCTGGCATTTCTGCGCAGAGTCCCATCCGGTACTGACAAACGCATTTGTTGATCAGGCACGAAAGGCGTGGCAGGATCTCGGACTCTTCGATGCCTCCCATTGCCTCCCCAACGACAGCGAACAGGACTATAGAGGAAAGGTCGTCGTGATCGATCCGAGTATTTTCAAGGACGAGTATAAAAAGCCCGACTGTCAGCTGTTCCTCGCGGAAGGCGGTTTCGGAGCAAGCCCCCATGCAAGAGGGCGAAAGGTGTTCGGCAAATTCCTCGACACCGGGGAAAGCACCCAGTATAACCGCAGCGACATCATCGGCGTACTGAAGGATGAATGTCTCCCGGAATGGGCGGCAGATAAGCTGGAAGAATTGCAGCCAAATAAGAATGAAGATATTACGATGGGAGGAATGTAATTTGAGGGTAAAAATCTATCAGATCAATATGGACAGAGATACCGACCGCATTAAGTTTATGGGTTTTGATGCCCTCGAACGATTGCATAAGTCGAAAGACATTAATCCTTCGATTTATGACGAGGTGTTCAATGCCGAGATCGACGAAACCGACCCCGAACAGATTTTTACAAAATTCAATACGGAAGGTCATCCTCTGCACCGTGGTCATTCGCTGTCCGTTTCGGATATCGTCGTGAATGATAACGGTGCTTTTTTCTGCGATTCCTTTGGGTTCAAGCAGATCGACTTCGACGAGTCCAAGACACAGAAGCCGGATAACCTCATGCGGGTGGTCTATGTGGAACCCAATCGAAAGCCCTATGTGGCCGAGGTCGAACACACACTGGAAGCCGAGCAGAAGGCTGTTGGCGATGGACTGATAGAGCCAATTTATAATGAGGACGGTACCTGCTATGTCGGCAATGAGGAATCTAAACTGCGAGGCATGCCCGGAAACCGCCATTACAATGATTATGGTTCTGTCCTTGCCGGCCCGTTCTTTGTGTGCGGACTTACCGAGGATGATTTCCGAGGACTAACAGATCAGGAGGTGACGAAATATATGGATCGGTTTGCGGAGCCGGAGGACATCAGCGATGAAGAAGTTCAGGCTGACACCGGATTTATTCTTTACGGATTCAATTAAAGGAGGATACAATGCCTGCAAAGAAAACCATCACCCCAAAGGAAAACAGATATACCGTCCCGGCTGTAGCGGCAAGGATCGACCGCCTTGTCGATTATGAAGGCAGCAAGGTCAAGGCAATCGCCAGTGCCAATATCGGCGGTGCGTTTGCCATCCACGGCATCAAGGTGATCGAGTCGCAGAAAGGACTCTTCGTTCAGATGCCGCAGTCATCCTACGAAAAGGACGGTAAGAAGCAATACACGGATCAGTTCCATCCCATTACGGCAGATGCACGGAATGAACTGAATGCCGCCGTTATGGAGGCGTATGAGGAAAAGCTCTCCGAAACGGAAGACGAAAGCCCGGAGGAACGGGACGAGGCTGCTTTCTCGCAAAAAATGTAAAAATTTTTCCGATTCTCGCTGGACATTTCGGATTCCTCCCGTATCCTTATAGGCAAGAGGTGATCCTACTATGAAAAAAAGAATACACGGCACCCTCGCACTGCTAATTCTTCTGGCAGTCCTGACGGGATGCGGAGCGATAAGGCCCGACCTGCCTGCGGAAAGCGAAACGGTCAGCGTCCAGTCTACAGCCGCCCCCACAGTCGAAAGCACGGAAGACTCGACGAAGCAGCCCTCCGCGGTGGAGAAAACGGAATCAGACAGCAAACCGGCAGAAAAAGAAACTGCGGTTCCCGCAGCCGAGCAGCCCAAAGCTGCGGAAACATCTCAGCCTGCGGAGCAGACAAAACCCACGGAACAGCCGAAGCCCACGGAGCAGCCGAAGCCTGCAGAGCAGCCCAAACCCACGGAACAATCAAAGCCTGCGGAGCAGCCGAAGCCTACGGAGCAGCCGAAGCCTACGGAGCAGCTGAAGCCTGCGGAGCAGCCGAAGCCTACGGAGCAGCCGAAGCCTGCGGAACAGCCGAAGCCTACGGAGCAGCCAAAGCCAACGGAACCGCCTGCAGAAACGAAGCCGAAGACGGCATACGATTATGAGTTCGATATCAACGCCATCCGAGCGGACTGCATTGCCATCGGGCAAAGCATGGGTTACACGCTGGATACTTCACTGTCAACCCAAAATGCCACATGGTGGAATCCGGTGATCGCATCGGCAAACAATCAGGGAGATGCGCTCAAGTCGAATCTGAGCCAGTATATCCGATTCCATACGCTGGACAATCTCAGTGCCTACGGGCTGGATGAGATCTCGTGCTTCAATATCTGCTGTGAATCACAAGGCGGCTCATACGCAATCTACTTCGTATTCGCATAAACAAAATAAACCCAAGACAGAGTCCTCTGCTGAAAACGGCAGAGGACTTTTTTTGTCAAGAAAGGAAGGAACAACACAAGATGAATGCATTTTGCAAAAGAAAAAGCATGAGATGGCTCTCAGCATTACTTGCCATCGTCATGCTCATTGCCATGCTCCCGACCGCGGCATTTGCGTGGTCTACGGAGGAAGGCACAAGCTGCACATCGACCTTCGGAGATCTGTATCTCGGCTCTGATGGGAAGAACTTCTACAACAAGACGGGCAATATTCTCTTCTACAACGATGACGGCAGCACCTATGTTACCTCTCATACCGGAGGTTACGCCAAGTATAAGTATATGATGATCGATTCCACCGGTACCCATCAGGTGTACTGTATTGAGTCCGGTGCTTCTTTCGATTACTACGACGATTACTCCTCCACAAGCGGCAGCAACAGCAGATATTTTCAGAACCTGCCCATGACCGCACAGTACGGAATCATGCTGGCGCTGATGTACGGCTGGCATGAAGGCATGACCTCTCCTGTATCCGGCACCAATGCGGATGACTTCGCCTATGCCACACAGGTCATCATCTGGGAGTATCAGCAGCAGCTCCGCACAAGCCCCACATCGATCTCTTCCAATAACGGTATTGATGCGGATCTGTATAACTTTACGCTCAAAGGCAGACCTGCGGAGAAGTGCTATAACTGGATCTTGGAGAAGATGGCAGCGCACTATACCGTGCCGAGCTTTGCAAGCCGAAACAGAAACAGCGCACAGACCTATACGCTCAAGTATAACGCTTCCGCAGACAATTACAGTCTGACACTGACGGATACCAATAACACCTTTGAAGATATCGACTTTTCTGCCAGCGGTATCACCGTTACCCGCAGCGGTAATCAGTATACCTTCACGAGCAAGAAAATGATTGCAAACGCCGTGACGGTATCCGCGCAGAAGGACATCAATCTCAACATGGGCAAAATGCTCATCTGGGGCTGTCCCGGCAAACAGACGATGGCATCCGGCGCGGAAGACCCTGTGTATTTCTATTTCAAGCTTGATACGGAAACCACAGGCGTGGGTCATATCGTCAAGGCAAGTGAAGACGGAAAGGTTGACGGCATCCGCTTTACTATCAGCGGCAATGGCGTAAATCAGACCGTGACCACGAAGGCTGACGGTACCGTGGACATTGACCTCATGCCGGGTGAATATACCGTGACGGAGCTGACGGACGAGAAATATGAGCCGCAGACCGAGCAGCACATTACCATCGTCAGCGGAAAGACCTCCACGGTCACCTTCCAGAACACGCTCAAGCGCGGCACACTCAAGGTGACCAAGACCTGCGAGGACGGTCTGGTGGAAGGCATCAAGTTCCATGTGTCCGGCACTTCTTTCAGTGGCCTTGCCGTGGACGAGTATGCCGTCACCGACAGCAGCGGTGTTGCCGTTTTTGATAATCTTCTGATTGGCTCCAACTATGTCCTTGAAGAAGTGGATACGCCGATCCGCTATGTTATACCGGAGAATCAGACAGCTGCCGTGGAATGGAACAAGGTAACGGAGAAGGCTTTCGACAACCGTCTCAAGAAGTTCAATGTTACGGTAGTCAAGGCAGATGCGGAAACAGGTACCGCACAGGGGGATGCCACACTTGCAGGTGCCGTCTACGGACTGTACAAAGATGGACAGCTCATTGACACCTATACCACCGATCAGGACGGGCAGTTTACCACCGCGTACTATGTTTGCGACAGTGATTGGAGCATCCGTGAAATCACCGCAAGCGAGGGTTACCTTGTCAATGAAGCGGTCTATCCCGTGGGCGCAGACGCAAAGCTGTATACGGTAGAGCACAATGCAGCGCCCGATGTCGACGCGGACGAAACCGTTATGAAGGGTTCCATCGCCATCATCAAGCACTGCGATGACGGCTCCACTCAGCTCGAAACGCCGGAGGAAGGCGCGGAGTTCGCCGTGTTCCTCAAGAGCGCAGGCTCCTATGAGAATGCAAAAAGCACCGAGAGAGATTACCTCGTTTGTGACGAGAATGGCTTTGCGGAAACAAAAGCCCTGCCTTACGGACGCTACACGGTACAGCAGACAAAGGGCTGGGATGGCAAGGAGCTTATGCCCGCCTTTGATGTATTCGTAAACCGTGACGGTGAGGTCTATCGATACCTCATCAACAATGCACCCTTCAAGTCCTATGTCAAGGTCGTCAAGACCGACGCGGAAACCGGGAAAGCGATTCCCTACGACGGAGCTGCTTTCCACATTTTAGATCCCAACGGCAATAAGGTGGAAATGACCTTCACCTATCCGCAGCTCACCGTGATCGACACCTTCTACACCACAGCCGACGGCACCCTTATCACTCCGGAAGAGCTGGACTATGGCAAGGGATATGCCCTTGTGGAAGTCAACGCTCCCTATGGATATGTGCTCAACAGCGATCCCGTGTATTTTGACATCACGGAAGATAACGCATCTGAGGAGGATGCTGTGACTGTGGTCAAAGTGGAGCGTCCGAACATGCCGCAGAAAGGCACGATTACCATCAGCAAGAGCGGCGAGGTGTTTGCCTCCGTTACGGAAGCGAACGGCATTTATCAGCCTGTCTATGAAGTACGCGGACTGTCCGGCGCTGAATACTCCGTCGTTGCTACTGAAGATATCTATACGCCGGACGGCACACTCCGCTGCGCCAAAGACACCGTCGTGGCAACCCTTACCACCGATGAAAACGGCACAGCCACCACAGAGCCGTTGTATCTCGGCAGATATGCGATCCGTGAGGTGAAAGCCCCCTACGGCATGATTTTGAACGCCGATGTACAGGATGTAGAACTGAGCTACGCAGGTCAGGAGGTGGAGATCACCACCACCGCATCCTCCTTCTATAACGAGCGTCAGCATCTGACCATTGATCTTGCAAAGGCAATGGAAAAGGACACCCGATTCCACATCGGTGAAAACGGTGAGATTCATGCCGTTACCTTCGGACTGTATGCTGCCGAGGAATGCAAGGCGGCAGACGGTACTGTGATCCCCGCAGACGGACTTGTGGAAATCGTCTCCTGCTCTGATAACGGCAAGGCCGTATTTAAGACGGATCTGCCTGCAGGTGCGAAGATGTATGTCAAGGAGATCAGCACCGACTCCCACTATATCCTCTCCGATAAGGAATACCCGGTCGTCTTTGAATACGCCGGACAGGACACCGCTGAAATCAGCATTTCCGTCAACGACGGCAATACGATCCCCAACAAGCTCATTTACGGTTCCGTTAAGGGCTATAAGGTCGACCGTGAGGACGAGAAACCCGTTGCAGGGGCTAAGTTCGGCCTGTTCGCTGCAGGTGAAACCGTATTCAGCGCCGATACCGCTATCCTTGTGACCGAATCCGGTGAGGACGGCAGCTTCGCCTTTGACCGCATCCCTTACGGCGAGTATGTGATCTACGAGCTGCAGCCTGCCGAAGGGTATCTGGAAAACAGCACGAAATATCCCGTGACGATCAAAGAGAACGGTACAACTGTGGAGATCAAGGCGGTCAATGACCGAATCCCGGCTCTCAAAACGACCGCAACGGTAGATGGCGAGAAGGAGGTCTGCGCGACTGAAAAGTTCACGCTCACCGATGTGGTAGAGTATCAGCATCTGATCCCCGGTCAGGAATACACCGTAAAGGGTGTGCTGATGGACAAGAGCACCGGGAAAGCCTTTCTGGAAAACGGTAAGGAGATCACTGCGGAAGTGACCTTCGTGCCGGAAAGTGCAAACGGCAGCGTGATCGTCACCTTCACCTTTGACAGCCGACTGATCGGCAAGGATACCGACATCGTCGTCTTTGAGAGCCTGTACACGGGCGGCAAGGAATTCGCTGTCCATGCGGATCTGGAAGATAAAGATCAGACGGTCACCGTCCGTGTACCCGAAATCAAGACCAAAGCTACAGCCAACGGAAAGAAGACCGTTGCCCCTTCCGGCAAGGTGACCATTGAGGATACCGTATCCTATACGAATCTCACTGTCGGCAAGGAGTACACGGTCAAGGGCACACTGATGAACAAGGCAACCGGCGAGCCTTATACCGTGAACGGGACTGCCGTTACCGCAGAGGCCGTTTTCACTCCGAAAACGAAAGACGGCGAAGTGAAGGTGACCTTCACCTTCGACGCCTCCGGTATTACCACGAACACAAAGCTTGTTGTGTTTGAAACCGTATTCCGTGAAGGTGCGGCGATTGCCGTCCATGCCGACATCAACGATGACGGACAAACGGTCACTGTAGCACCTCCCACTCCCGATGTACCGCAGACCGGAGATGAGAGCAATCTCGGCTTCTGGATCGGTCTCGGCAGTATCGCGCTCGGCGGCATGATCGCTGTTGTTATTATCTACTTCAAGAAAAAGAAGGATGATGATCAGCAGTGATGAAAAAGGTGTATATCTGCGCCCCGCTTGGCGGGAATGTAGAAGATAACCTGCAGCGCGTAAAGAAATACACCGAATACGCTCTGAAATGCGGAACGGCTCCTGTCGTTCCGCATTTCTATGCCCTGTGTCTGAACGACAGCATCCCGAAAGAGCGTGAGATCGGTATGGCCGCCGGACTGAGTCTTCTATGGTTTTGTGATGAGATGTGGATCTTCGGTGATGAGGTTTCCGAAGGTATGCGCGGCGAAATACAGTTTTGCCAAAACCTCAACATTCGTATGAAAAAAATTACGGATAAAGAAATCAGAAAAATAATCGGAGGTTATTAACAACATGAAAAAGAAATCCATGAGAATTCTTCTTTGCGCGGCATTGATGACCGTTCTTGTCTCCATGCTCTCGGTGACTGCATTCGCAGCCGGTGATGTGGCAGGGGCTATTGAGAGCACATGGAATGCCGCAAAAACGCAGGTGCAGACCGTCGTAAACAATGTGGTCTTTCCCGTTGTGGATATGATCCTGGCCATCCTCTTCTTTGTGAAGGTCGGTACTTCGTATTTCGAGTACAGGAAGCACGGTCAGTTTGAGTTTGCCGCGCCCTGCATCCTCTTTGCCTGCCTGATCTTCACCCTGACCGCACCGCTCTATATCTGGACGATCATCTAAGGTGACGCCTATGAATTTTTACGAGCAGGAAATGCGCAGGTTTTTCTCTGAGTGCGACACGATTGGTGAGCAAAAATACTGTGGAAAGACCTTGCTCGGCAAATTGGATGGTGATCTGCGTGTCAAGCTTCAGCTTGTTTCCACGCGGGTAGCAGAGCAGTACAATGCCATTCGCGCCGAAATCATTAACCGCACGGAAGGTTTGGTCGACAGCCAAACCTTCACTTTTGAAGATATCCTCGGAGAGAATCCCTGTTATCAAAGCAACCCTATGGCAAGAGATATCCATATCTGGGAATACAATCGAAAAGCAGATTGGTACGGATATCATCCCACATTGGCCGACCGAGATGCGGTATCGGACACAATAGGTGCCTATCTCTCCATGTATCAGAGTGAGGATATGTCTATGACACTATGATACCACGAAAGGGGTGACAACCTATGTTTGATTGGCTCGGAGATTTGTTTTCGGGCATCGGTGACGCTATCGGAGGAACCATTGAATATCTCGGAACGGAGATCGCTAACACGATCTTCGATTCCATCCTCCAATGGTTCTATGAAATCATATACGGTGCTGTTGCCGATTTTTTCAGTATGATGGGCAATATGGGCGCTGACATCTTTGATCTGTCATGGGTGCAGGCGACCATAAAGCTGTTTACACTATTCGGCTGGTCGCTGTTCGTGGCAGGTACGGTAGTCGCTATATTCGATGTGGCGATTGAGTATCAGAACGGACGGGCAAATATAAAGACGACCAGCCTCAATATTCTCAAAGGCTTCTTTGCCTGCTCACTCATCGGTGTTGTGCCGGTGGAACTATATAAGTTTTGCATCAGTCTGCAGAACACCTTCTCCCATGACCTGACGGGCATTGTATCAGGTGCACAGTCCCTCGACCTTGCTGGTCAGAGCACAACCGTCCTCGAAGGCAGCTTCCGTGTATCCGCCGATGTTACTTTTGGACTGTTAAATCTTCTGTGTCTGATCGCTTTTGCCTACTGCGTGATCAAGGTATTCTTTCAGAACATCAAGCGCGGAGGCATTCTGCTGGTGCAGATGGCCGTGGGTAGCCTGTATATGTTTTCCGTCCCGCGCGGATATACAGACGGCTTCAATCAGTGGATCAAGCAGGTGGCGGCGATCTGCCTCACGGCATTTATGCAGACAACCTTATTGTTCCTCGGTCTCTTGACCTTCCCCGACCATATGCTCATGGGACTTGGCATTATGCTTGCGGCAAATGAAGTACCTCGTATTGCGCAACAGTTCGGTCTTGATTCTTCCGTAAAGGTGAACATGATGAGCGTGGTGCATGCAACGACCACGGCAGTCAATCTGACAAGAAGCGTCGCACGGGCGAAGTAATTGTGAATTCTTTGTAAGATTATACCCGCCGCCCTTGATATTATTTCGGTATGCCGATATAATAATGACAGGAGGCGGATGGTATGATTATTGAAGATTTGCTGAAAAAGCGAGGAATGACCAAGTATAAGCTTGCTGTCACGGCGGGGATTCCCCATGCAACATTGTGTGATCTGTGCAGCGGAAAATCAAAGCTGGAAAAGTGCTCCGCCGAAACGGTGTACAAGCTGGCAAAGGCATTAGGTGTTTCAATGGAGCTGCTCACGGAAAATGGTATTCGTCAAACGGAGATAGAACGCTCATATGAGTACGGATTACCCGAATACCTGCAGCATGATTTAGATGCCTACAAAGAGGGCTTGAAAAACCATTCCGGCTTAATGGACTGCCTATGGGGGGAACTTTATGGCAGCATCAACATTGCCGTGATCAACGACGGAGCCATCAGCCCGGAACACGCAGATTATCTGCGACAAAAATATCTGTTTGGAAAAGGCGTATGATTCGAAGACATACTTCTTTCCAATGATTCTATCGGCACTGCGATAATGCAGTGCCTCTTTTTATTGTACGAGGAAGGAATTCAATGAAAGATAACAAAGAACTGGAACGCAGGGATCTTGCGGTTGATGCGGACATGCAGGTAGATGAAGATATCGGGCATGAGATACTTGCGTATCTGGAAACATGGTTCGATGTGGACAAGAAGTTCAACATCCACACCGCTGATAACGACAGCACATGGCTCAACATGTATGCCCGGTACAATCCTTTTGAAGATACGCTCCGCATCGAGTGTGAGATCGATACCGATGACAGCAGTACAAATCGATACTTTGACTATGAGCCGAGCACCGACGAAGAACAGCTTATCAAAGATATGATCACGCAGAAGATCAATGAAATCTACGGTCAGACGCCGCAGGAATTTTGCGAAGATGTCTGTGGTGAAGACCAGTCGATGGGAGGACTATCATGACACACTATCTGTATCCGCAGAACCTCAAAGCCACAGCCAATATGTGGCTTTGGTCTCTGCGTGACTTTGCAATATTGGGCGTAGCAGCCCTTCTGTCCATAGTGATCCTTGTGGAGCTGCAGTTTTTTCTTCCTGCAGCCGCAACGCTCTGCTATGGTTTTTTGACGATCCGCATGGATGATACCACGATTCTGGATTATATCCGATATGCGGGTCGGTATTTTCTGACCACACAGCAGTATTACGAATGGAGGTGACGAGCAATGGCTAAGAAAGAAAAAACGCAGAAAAAGAGAAAAGGTCAGTCCGTACAGGACTTGATTGGCGTCAAGACCTTCACCAAATACGGACTGCAGACCAATAAGGGTGAACTGCTCTTCTATACGGTTTCCCCGACAAATATCTCGGTGCTGTCCCATGTGAATATAGAGATCAAGATCCGGCATCTGATGATGGTGCTCTCCGCTATCCCGGATATTGAGATCACCTGCACCGATTCCTCCGAGTGCTTCGATGACAACAAAGCCTATCTGCATGGCAGACTGAAGGATGAGCAGAATCCGAAGGTGCGGAAGCTCATCAAGAAGGACATCGAATTTCTTGATAATGTGCAGGTGGAAATGGCAACGGCAAGACAGTTCCTGTTCACCGCGCGAATCAAAGGGTCGAAAGACAAGCAGGTCTTCGATACCGCCAACCGCATCGAAAAGATCATCTCCGAGCAGGGCTTTGAGGTCAGCCGCATGAGGAAAGCGGATATCAAGCGCTTCCTTGCCATCTACTTTGAGGCAAGCATGCAGGGAGAACAGATGCCGGATGCGGACGGCGAGCAGTATTACGAGGTGCCGGAAGATGAAGACGAGGACTAAGGTCATCGCAGGGATTCTTGCTGTTCTGCTGTCGGCATCTCTTGCCGTATCCTGCTATATGATATGGTCGGAACTGTCACGGCAGAAAAAAGAAAAGGATACCTTCTCGCAGCTTGCCGAGCTTGCAGAGCTGCCGGAACCACAGACGGAACCCGAAATTCAAGACACCGATCCTGCGGAAGAAACGATACCGCCTGCCGTGCATAAGCACGATTTTACGGGGCTAAAGGAACAGAACAGCGAGTGCGTCGCATGGATCTGCATCCCCGACACGGCGGTGGATTACCCTATCATGCATACCCCAAAGCAGCCGCAGAAATACCTGCGGATGGATTTCTACAGAGATTACAGCCAGTCCGGGGTTCCGTTTCTGGACTTCCGATGCACGGCAGACAGTACGAATCTGATCACCTACGGTCATAACATGAAAAATGGCACGATGTATGCGGACATCCGATACTATGCAGATCCGTCATTCTGTGAAAGTCACCCTGTCATCGAATGGGAAACCGAGGAAGGCGTGAAGAATTATACCGTCTTTGCCGCAGCGGTTGTCAATAAGCTGGACGGATGGTATGACTTCATCAACGCCGAAAGCGAAGATGATTATACGCAGCATATACAAACGCTGGCAGATAAGGCTCTGTATGTGACGGATGCCATTCCCAAATACGGAACACGGCTCCTCACGCTCTCTACCTGCTATGGAGGCGACTCCGACAGCCGCCTCATTGTGGTAGCCGCGGCACAGTAGATTGTAACTTTTTTCGGAACTTTTTGCGAGATGATTGACTTCGGGGGTTAATTTAGGGTATAATACCTTTGAAGCAAGGAGGTGCGTTCCTATGGCAGATAAGGAACTTTTGGAAAAGAACGCAGAGCTGAGTGCTGAAATTGCGACACTTCCCAAAGGATATATCTCGCAAAAAAACATCAAGGGCAAGGTCTACTATTATCATCAATGGTCAGAAAACGGTCAAAAGCAGAGCAAGTATCTGCGAGATGATGAGGTTGAACCTCTTGCCAAGCAGATAGAAAAGCGAAAAGCGCTTCAGGCAGAGCTTCGCGCTCTGCGGAGCAAGCCTGCAGGCGCTTCTGCCAAAAGCAGAAACAGGAAACGGAATGAGGTGGCAGGTTTGAAATGCACACTGATGCATAAACGCATTCCCGTGGCAGATATTGAACTGGACGATGCCACCGGGTTTATTCAAAAAGTCGGAAAGCTGTATGCACCGGAGCACCTTCCCATCGGCATACAGGTGCGCGCAGGTGCCGCAGACAGAGCGGCACTGAATGATTGGTGGACGGACAGATCGATTCCTGCCAGTCGTTCCGGTGTGCGCGAAGCACTGGAAACATTGGAGATTACAAGCACGAAAATGCTGCTTGTCAGATGCTACGGGTTGAGCCTTTCGGATCAATATTGGATTCACCCGGAGGGGACGGAGCTTTCGTGGGATGAAATTAACTTCTTCCATAATGATTTCTCCGACGATATCGGTGATGTGCTGTTCGGAGCCAATAAAAAAGCAAATGTACTGAACTTCAGCTCGCCGGATAACACTTCGGACGGCAATCTAAAAAAGAGATGGAAGATCATTGACGGCAAACGCTGTCTTGTAAAAGGCGGTTCCAACCCGTACCGTCAGCAGCCCTTTAATGAGGTTATCGCAGACGGCATCATGCAGCGGCTCGGAATTGCGCATATCCCGTATTCGGTTGTATGGAACAACGGCGCTCCCTACAGTGTGTGCGAGGACTTCATTGACGAAAACACAGAACTGATTCCCGCATGGCGTATTTTCAACTCGCAGAAGAAAAATAACAGCATGTCGGCGTATCAGCATTTCGTGAAGTGCTGTGAAGACTTGGGCATTCACGGTGCCGTACCGTTCCTTGACCGTATGATCACAATGGACTATATCATTGCCAATGAGGACAGACACTTCAACAACTTCGGTGTGCTTCGCAACGCGGAAACCTTGGAATGGCTCGGATTCGCACCGATCTACGACAGCGGCTCCTCTCTCGGCTATGATAAGCTGCCTGTGCAGATTCTCAGAGGACAGGAGATCACGTGCAAGCCTTTCAAGAAGCACCATGAGGAACAGCTCAAGCTGGTATCCTCCTTCAACTGGCTTGATCTTGATAAGCTGAATGATGTACAGACCTTGATTACAGAAACATTTTCGGGTGGAGAGATCGAGGACTATATCGATGAGCGGCGTGTCCGAGCAATCGGTGACTCGATAGAGCGCCGTGTTGAGCATCTCGCGCAGCTGATCCAAACGCAGAATCCAATGCGTGAAGACAGCACGGAGGATGATGTGGAAGAAAACATTGCCGAAGATTACGGCCCGAAGATGACGATGTAACCGAAGATAACCTCGATAACCTCTCGGTTGTAGGTTACCTATGCACACAAATATAATCACAAAGTCAGTCGTTTTGCGAAATTGCAAAGCGGCTGATTTTTTTATGCCGTTTTACGGAAAGCAAAACGACACCAAGGAGGTAAAAAATATGCTGAAACGCAAACAGCGGGTACTGACGCCGGAGCAGATGGAGGAAATCCGCACGAAGGACTTCTTCGATATGATCCTGCCCGGTACCGTAAAAATCATGACAGACCATTATATCATCGGGGACTCCTACCGCTCGGTATGGGTCATCCGTGAATATCCGCCCTCTACCGAGGAACAGGCGATCCTGTCGCAGCTCGCAGACCGCAGCGGTGTGACGCTTCGGATCTATCACAGGCTGGTGGAGAGTATGGAACAGCGGAAGATCGTGCAGAACGCTACCCGCAGAAACAAAATGAAGTCCGGCAGCACCGATGTCAACGAAACCATCGAGGCCGAAGGTAACCTGCAGGATGTTATTGAGCTGCTGGCTAACCTTCGTAAAAATAAGGAACCGCTGCTCCACTGCTCCGTGTTCATCGAGCTGAAGGCAAAGAGCATGGAGGCGCTCCGTGAACTGCAGTCGGACATTGCCATGGAGCTGACTCGCTCAAAGATCTCCGTTGACAGACTAACTCTCCGACAGAAAGAAGGATTTCTCTCTGTTCTGCCTGTGGGGTCCAATCAGTTCGGCGCACAGTATGAACGAGTGCTGCCGGCCAGCTCCGTGGCAAATCTGTACCCCTTTAACTTCTCAGGCAAGACCGATCCGCAGGGCCTGTATATCGGGCGAGATAAGTATGGCACGAACATCCTTGTGGACTTCGACCGCCGTGCAGAAGACAAGACCACATCCAATATCCTCATCCTCGGTAACAGCGGTCAGGGCAAGAGCTATCTTCTGAAGCTGCTGCTTACCAACATCCGTGAATCCGGCAAAAGCATCATCTGCCTTGATCCCGAATCTGAATATGAGGAACTGTGCTCTTCTCTCGGCGGCTGCTATATCGACTTCATGTCCGGAGAGTATACCATCAACCCGCTGGAACCGAAAGCGTGGACGGACGGCATTGCGGACGTTGATCTGCGCACACCGGACGCTTTCAAGAGAATTACCCGTCTGAGTCAGCACATCGCTTTTCTGAAAGATTTCTTCCGCAGCTATAAGGATTTTACGGATATTCAGATCGACACCATTGAAATCCTGCTCAGTAAGCTGTACGCCAGATTCGGTATCACGGACATGACAGACTACAGCAAAATGAAGCCCTCGGACTTTCCTGTCATGGAGGACTTCTATAAGCTCTGCGAAGAAGAATATATGACTTACGACAAACAGCGGAAATACCTCTACACCGAGGATACTCTGCAGGATGTGTGTCTTGGCATCCACTCCATGTGCGTGGGTGCCGAAAGCAAGTATTTCAACGGGCATACGAATATCACGGACTCCAATTTCCTCGTGTTTGGCGTCAAAGGACTCATGGATACCAACAAGCGTCTGAAGGATGCGATGCTGTTCAATATCCTCTCCTTCATGAGCAACGAGCTGCTGGGTAAAGGCAATACGGCGGCATCCATTGATGAGCTGTATCTCTTCCTTACGAATATGACGGCAATCGAATATATCCGCAACGCCATGAAGCGTGTGCGAAAGAAGGACTCCTCGATCATTCTGGCTTCACAGAATATCGAGGACTTTTTGATTCCGTCGATTCGAGAATTTACAAAACCGCTGTTCAGTATCCCGACCCATCAGTTCCTGTTTAATGCCGGACAGATTAACCCGAAGGAGTATATGGATGCTCTGCAGGTGGAGCCGAGCGAATTTGAGCTGATCAAGTATCCCGAAAGAGGTACCTGCCTGTACCGCTGCGGTAATGAACGATATCTCCTGCAGGTTATCGCGCCCGAATATAAGGCGGCTATGTTCGGCAAGGCCGGAGGCCGCTGATGAGCGCGACGGTCGGCGCGGCATTAAAGAAGATCGCGGTCGCGCTGTTATCCGATCCGAAGGTCATAAAAACCGTTCTCGGTATCGTGCTCGGTATCATTATCATTATCGTGCTGCCCTTTGCATCGATCCTCGCTATTTTTAACGGCGATATAGAGATCGACACGAACCGCCTGCAGGAGATCGTGGTGGAGAACCTGTCAGCAGAAGAAAAAAGCCGTCTGCAATTTGTAGAGGACACCATGTACGGCATTCAGGATAAGATGACGGCCGCTGGCTTCGACTCACAGCGTGTCACGGAGGCGCAGGTGCTGTATGTACTTGCGCTTTCAGATTATTCCCACGACAGCGGTTTCATTGACAAGCTGGTCGGCTGCTTTGCGGAAGGACAGTCAGACGCGCAGCTCATTGCGGCGGTGAATGCTGCCTTCGGAACAGCAATCTCACCTGCGGATTTTACCAATGTCATGAAAGCGATCCGTGCCGTGTATATACCGACCGACGGGTATATCGATCCTTACAGTAAAAACAATCTCGACCTCGTGGAGTGGGCAAAGAATGCACAGTCCCACGGCTGGGGGTATGTGTGGGGAACCTATGGCTCCGTGCTGACGCGCAGCCTGTATAAAGCGAAAGCGGAACAGTACCCGGATGAGGTCGGCGGCTATGCCGAGTTCATCGAGTCTCACTGGATCGGCGGCAGAACAGCAGACTGCGTGGGTCTCATCAAAGGTTACGGCTGGCTGAACCCGGACACACATGAAATCGAGTATGGCACAAACGGTATGCCGGATATCGGCGCGGACACTATGTACAGCAATGCCACAGAGAAAGGAACCATTGATACGATCCCGGAGATACCGGGGCTTGCCGTATGGCATGAAGGTCATATCGGCATCTATATCGGCGGCGGTCAGGTCATCCATGCCAGCGGAACAAAGGTCGGCGTAATTCAGACACCCATCGGAAACAGCGGATGGACACACTGGCTGAAGATTCCGTATATCTCCTACCTCGAAGACGATATCTCGCAGGCACCGGATGAGAAACGCATTTGGGATACGCTGTACCGTGAGATCGGTAACCCCTACGGTGTTGCCGCGCTGATGGGAAATCTGTATGCCGAGAGCGGACTGCTGCCCAATAACCTGCAGAACACCTACGAGGATATTCTCGGATACACGGATGCCTCCTATACGCAGGCGGTAGACAGCGGACGGTATACCAATTTCAAAACGGATCGTGCCGGATACGGTCTTGCACAATGGACGGCAGAGGATCGAAAGGCAAGCCTTATTGCCTACGCCAATTCACAGGGCTGTTCCATTGCAAATCTGGATATGCAGCTTGCATTCCTGTGCAATGAGCTGGAAACGAAATTCCCCGGTGTACTGGATGTGCTGAAAAACGCCGCTTCGGTACGGGAAGCTTCCGACTATGTGCTGTTCCACTTTGAAGCGCCCAGAGATCAGGGCGCGGCGGTACAGGCACAGAGAGCCGCAAACGGAAGCGTGTATTATTCGAGATACGCACAGTCGGCGGTAATGCCATAAACAACAGAAAAAAGAAGGATGTGAAAGTCTATGACACAAGAACGCAAAGACCAACTCTACGATCAGATGATCGCGTGGATCTGCGAGCATATTTCCAACGACGAGGATCTGTTTAGAACCTTGAACGGGCACTTCGGCATGACAAAAGAGGAACTCCATGAGCACTGCATTGAAAGCCTTGACAAGTATTTCCCCGAAGATTCTCCCCGCACCCGCCTCAAGCAGAAAATCAATGCCAATTATGCCGAGTATAAAGAACGATGGCTTCAGATGCAGCCGTCCGAGCTGATTGCCAACTGCGAAGAACTCGAAGCGGTCACACGCATGGCGCAGGAGCTTCCTTCCGCCGTGTCGAACGAGAGTGCAGAATATCTGCTTCGCTTCAAAAATCCGCTTGAAGTAGTCAGCGGAGAATGGATCAGCAGAAACGGAATCGATTCGCTTGTTGTAGACGATGAGATGACGCATCTGTTATGGGCTCTGCAGGACAGGGGCGATGCGGAAGATTATTATGAGATGGAGCCGGAATTCTCGGATGAGAACGAGGCTCCGTCTTTGTCCATGTAGGAGGCACTCGTATGAGATACCGAGGATTTAATATTAACTGCACACCGCTTGACAAAGATGTCTTGTGTGAAGTTTTCGCCGGGAATGATGATGCCTACGAAAATCTGTTATTTGAATTCATGCTGTATCCCGGAATCACCATCTCGGACGATTCCAAGGAAGCCATTGAAAATGGTGTAATCAAGTATGTAAACGAATATTACGATACCATTTCCGAACGAAGGGGTGATGACCTCTCGAACAGAAACGCAACTCTGCTTGGAAGACTTGTGTGCTGGATCGGCGAATTCCAATCAGGAGAGGAACTCTATGATACGCTGTCTTCGGATATCGGGCTTACCGATAATGAAATACGGGAATTGGGGTTCACATCATTGTCCCCCTATTTTGACCGGGAAGACTACGCACAAACCATAGCTGAATATATGACCGATGCGGGGTGTGCATTTACGCACAGCGGAAATTGGCATTTTGATTTTTCGGAGATCAACAAGGCTTTCGGAGTCAGTCTTCCTTCCGACAAAGAAATGCTTGATGCTATTGTGGATGCCTTTGATAGAAATGTGGTTTCGGACATCGATACCACCGAGGATTTCGATCTCATGCTCTACTTGGCATACTGCCCGAATGCGGATGAAGACGAAACCATAACACCACAAATGTAAAAAGTAGAATTTGCATGGATAAAAACAAACTGAAGCAGCTTGCCGACTATGCTATCCGGGAAGGTACTGAATTTTCGGAACGTGGATATTGGTCGGTGTCCTATGAAGAACTGCTGTATCACTTCGGTGCGGAGGTGTCCAATACCAATGAGCTTGGCAAGGAGTTAGAAAAGGAACTGAAGCAGCGAGAAGAAATCAATGAACTCATCATGACCGAAGATGCTATCGAAATGACCTATCACATGGAATACTGCGAGAACTGCGAAGGAGATCCGCTCTCTCTGCTGTCGGTGCTGGGCTGTAATATTTACGATGAGCATTTCGGATCGGATGAAAAGATGGCTGACAACAAGCCCATCATTATGAATGCCGTGATGGAACGGAAAGCGTCGGAGTATGATTACACCCGGTGCGTCGTGGATAAGATCGTGGAGGTCAGCAAATTCGCCTTTGAATCTTTCCTTCGTGCGCCTCTAAATGATTACGATTTTATTGAGGACTTCAATCAAGAAGAACATGACTACCGAAGCAATACCAGACCATGTCTTCTGCTGTTGGGTGATGGTCATGATGATGGCATCCTGATAAACAGTGAGGGGTCACCCTATGCAAGATACTCGTCATATATTCCCCACGCCCGTCAGATTGTGGAAGCACATGAAATTGAACAGCAGCAAGCGGCAGAGCCGGAGGAAGATGAATCTCCGGTTCTTTCTATGTGAGGTCGTCTCTTATGGCACATGGAAAAATGAAATCGGTGTACGGAATCTATAAGAAACACGGCCACGACGAGTTCCTCGACGCGGCCTCTTATTATTCCTGCCATGTGGATCACGGCAGCGTGGAAAACACCATCAGCGAAATGGAGTCCCGTTGGTATGATTCCAAACACCAATATACCGAAGCCGAAAAAATGGTGGAGGACTATAACAACGGTCTCACCATTCTGAATGATCAGAGCCTTGCGGATATGGATACCGCAGGCGTTGGAATGACTATGTAAACAGGAGGAAAATGCGTGAAGAAAATCTCAATCAGCGTGTCCTACGATGAAGAAAAACTCTCTGCCTTGAAACTGTATCTTGAACAGAAAGATACGCAGGTGGAAACCGAGCTTGAAAAATCTCTGGATACGCTCTATCAGAAATCCGTTCCTGCCGGGGTGCGGGAATTTATTGAACTGCGTTCCGGCAACCCCGAACCGTTGATTCCGAGAGCGAAGAAACCGAGAGTATCGTCAAAACCAAAGACGGAAGAAACGGAGGTTCCCGAAAATGGCTGATGAAGAAATCACCCTGTATTATAACAGGCTGCGCCTCGATGCAATAAAAGAGGCGTTGGGTAATCAAAGCCAGGCCGTCAGTGAAGAACTGTATGCCAAACTGGATGCACTGTACGAATCGGTGGTTCCCGCGGAGAAGCGAGCGGACATTGAAAATACTATCGTCGAAGATCTGCGCCGCGCTGAAGAAGCAAAAGAAGCAGCTCGGAAATTTTCGTTGATCCATGTTCGGGAAAACGGTATGGATTCCTATTTCGCAAGTGATATCTTCCAGTCCTTTCATGCGGCCGCCTATCGCTACCGATTGTATTCCCGTCAAGAATTGGACTCGACTCCTCATGCGCTTGCGGAAGCATTCATCGGATCTGAAAAAATCTCGGAACGACAGTATGAAAACCTGCTCGAACAAATGCCCGCGGATCACCGCATCATGGTCGCTCTTGATTTCGACCTCGATGAAAAACAGGTGACGGTCTGCGATCCGATGTCCGATGAACAGAAAGCCTATTCGCTCCATGATGTGTCCGTTGCAGCGTACAAAGCCTTCCGCGGAGATTACCATACTTCCGCACAGAGAGCGGAAATGTTCGCAGATGCTTTGGACGGAAAGGAGTTGGAAATCGATGCGCCCGAAATGCAGATGTAACCTGACCTTTGAGGCAGGTATTTCGGCGGTCGATATTCAAGCAGGAGAAAAGCGTGGGGTCGCTGAGGCGGCCCCCGCAGGTTCACATCGGACGGCAATTCCGACCGTTAGGGCGTTTTTGACGGTTATTCACGGCTGTATTTCGGTTGACAACCTGTTTCGCCCTGTGCGGTTTCGGTTGGCAACTATCACAGAATAATGCCGTTCTGCAACGGTATTTCAGGGGGTCACACAGTAGAAATAAGGAGATGAGAAAAATGTCGGTGATACCCGATAAAAAGAAATTTGCCCTGTATCTTTACCCGGAAACCCTCGACAAAGTCAAGGAGCTATACCGCAAGGATGACTGTATCAGCAAGTCGGAATTTATTGAAAAAGCTGTCCGTTTCTATATCGGATACCTGACAGCAGAAGATAAATCCAATTATCTTCCGAACATGTTTCTCTCCAATATGCGAAGCATTGCCGCAGAGAGCGACAACCGTCAGAGCCGCATGCTCTTCAAGCTGTCCGTGGAGATCGCCATGCTTCAAAATTTGTTTGCCGCCTTCCACGATGTCGATCCCGAATCATTGGAACGCTTGCGCGGAGAATGTGTGCAGGAGGTCAAGCGGCTGAACGGTTCCTTCTCTCTGAAAGATGCGGTGGATTGGCAGAAAGACTGATGATGCATGGCAAGGCTCGTTACGAAATTCAAATATCTGAAGCCGTCTGCCCGGAAAGGCGCAGGCGGTTATGCAAAGTATATCGCTACCCGTGAAGGCGTAGAAAAAATAGATGATACACAGAAGCTTGCGCCTGCAACTGAACGACAGAAGAAAGCAATCGAAAAAATCCTGCGGGACTTTCCTCAGAGCGTGGACATGATCGAATACGATGACTACCTTCAAAAGCCGAACATGGGTAACGCTTCCGAATTCATTCACCGCGCTGTGGAGGACAACACAGATGAAATGATGTCCTCCAAAACCTACGCGGACTATATTGCCACTCGCCCTCGTGCCGAGCGCTTCGGCTCTCATGGCCTCTTTACGGATGATGGTGTGCAGGTGCAGCTTGGCAAAGTATCCGAAGAACTGAATCTCCATGAAGGAAATGTATGGACGGCAATCGTCTCACTCCGCCGTGAAGATGCCGAGCGTCTCGGTTTCAATACGGGTGCAAGATGGAGAGATATGCTTCGTACACAGACACAGGAGTTCTCGGATCAGTTTCATATTCCCATGAACGAGCTGAAATGGTTTGCGGCTTTCCACAATGAAGGACACCATCCGCATGTGCATCTCATGGTGTATTCAGAAAATCCGAAGCAGGGATATCTCTCACAGAAGGGCGTGGAGCAGCTTCGCTCCTCCCTTGCCAAAGGAATCTTTGCGCAGGATATGTTGTCCGTATACGAAAAGCAGACGACACACCGTGATACCTTACGGCAGCACAGCCGGGAACTGATTGCGGAGATCGTATCAAAGATCAATGCAGGTGTCTATGACAATCCCGTGCTGGAAAACAAGCTGTCATTCCTTGCCGATGCGCTGTCCAAAGCATCCGGCAAAAAGGTTTACGGATATCTGAAAGCGGATGTGAAGGACATGGTGGATTCTATTGTGGATGAACTCGCCGCAGACAGCCGCATTGCCGAGCTGTATGATCTGTGGTATCGGCAGCGAGAGGAAGTCATCCGCACCTATACAGATGAGCTTCCGCAGCGTGTTCCGCTGTCACAAAACAAAGAATTCAAATCCGTCCGCAATGCGGTCATTCAGGAGGCACTGAACATTTCGCTCCGAACAGACATCGCGGAGGATATTGATGATTCCGTGATGGCAGATACCGACCCGTCTGCCGAGGAAGCGGATCAGGAGTATGCTCCTTCAAAGGAAAATGATTCCCCAACAATGTGGGGGAAATATCATATGGCAAAGGAACTGTTGGATAGAGACAGTGAAAACTATGATCCCAACAAAGCCGTGGAGCTGCTGATCGACTGCGCCAACATGGGCTGCGGTGTGGCAAAGTATCGGCTTGGCAAGATGTTCCTGCGGGGTGAAGATGTACCGAAAAACATTGACTATGCTCTGCGATGGTTAGAGGAATCCGCAGTCGAGCGTAATCCCTTTGCTGAATACCTATTGGGTAAAACATTGCTCAAAGGCATAGATGTGGAGCAGGATCTGCCTCGTGCTGAAGATCTGCTCCGCAGGTCGATGGAGCAAGGCAGCAAGTATGCCGCCTATACGCTTGGCAAAGCATTACTTGACGGAAAGCCTTTAACACAGGATATCCCGGAAGCCTTGCGGCTGCTCAAATTCTCAGCAGATCGCGGCTTTGCTGCCGCAGAATATGTATTCGGCAAGCTGCTGTACCGTGGAGAGCTTCTGCCGCAGGATATACAGACAGCACTTGGCTATCTGGAAAAGGCGTCGGTTAAGGGAAATCCCTTTGCGGCATACCTTGCAGGAAAGATACGGCTCACCGAGGATGCGGTGAAGGATATTCTTAAAGCTATCCGCAATTTCGAGATTGCAGCGGAGAGCGGAAATGATTATGCGGAATATATGCTTGGAAAAATCTATTTATATGGTCGGGAGGTCGAAAGAGATTATGACAAAGCCATTGCCTATCTGACGTCTGCCTCCGAACACGGAAATGTCTATGCCGCACAGCTCCTGCACAGCATACACGCCAACCGAAATTGGAGTGCGGCTATGGGAACGATCCGTCTCCTCCATCATATCAGCCGGATCATTCAGAATCGTCTGGAAGATGAGCGGAGAGGAAAAGGCGCGACGATAGACCGAAAGCTGCGCAGGAAGATCGATGAAAAGAAACAGGCACATGGTCTGAAACAAGGATAAGGAGAATACTATGCCCACAAAATATATTCATTTTACCGATGAGCAGAAAGAGCAGGCACGAAGGACAGACCTTGCCGATCTGCTGCGGAGTCAGGGGGAATCACTGAAACGCTCCGGCTCCGAATACGAATGGCGGGACGGCTCACAGAAGGTCACCATTCGCGGAAACCTTTGGTTTCATCAGTACGAACAGAAAGGCGGCGATGCCATTGACTTCGTTCGTCGTTTCTATAACAAGACCTATCCCGAAGCGATGGTATATCTGCTGGGCGGTGCGTCCGGCGTTCTGACCGTCTCACCGCCTATTGAGAAAAAAACGGCAGAACCTTTTGTGCTGCCGGAGAAGAACGATAATATGCGCAGAGTCTATGCCTACCTCATGCACCACCGAGGTGTTGATCGGGATGTGCTCTATGCTTTTGCGCATAAAGGAATGATCTATGAATCCGCGGAGTATCACAATGCGGTCTTCGTGGGATACGATGCCCAAGGGAATGCCGCACATGCCAACCTGCGAGGAACCGGCAGTGAGTCAACATTCAAAGGAAATGTACCCGGAAGCAGACCCGAATACAGCTTTCACTGGACCGGATCAAGCGACAAGCTCTATCTGTTTGAGGCTCCCATAGATATGCTGTCGTATATCTCCATGCATAAAGATGGTTGGCAGAAGCACAGCTATGCCGCCTGCTGCGGAGTCAGCGACCGTGTTATGCTCCAAATGCTGCAGGACGATCCCAATATAAAAACGGTTTGTCTTTGCCTCGACAATGATGAGGCAGGATGGAAAGCAGACAAACGAATCGCGGATAAACTGTTTACACAGGGTATCCAAACAGAAATCCTCGTACCGATTCATAAGGATTGGAACGAGGATCTGTTATTTCCCGAAGAAAGTGAGGTAGAGGACGAATGCCGGGTATTACAACTCTGATTATTGTCGGAGCCGTTATGTTCTGTGTGCTGGGCGGCATTACACTGCTTGCCTATGTGTATAACCTGAACGGCATCAAGTCCAAAACAGTTGGTGACGGTCAGCACGGTACGGCACGATGGGCAACAAAAACGGAAATCCGAAAGACCTATCAGCACGTTCCGTTTACACCGAAACGATGGAGAGAACAGGCAAAGGATCATAAAACACCCACCGATGAAAACGGCAATCCTCTGCCGCAGGGCATTGTGGTGGGCTGTATGGGCAACACAACGGCACTTGTTGATACAGGAGATGTTCATGTCCTTATGATTGGTGCCGCAGGTGTCGGCAAGACAGCCTTCTGGCTCTATCCCTGTATCGAATATGCCTGCGCCTCCGGCATGTCCTTCCTCTCCACCGATACCAAAGGTGACGTCATGCGCAATTACGGCAACATTGCAAAGCAGTACGGCTACAAGGTATCTGTCATTGACCTGCGTAACCCGACGCGCTCCAACGGAAATAACCTTCTGCACCTCGTCAACAAATATATGGATCTCTACAAGGCGCATCCCGATGTATTGGTCTATAAGGCAAAGGCAGAAAAGTACGCAAAAATCATCTCAAAGACCATTATCCTCTCCGGCATGGATGCGGCATCCTTTGGTCAGAACGCCTACTTCTACGATGCAGCCGAGGGCTTGCTCACAGCAACGATTCTGCTTGTGGCAGAGTTCTGTGAGCCGCAGAAGCGTCACATCGTATCGGTATTCAAGATCATTCAGGAGCTTCTTGCGCCGTCCAACAAGAAAGGAAAGAATCAGTTTCAGCAGCTCATGGAGCTGCTGCCCAACGATCACAAGGCGAAATGGTTCGCCGGAGCAGCGCTGAATACTGCCGAGCAGTCTATGGCGTCCGTCATGTCCACAGCGCTGTCCCGTCTGAATTCATTTCTTGACTCGGAACTGGAACAGCTTTTGTGTTTTGATACGGAAATTGATGCGGAATCTTTCTGTAACGAGAAATCTGCTATCTTTATCATTATGCCGGAGGAAAACCCCAACACATTTTTCATGATCTCACTTATCATACAGCAGCTATACCGTGAGATCCTTGCGGTGGCTGATGAGAACGGCGGTAAATTGAAGAATCGCTGTGTATTCTACTGTGACGAGTTTGGCACCTTGCCAAAGATCGAATCTGCGGAAATGATGTTCTCCGCATCCCGTTCCCGCCGTCTGCAGATCGTGCCGATCATACAGTCCTTTTCGCAGCTTGATAAGAACTACGGCAAAGAAGGTTCCGAAATCATTGTAGACAACACGCAGATTACCTTGTTCGGCGGCTTCGCGCCCAACAGCAGCTCTGCGGAAACTCTGTCCAAGGCGCTCGGCAGCCGGACGGTCATGACCGGATCGGTCTCCCGAAGCAAAAACGATCCGTCTCAAAGTTTACAGATGATAGAGCGGCCTCTGCTGACACCCGACGAGCTGAAATCCCTGCCGAAGGGTGATTTTGTTGTCATGAAAACCGGCGTCCATCCGATGCGGGTACACTTGAAACTCTTCTTCAAATGGGGCATTGAGTTTGACGAGAAGCATCCGTACAGCGTGGCAGAGCACGGAAACCGCAAGGTGGAATATGCGGAGAAGAAAGAAATTCAGGACGGCATCATGAAAAAATATCATCCGCAGGAATATGCTGAGCTGCAGGAAGCGGACAAAGCTGCTGCAAGCGGCGGGCAGAATCAGGCAGAAGCGCAGCGCCATGAGCCGCAGAAAACGCCTCCGCAGGGCGATTCCTCCAAGGACAAGAGTAAGAGCGGCGGCGGCCTGAAACCGGAACGACGCGACAGGAGTATCCGCGAGGCCGTAAGTGAGGTGAAGTCTGATGGGCAGGCTTGATTTTCTGTACCGTGAAGACATTCCGCATCGCGCGGTTTCCGTCTACACCTATCTGTCAGATAGGGCAAATAAAGACGGAGAATGCTGGCCTGCGATACCGACCATTGCCGCAGAGCTGAAGCTGTCGCAGTCGACGGTACGGAGAGCCTTGCGGGATCTGAGGAAAGCAGGACTTCTTGAAACCGAGCAGCGGTATAGAACCAAAGGCGGCAAGAGCAGCCTGCTTTACAAAATACAGCGGAGATAAAAAATAACCACCTGCCGCCAAGGGGCTTCTGCGCCAACTTGGTGACAGGTGGTACCTGTCATGGTGAAGGGTGAAGTGAACCTCCCACCTGAAAATATATTACTGCAGAAAAGAAGAACAAGAGAGACCTCCAAAAGAATTTGCGCATAACTCACTTGGTACTACCAGAAAAAGAGATGCTGTGCGTACCTTCACGACGCTCATATTTTGTTCATAGAAGGAGACCTTTTAGCATTTTTATTTGACGAGCATAACCGACTCTACTCAAAAATCATATTGTTTTTTAGAAAAATGGGAACATTATATTTAATGTAGTCAGACTCAGCTTTCAACCTAATAATGTTTTTATTTATACTTCTAAATGCCTTTTCCGATATTTTGGGGTGGGCTGAATAAAAATATTCAGGGTATGCATGCCAAAGGAAACGATCGAATAATTCTTCTGACAAAAAAATGCCGTATTCTTGCCTTTTTGTCCATATTTCAGATGGAAGTAAAAGCAACCAATTGATATTACAAGTAGTTTCGTATTCTGTTGCTATTTTGCGTATTGTTGCTAAAGTATCATTAATCTCTGACTCCGTTTCCCATGGAAAACCAATGATAAAAGAAAGAAACACCTTCTTGTTTAAACCAGTTGCCTTCATTCTTTGTAAGCAGGAAAAAAGCTGGGAGATTGTTGTTCCCTTGTGAATTTTCTGGAGGCCTTCATCATATCCACATTCAACGCCAATCTGCATTTGCATAATAATATCTGGATCAATTTTGTCGACTAGCCCATTCTTCATAAGATCTGAAATTCTAGCCTCAATAAAATACTGGAAGCCGTCTTTCATTTTGCTTAGAGATGAAATGATAGTCTCTGCTCTATATGGATCTGCCGTAAAACAGTCATCAGCGAAGTTAATAAAATTACGACTGTTGTACTTATGAATATTCGTCTTTGCGTAATCAACGCGGTTCATGATATTTTTGACAGAAAGACCTCTCCATTTATGCCTGTACTGGATAGAGCAAAAAGCACACGAAAACTGGCAACCGCGAGAAGCCTCAACTGAAATGGAATCGTAACTGTTTGATGGCAGAAGGTCATATGCCGGAAACGGTGCTAATTCAAGCTCTTCTGCGCTCTGTAGCCTGTATTCATTTCTTATTATTTTATCTTGCACTCTAAATGTTAGTCCTGAAATATCGGACAGACAACCTTGTCTAAAATAAATATAATCGATAAGTTCTAACAGAGATCTCTCGCCATCACCACGTAAAATGTAATCAACTTGTGTGGTACTCATAATAAATTCGTCAAAATAGCTTGGGTGAAGGCCTCCAGCTATTGTAATAATACTGCTATATTTATCACTGTTTTTTACACAGTTTATGGCAATACGTGACAATGCCCAATTGAATGTGTTGGACGAAAAACCTATAATCCCAATATTTTTATTAGCAATAAAGTCTAAAAAGCACTGCTCAAAATCTCCGATACTAATTCCACAAAAATAATTTGGATCTAAGATAATGATATTATCGTATTTTTCTCTTAGTACTGCCGCTAGCGTATACAGAGAGAGCGGTGGCATTGTATCAGCGATAAAACGCCCTTTATCAGCATTACTTGGGAAAGCAGCCAGCAAAATATTCATGTTTAACTACCTCGTTTAATTTGTAGAAAGACACACTATTTTTTTTGAGAAAAAGTAGATACTATATAAATCGTGGAAAAAAAACCAAATACAAGTAATAACACGATGCCCAACAACAGTAAGCCTTTGCTTGATAGTATATCACTTAAGCACAGTATGAAAAACGCAAAAGAAACACCAAACATTATTCTACTGCATTTTTTTAGAAACGCTTTTTTATTGATGCTTTGTTTTTTTTGCTCATCTGCTGTGCTATAACCCGTAATAAACTTTTCGCCTCTACCGGTGTTGAACAAAATAGCAAAACACAAGCAAAGTATGGTCATGACAATATGCACTGCCAGCAGCATTTACATCCCTCCCCATAATTCTCAAAAAAAGGAAAACAACAATTTTCATAAGAAATGGGGGGTGTGGTGGGCAACGCAGAAAATTTCCCATCACACCCCGGGCTCAATCAACGAAGTATGAGCACAACAAACTAATAGTTGTATACCCCAACACCTACTTGAACGCCAACGCCTACTTCGACAATTACCACGCCTCCCCCTACAGTAACTCCAAATACGTAAACAGCTAATGCAAGTACTGCAACAAGAGTCATTGGAGCAGGGTTATCTCCGTCATCAACAATCGGCGATATGTAGATATCTTGGTCTTCCATTTTTTCACCTCCTCACTTAAACTACCGCAAACACCTATCACATGGTATCATGTGCTTAAGCAGATAAACATAAAGCTTTATGCGATACATATCGTGGCTAAAGGGCACGCATCATGGTTATGTGTTGTGATTCAATTTCACATATGTGTATCAATGAAAGCTTTTGGAAAGTAACAATGCATGATAAACACTGACATTATTACTCCAAAGCTAGTTTATAAATATATGCAGCATCATCGAAAGACTCTCTATTTAATTTTCCAACAAGAGGAACAGAAAGATTATCTAGTAAGGGCGAATGCTCATGGGATGTAAAATATAATTCGACATTATTCCACATCATTTTCTTAAACTGAGGGATGGTTTTCTCACAGCAACTCTTTATGAACTTCATCAGTCCGTCTAATATTGAATCAGTTAAAACAAAGTGATTGTACATATTCATATATACAACATCAAACGCCTGCAAATAGGAACTAAAAGAAAGGCAGATCATACAAACTGTGAGGGAATCCTCGATTACAGAAAAATACATATGATTATATGAATACCAGTTCTGTCTGATCAAACGCTCACTATCTTCGGAATGAATATCAAAATCATATGAAATGAAGCAACTTTCCACTTTTTCAGTTGCCAATATCCGAATTGCCTCATCATCAGTTAGCAGTTTGAAAGAGATATGTTCGCCAAAACTATCGCTTAAGAAAAACGGAACTAAACCATTATCCCATTCTATAATGCCTAAACGCCAAAGTTTCAGTAAAACATACATGGTGTCATCAAAAATAAGGCTTTTTTCTGTTGATGGATACTTTTCATATAAATCAGTCAAAATACTGTTCAGTGTTTTCCCATTACATGATTCTATAAGCCTTTTAGCTGAATTATTTAATGTAATATAGTTCAAATCAGGATACTTTTTCGAAATAAACCTCCAATTACCAGCTCCATTTTCTTCACCGAAAGCAAATGAATTATTACGTATAAAAGGTTTGTAATCACATATTGTTTCCATTTATATCCTCCAGATTCTCTAGCATGAACTTTTATATCATGTGAGAAAAAACATAAACTCTATTGCCATTCGTCTTGGAAAATAATGTCAGCTCCAAATCAAAAGAAACATCAGAAAATAACTTTCCTATTTTCACGAACTGATTAGAAGAAGTGACCGCTTTGACCTTTGTAGCTTTAACATATTTCATAGTCGGAGTAATTATTAGCGGTGTTGTACTAATCACGGAAAAAAGCATCTTCGTAAGTTCTGGATTCAGTGTCAAATACAATACTTCCATAGCAGTTGAAATTGAACCTGCCTTCGGGAAAGTCAAAATAGCTAATGCTATAATTTCACCTTCGTGTTTAAGTGCCGAAATATAGACAGAGCCATTAAAAATCAGGTTTCTTAGTTGCTGGAGAGTTATACCGTTAATCATTTCGGAAAAAAACACATCATTTGCCGCTTGATGTTCTTCAATATGAAGAACGATATCAGTCAAATCGTCCTCATTCATCTCAACATAAACAGGATTCATTTATACCCTCCTTTTAGCTTTTTTCTAATTTTGACAACAAATTATTTTGATTTTCATTAAAGCTATCATCCAAAATATCAAGTTGATATACTCCATTGCCTACAGCAGGCAAGTCGACCATTTTATTAATTGAAAACTTACTTGGAGTAAGCATTTTTTTGGATAAGAACTTATATATATCACTTGTCCACATATCATAGAGCCCACCGTTGACGTATTCAACAATTGGGTGCTTGCGGATATTTCCAAAAGAAACAGGAATATACGGAGATAAAAGAATATCCCCATACGCCCCAATAATAAATGTCGGGAATCTCAAATTTTTATCCAAGTCAATTAGATGGTCTACGGGATCTCCCCAAGAGATCTCCATCTTGTTATCCGCCATGTTTTCTTGCCTACGCCTATTCAACAGTTGGGCAACATAACTATACTCACGCTTCGAAAGTTCATAATCTGCCATGTAAATATCAGCACGACCCATGACCATAAGTGGCTGCGCTCTGAAACTCGACACCCCCAGATTTTGACACAAATCTAATGCTGCGTCTATTTCATCTATGTTCTTTTTAGTCGGGATAAACGACACGGCAGTAAGAACTCCACGTTCATGCAATGACTTTAGGACTTGGCATGCCTTGTCAAAAACACCATCTTTATTCCGCATCCAATCATGGGAGCGCGCCGTTGCTCCATCAAGGCTTATCTGTACCATGGTAACCATTGAGTCAACTATCTGATCTATATCAGAATCATCGAGAAGCTGCCCGTTGGTCACAAAATTAACATTGATTCTATTATCCACTTTTCGAATTTCTTTTGCACCGCGAAAAATTACTGACTTTCTTAACGTGGGCTCTCCACCACAGAAACATATACTCTGAGGTCCTAGTGTTGCTATCATTCTGCAAGCATCTATGATTTCCTCGTCAGTCAACTCTTTACTTCGACAATTCCCACTCATGTTGTAACAGTGAAGGCAATTTAAATTACAGCGATAAGTTAAATCTAAACCAACGAAATATGGATTCCTCATCTTCCCAACCCCCGTTATTACGCTGCTTATTGTACAAAATCAACACTATTATCATGAATTTTATCCAATTCTACAAATAAAATATATATCAGCACTGTAGAAATGTCAACATTTTTTTGTATAACGACGACATTTTTTATATCGACAACATTCGCATGAGATAATAATGATATGTGTTGATGCAGATATCTAGGTTTGCTATAATATACAAGATATGGTATGCTATATAAGCTAACAGCAAATTTTCTGTTTGATAAATGGGCTACAATAAGATAGGAGGAATGATATCATGAAAAAAATGATTAATTACATTTTTTCTGTACTTTCTAGAAAGCATAAAGTATGGATATGCCTGTTTGTACTTTTTTGTATTATCTCTGGAATGTGCGGGATATTAGTTCCGTTCTTTAGCGGAACGCTGATTGATAGTTTGATCATAGCCGAAGGCAGAAATGCTTTGATGTCATTTTGCTATTTAATTGGTGCTGTTGCATTTATCGGGATAGTGATTAATTACTTCAGCAGATATGTGTACACAATCATATTTAACGAAACTGTCCACTTAATAAATATCGACATGGTTAACCATATACACCGTCTCCCCTTATCCTTTTGGTTAGAACGTGCACCAGCTTATGTTTCGCAAAGAATATATTCCGATGTTACCTCCATTGTCTCGTTTATAATAAACTTTATTCCGAATGCTATTTCCAATTTTGTCGTTTTCATTTCTATATCATTTGTTTTGTCTCAACTTCATCTAAAAATATATGTCTTTATGATAATTACTTTGGCGGTTTTTCCGATCATTTTCTTCTTACTGAGAAAGCCTTTACTGAAACTCAGCAGAAAACAAAAAGAAGCCAACAGTTATTATTTTTCATTACTTAACGAGCAACTAGAAAAGAGCAAATTTATTAAATCTCATTCCTTACATGCCTACTTTTTTAAAAAATTTACTGCTGGTTTTGATAGTTTGCTGCTGGCGGCAATCAAATATTTCAAGACATCTAGTATACTTTCCGTAAGTGAAACCGCCATTACAACAACAATGACAATTATTATATTTATTATTGGTGGAGATGCGGTTATAAGTAAGCAGATGACCGTTGGAGAGCTTACTATTGTATTATCGTACTTCAGAATATTACAGTCAGCAGCGAATTACTTTTTGTCAGTAACAAAAGACTATGTAGAAGCAAAAGCTGCGTATCATAGGCTTTTAGAAATCCTATCAATGCCAAAACAGCATGATGGAAGCATAAAACATAATCAAGTCAATTATGTGCGGCTTCAGGATGTATGTTTTACATATCAAAATGCAAATTTAGAGTTTAGGTACACACTAGAATTTGATGCAGGGAAAAAATATTGTATAACCGGAGCAAACGGGGCAGGAAAATCTACTCTTTGCGAAATATTACTAGGGCTTCATGTAGATGAGTATAGTGGTGTTTTGACTATAAATGGAGAAAACATAAAAAACTTAGACATGGAATATTTCAGAGAAAACAACATTGGGTTAGCTGAACAAATACCTGTTATATGTCAAGATTCTATATTGAATAATATTTTACTGCTACGGCAGAAAGACTACGATTCCATTAAGCTTAAAGATATAGTTGCGCGGTTTGGATTAAATGATTTGCTAAATGAAGGATTAAAAAGCAGAAGAAAAGTAATAGACGGCATCCACGATACTCTTTCAGGGGGAGAAAAGCAAAAGATTGGTATAGCAAGATTGCTAATGCAAAGCCCAGACATAATGATATTTGATGAACCAACATCATTTTTGGATGATAAAAGCACACAAACTTTTTTAAAAATAATTGAAGAATACGCTGAAGATAAAATTGTCATAATCGTTTCTCATGATGACCGCGTTATCTCTCAAATTAATGATGTTATCAACCTATCAAATTGACGCCTTGTTATTTTAGCCGGTACTCCCACCAATAGGAGCGTTGTCGTCGTGGCAAAGAGAGTAAGAGAAGGGGGACAAACATGATAGATAAAAACAGACCGCTGTATATCTTCAAATATCTTTTGGATCATACGGACGAGGAACATCCCGCCGTTATCACGGACATCATTGCTCACTTGGAAACCAACGGAATCCATGCAACAAGAAAAACCGTTGCTTCAGATCTTGTGCAGCTTCAGGACTGCGGCTTTGATATTGTCTGCAATAAAAGCCGTCAAAATCAGTATTTCATCGGCTCACGTGAATTACAGATAGCTGAACTGAAAACTGTCGTGGATGCGGTACAGGCAGCCAAATTTATCTCGTCCGCTAAAAGCAAGGAACTCATAGGAAAACTTTCAAAGCTTGCAAGCCCCTATGAAGCGGAGCAGCTTCAACGCCGCTTGTATGTGGACGGCAAAGCAAAGACGGAGAATGAAGCCGTATATTACACGGTGGATCTCCTTCATGCTGCCATCAATCGTGAAAAGCCTGTGATGTTCAAATATATCGAATACACTTCGAAAAAAGAAAAGGTGTTCAAGCATGACGGGCAGCTCTATAAATTCTCTCCCTATGATCTTGTCTGGAACAACGACAGCTATTATGTCTTCGGCTGGTCAGAGAGTCATGGCAAGGTGGTAAAATTCCGTGTGGATCGCATGTATAAACCAGAGGAAGCCGTGTTCCCGTACCATCCAAGACCGGAAAATTACGATATTGAAGCGTACTGCAATCAGGTGTTCATGATGTACGACGGAGAATCGACCCATGTGAAACTCCGTTGCGAGAACACTATCATGAAAGCAATTATTGACCGCTTTGGAGAAAGCGTCAGAACATTGCCTGCCGATGAGCAGTACTTCCTTGCGGAAGTGGATGTATCCATCAGTCCGACCTTCTACTCATGGGTGTTTACATACGGCGGCAAGATGCAGATCCTGTCCCCGGAAAGTATCAGCAAGGAGTATCAGAAGCGATTGACGGACGCACTGAGGCACTGCACATAATTTTCTCCAAAAGGCATGGAGAAAAATGAGCGAAAAAAGGATGCCTATTTTTTGCCTACAAAAAGGCAATTCTTTGCCGATGACACGGGAAAACAAACCGTGTATAATAATATCATCAAAAAGTATGTAGAAACCGCTTGACGGATGCACGGAAGCACACCGAAAGCTTGATGGGACAAATATGGGACAGAAATGGTAATGACAATGGCACTTTTATCTTTTTATCTGTTATACTATTTATCATGAAAAATTGTGTTTGGATCGCTTCTCGGCATCTAAAAGCATAAAATATCGACTTTTTACCAAAAAGGTGGGCGCTACTTCGCCCACCTTTTTTCAATTTCCCGAAACCCTATTGAAAAAGAAGAAGAAATCCGTATAATTAAGTTATCGAGAACACAGAGTTCTCCATAAGACAAAATGCGGAGGAATGTACCATGAGATATAAAAGCAAGGAAACCATGCAGGAGATCATAAAGTGCATAGAGGAATTCTTTTTCTCATATAACCGCGCTCCGTCTATCTCCGAAATCGCCAAAGAAATCGGACATGCCAAAAGCATGGTATATAAGTATCTCATAGAGATGAACGAAAAAGGATACATAAAATACGACGGAACAGTAATCGGTACGCCTACAACAAGCAAGGCAGATACCGGGTATACGCTTTCTCCTATTGTCGGCTCCGTCCCCTGCGGAGAACCGCAGTATGAAGAAGAAAACTTTGAGTCGTATGTGGCGTTGCCTGACTCTCTTTTCGGAAAAGAACCGCACTTTATTCTGCGGGCTTCCGGTACATCCATGATCGAGGCAGGCATCTCTCCGGGAGATCTTGTGGTGGTAAAGAAGCAGAACACGGCAAACGAAGGAGACATCATCGTAGCTTTGGTTGACGGTGAGAGTACTCTGAAACGATTCTTTTACGATGAAGAACGACAATGTGTCCGGCTTCATCCCGAAAACAGACGAATGAAAGACATCTATGTAAGGAACTGCTACATTCAGGGCGTGGCTCAGAAAGTAATCAAAGACCTTGCATAGCACACCGCAGAGGAAGGAGAACAACAGTGAATAATTACCTGTCATATGCGGAAGCGGACGAACTCTGCGACGGCATGATCAGACAATATATCGGCAAGAATGCACCTATTCCTGCTTTCATAGATATAGACGGCTTCGTTATGGACTTTCTGCACTGCCGGATCATATACGAAACCTTTGCCGAGGACGATCCCGACAAGGTCGGATTCACGGGCGACGGTAAAACGCCGCTGCGCGTCAGGAGAAACAGTATGGTCGGCACCATTATATTGCCACCCAATACGGTGGTGCTGGAACGGTTCCTGCTCCGCCCGGAGGAAGAAAAGCGCAGACGCTTCGTACTCGGCCATGAGGCAGGTCATATCATTGCAAACCGTATCAATCCCGAAAATCCGAAGAACCACGCCTGCTTTCATCGTGTCTTTGATGCTGAGCGTGAATATGACGCGGCAGAGCTGACAGAGATTTATCATGTCAGTGAGTGGCAGGCCAATACTTTTTCTGCAGGACTGCTGATGCCGAGATTTTTGATGCGGGACAAGCTGAGCCGATTTAATGGTGGGCGGCGTATCCCCGTGTACGGAGATGCAGTGTTCCATCCGAGAGAAAAGGTCATTCTCAATAAGATGGCTGATTCTTTGAATGTATCCTACACAGCACTGATCATTCGGCTGAAACGGCTTGGAATGCTCAAGCAGCATGACATTTCGGAATATATTACCAAAGAGCTGCAGTTAGGCGGTGATAGACGATGATGACACGATATACAACTGAGGAAGCCCAATATAGGGCGATGCTTTCTCAACAGGAGGCAAATGAATTCGTTGAGCGAGAACTATGCTGCCCCTATTGCGGGTATATGGTAGGAAAAGCTTTTTCGGATTGTACAGGACATTTGAAAGTGAAATGTCAGAAATGTAAGCGGATTTCTGTTCTGAACTTTGCGTACTTTTGCAGACGCAGGTTCCGTAGGAAATAAACTTTGCGGTAACCGGCAAAGGAAGAAAACTAAATAATTAACTCTATTCGAGCAAGCGGAGAAAGTCGGTAACGGCTTGGCTACCAAGCGCCGTGCGAGCTGAGACGATGAGCGTATATCGTTCACCGTCTTGACTTCACGGCGCTTTTTTTGCACCCAAAACGCCTCGCACGGATAGGAAAAGTCCTTTCTCCTTTTGCCGGAGAAAGGATTTTTTTATGCTTTACAACTGGCTTTGTTACATCGCCAAGTATCCCTGATCTCCGAATTTTTGATTTCATCCAAAATTCAAAAATTCAAAGGAGATCACAATAATGGCAATTTACTACATAGAAAACGAAAACGGCAACATTTTATCCGAGGATGGTTCCAAACATTTTATGAAACTGTCCGGCAAACAGGCTTATGAGTATCTCAAGAGCGAAGAAGGACGGCAAAAACGCTTTATGCGTACAAGCTCGCATGAGGACGGCGGCGAGGAAGAATTCGTTGAGGTACCGTCAACACATATTCGACGGCATCGCAGGGACGAGCGCCATGAGCAGTATGTTTCTGATTGCATCGAGGGTTCCGGACTGATCACCATCTCACTCTATGCGATGGAGGATGACAAGAACAGCGACTATGCCTCCGGTGAGGAACTGATTGTGGATTCCTCTTCTTCCGTTGAAGAACAGGCTCTCCACGATATGGATCTTGAAACTCTGCACAGAGCATTGCAGACACTCAATGATGATGAACTTAGGATGATACATGCTCTGTATTTTTCCAAGAAAAGATGCTCTGAACGACAGCTTGCAAAGAAAATGGGAATCTCTCAGGTTGCTGTTCACAAACGGAAAAACACGATTTTAGAGAAGCTGAAAAAGTTTTTTTGATATTTCAGGTTATCAAACGCAAAAAAAGTGTGGAATACAGGGTGAGGGCGAAATCTCTCACTTGTACCTTGAAAATCGAATAGTACAGCGCACCTTTTACCTTCCTTCTGCTGTTCGGAAACGGACAAGCCACATGAGCGAACTCTCGGACGGGCAATCAAAGCCGGTGTCCCGCAGACTTCAGGACTCAGACGGCACGGCGCACCCGTGACGAAGGCCAAGACAGGCAGAAGAAATAATGATACTTGCGTCCAGTCCTAAAGTCGAGCGTAGAAGCGGCAGCAGAGCCGTGAGCCGTCGCAACAAAGGAGGGCGCCTCGGAGAGATCCTCGGAGGGGTGAGATTCCCATGAGGCCGAATGCACGGCCGGAAGATGCGTTCCCGTTGATCGAGGGCGTCGTGGACAAATATCGGTTACGGAAAACGATTGATACAACAGGCGGTCGTTTGCAAAACACTCGACCGCCTCTTTTACTTAAAACGGAGGAACGAAAATGAGACAGATCAAACGCGGCGAAATCTATTACGCCGATTTAGGCCCCGTGGTAGGAAGTGAGCAGGACGGGCATCGCCCCGTTTTATGCATCCAAAACGACATGGGCAATAAACACAGCCCCACCATTATCGTGGCGGCAATCACAAGCAGGCAGGCAAAAGCCGAACTGCCTACTCACGTGCATATCCGCACAAGCGGTTTGAAGGAAGACTCTGTCGTCCTGCTCGAACAGATCAGGACAATCGATAAATGCCGACTTGACGATTATGTCGGCAAAGTCAGTAAAGAGGACATGGGCAAAATCGACCACGCCCTTATTGTCAGCTTTGGAATCAAGTATATGGAGGGATTGCTATGACAGATATCAATAACGCTTCCTTCGTATACAGCATGAACATGCTGCGGATGCTGCTTTCCATGAAGCTCATTACGCAGGAAGAATACGATAGCATCGCTGCTATCAGCAAGGCACATTACGAGAGCGAAATTTATTGTGTCTAAACTGATAAATCTTTCGATTTTCGCTGGATGTTTCTGAACTCTTACGGTATTGTCTGTGTTGCTGAAAGGCAAAAACGAATGGAAAGGAGAACGCAAATGAATATTATCAAAATCACAAACGAAGTAAAAAAAGCAGAAAGGCTGATTCGGTTGGCTCCCTATTGCCGGGTATCAAGCGATTCCGAAGATCAGCGCCATTCCTTCGCTGCACAGATCAGATACTATAAGGATTACGAGAAGAAACATCCGCAGTATAAGCTGGTAGATATCTATGCAGATGAAGGTCTGACCGGCACTTCAATGGCCAAGCGCGATGATATGCAGCGACTGATCAAAGACTGTAAAAAAGGCCTTATCGACCGTATCATCGTCAAGTCGGTATCACGGTTTGCCCGAAACACCGAAGAACTTCTGGCGACCCTGCGTATGCTCAAAGGCATGAATGTCAGCGTGTACTTCGAGGAACAGGACATTGATACCGAAAAACTGAATATGGAAATGATCGTTACATTCCCCGGTATGGCGGCTCAGAAGGAGTCAGAAACCATATCGGGGAATCTTCGTTGGAGCTACAGAAAGCGGATGGAAAGCGGTGACTTTAACTGCTGCGCCCCCGCATACGGGTTCAACATGGAAAACGGAGAGCTTACCGTAAACGAGCCGGAGGCGGCAATCATCCGCAGAATCTTCCAAATGTATCTCAGCGGCATCGGTAAGCAAAGCATTGCCACCGCTCTGAACCGAGAAGGCATTCCCCGCAGATACGATCAGAAGAAATGGTATCACTCAACAATCCATTACATTCTCAATAACGAACGGTATAAAGGGGACGCGCTTCTACAAAAAAGATATACCACGGACACACTGCCGTTTCGACAGGTCATAAATCATGGTGAGAAAACCATGTACTATGTAGAGAACGCAAACCCTGCCATTGTAAGCCGTGAGATGTATGACGCAGCGCAGGAACTGCAAAAGAAAAGAATATCCCACTGCCGCAGAGAAAGAAACACATACCCGCTGACGGGATTGCTGCGATGCCCCGACTGCGGCAGAACCTTCCGCAGACAGATCGTGAACGGAACCCCGTATTGGCTCTGCTCCTCGCAGGCTTCCGGCGAAACCGACTGCACCCGCCGTCGGCTCCGTGAACAGGCGGTCTATGATACCTTCCTGACGATATATGAGAAGCTTATAGAATACAGAAAGCCTCTGCTTGGAACGCTGATCCACGACATGGAAACCATGCAGGATCGAATGGGTGCAAACCGCGGGCAAATTGCCGAGATCGACAAACAGATCGCAGATCTGGCTGCCCGAAACCTTGTCATATCCCGGCTTCACACCAATGGCATACTGAATGCGGCGGACTATACGGCACAGTCATCTGCAATCAATATAAAGATCACAGAGCTTCGGGCAGAACGAAAAAAGAAACTTGCCGAGGATGACGGCGATGAAAAGCTGGACGAGCTGAAGGAATTGTATGAGATCCTTGATGACAGTGAGGATACCCCAAACCCAATCACGGAGATCATGGAGCAGATCGTAGAGCAAATCACCGTGGAGAATAATACAGAGCTGACCTTCCGGCTGCTCGGCGGCGTGGAGCTTACAGAAAGCATATCTGAGAAAGGACGGTGCAAATCCGCATGAAAAACAGAAACATCCCCTTCGGCTATCATTATGAAAACGGCATCGTCGCCATCCATCCCGATGAGGCCGAAGCACTGAAATCCATCTTCCATGCTTATCTCAATGGGGATTCCCTCCTGACGATAGCAACTCGGCTGAACAGCAGCGGCACTGAATACATGCCCGGCGTCATCGGCTGGAATAAAGCACGGCTCATGCGGATCGTAGAGGACGATAGATATCTCGGTACGGAATCCATACCCCCGCTTATAGACAGCGACACATTGAATGCGGCGAAAGCCGTGAAAACGGCAAGAAGTACGCAGAAAGAAACCGACCGTACACAGGATATCTTCCATCTGAATGTGCCGGTCATCTGCCCTGTATGCGGAACGGAAATGCGGCGCAGATATGACAGCCGCTGTAAGTGTCATACAAGATGGACGTGCAGGAATCCCGAATGCAGGAAAATGATCATCCTGTCCGATGATGACCTGCTCCAACAGATTACAGACAGACTCAATACGGTGATCCGCAATCCCGACGGGATCAGGATTCCAAAGGAAACAGAGATAAGCACGGATATCGAACTTCTGAAGCTGGATAACGAGATTAGCAGAATGCTCAATTCACCCGGCACAGATAAAAACGCTCTGCGCGAGAAAATGCTCCATCGGCTGTCAATACAATACAGAAACATAGACCACCATGCCTATACCATAAAAAGAATGAAAGCCGAGCTTGAATGCATGAATCCGATCACCGGGTTTTCTGCGGAACTTACCGAGCGCACAGTAAAGACCATCACGCTCAATACAGATAAAACCGTCAGCATTACCTTGCTGAACGATCAAACAATACGGAAGGAGTGACGAAGAATGCAGGCAACAACACAGACTCTTCCGCCCAAAGTGGTACGCACCATGCCGCCCACAATCGATATGCAGAAAGCTGTGCAGAAGGCATATCGGCAGCAAAGGGTTGCTCCTTACTGCCGTGTATCCACAAACAAGGAAGATCAGATCAACAGCTACGAGAATCAGAAAAAGATCTATACCGAGCGTATTGCTGCCGAACCGAAATGGACAATGGTGGATATCTTCGCAGATAAGGGGCTGTCCGGCACAGGCACAAAAAAGCGCAAGGAGTTCAATCGGCTCATGCGCTACTGCAAGCAAGGCAAGGTGGACATGATCATCACCAAGTCGGTCAGCAGATTCGCAAGAAATACGCTGGACTGTCTGAAATATATCCGCATGCTGAAAGAACTCGGCGTGGATGTCTACTTTGAGGAACAGGGCATCCACAGCACACAGCCCGGTGCCGAATTCTACATCACCATCTACGGCTCCATCGCACAGAGCGAATCTGAAAACATGAGCGCCAATATCATATGGGGTAAAGCGCAGAGTGCAAAAGAAGGAAATGTAGCATTCCACTATAAAACCTTTCTCGGATACAGAAAAGGCACTGACGGGAAACCGGAGATCGATCCCGAACAGGCGGCGGTGGTCAGGCGAATCTATGAACGGTTCCTTGCAGGCGACAGTCTTGCGACCATAGCAGATGATCTGACTGCCGATGGAATCCCAACACCTGCGGGAAAGGAAAAATGGCACAGAGAAAGGATTGCCTCTATCCTCACCAATGAAAGATACAAAGGCGATGCCATCATCAATAAGACTTTCATCGTAGACTGCATCAGCAAAAAAGTGAAAGTCAACAACGGCGAACGCCCGAAATACTATGTTGAGAACAATCATCCCGCCATTATAGATCCCGGCACATTCGGTCGGGTGCAGGAGGAAATGGCACGGCGAAACGGCAAGAGAAAGGTCAAGCAGCTCGGCACAAAAACGGAGCAAGGCAAATACTCAAGTAAATACGCACTGACCGACCTTCTCATATGCGGAGAGTGCGGAACGCCGTACCGCAGATGCACATGGACAAATAACGGGAAAAAGAAAGTCGTATGGCGCTGCATCAGCAGATTGGATTACGGTAAAAAGCACTGCCACAACTCGCCAAGCGTGGAAGAAAGCATCTTGCAGGAAGCCATCATGAATGCTATCATGAGAACTGCAAAGCAAAACGCCGATGTGCTGAGAACACTGAAGCTGCATATCGGTATGGGATTGGCAGCCACGGATGTAGAGGATAACAGTCTGGACATTCAGATCCGAATTGCGGAAATCGACGCGGAATTCAAGGCTATGCTGCAGGCGGTGGCTACAGATACAATGGATGCCTTCGATGAAGAAAAAGCCGGACGGCTGATGAACGAAAAAGCCGAGCTGCAGAAACAGCTCGACAGAATCTCCGAAACAAAGCAGAAGCGAGAAAACACCAAATCCCGACTCGAAGAAATATTCATGATTCTGGAAGGGCTAAACAACCACCCAATGACATACGATGACAAGATTGTCAGGCAGATTATAGAGTGCGTAGTTGTGGAATCCAAAGAACGGATCAAGGTGGTGTTCGTCGGCGGCACGGAAGTGACCGAACCGCTCGGATAAATGACGCAAGAGTTCAAAGACAGACACAAAAAACGCAAGGACATCTATTCCGTCACGATAAGACAACTAAAAAAGACACGCAAGACGTGTCTTTTTTATTTGCCTGTTCTTTCCGTATTTTCAATTTGGGAAAAACAATACGATAACGATTGAACTCCCTGCGAAACCAAATTCGCAGGGATTTCCTTTTGAATAGAGCCAAATTCCGGGGAAATGCTATCCGTGAGGTGATTTTATGATCGGAGTGATTATGAGCATCATAGCGGGAGCCGCCATGAGCTTTCAGGGCGTAATCAACACCCGGCTCAGCGATAAAATCGGGCTGTATGAGTCCAACGCTTACGTGCAGGGCACCGCGTTTTTGCTGGGACTTCTCACCTGCTGGATTCTGGGCAAGGGCAATTTTTCCGCCATCAAAGACGTCCATTGGATATACTGGATCGGGGGCGTTCTGGGGCTCATCATTACCCTTACGGTCATGCTGGGAATCGGAAAGCTGAGCCCCACCTATGCCATTTCCATCATCCTGATCTCCCAGCTGCTGGTGGCCGCTGCCATTGACGCCTTTGGTCTGCTGGGCAGCGAAAAGGTGCCTTTTGACTGGAGGAAGTGGCTGGGACTGGCGCTGATGATCGCAGGTGTGATTGTATTCAAGTGGAATGCGGCAAAGGGCTGAAGCAGGGCAAGGGAGCTGCTCACTGCGGCCCCTGTGCCGCACCTGCGCCGCCTCCGCCCTGCCGGAGGCAGGCAACTGTGAGGGAATCCCGGATTATATGTGCCGCTATGCGGCGGAAACCCTGCGGCTGCTTTACGAGGAAGGGAAGAAAAATCCGCTGGAATATTTTGCCCGAAGGTTGTATAATAACTTCGGGTGATCGA
>CAZGOQ010000003.1:49069-56227 GCA_964527315.1 uncultured Oscillospiraceae bacterium | reverse complement strand
TTTGTGGACTTTGCCGTTTTTTCCTGTTTTCTGCAAATTATTCTTGACTTTTAGCAATTTTTTCCAGATTCCTTGTTGTGCTTCCAATCAAAATATGGTAGTATAAAAGAAGCACAACAAAGGAGACATAATTTATGCCCATTAAAATCGCGGATTCCCTCCCTGCCCGGGCAGTGCTGGAAAGCGAAAACATCTTTGTGATGACGGAATACCGGGCGCTGCATCAGGATATCCGCCCGCTTCGGGTCCTGATTTTAAACCTGATGCCCACCAAGATCGTCACCGAGATCCAACTGATGCGAAAGCTTTCCAATTCCCCCATTCAGGTGGACATTGAACTGCTTTACACCAGTTCCTACAGCAGCCGCCACACCAGCATGGAGTATCTGGACTCTTTCTATACCACCTTTGAAAAAATCAGGGATCAACGGTACGACGGCATGATCATTACCGGCGCGCCGGTGGAAAACTATGATTTTGAGGATGTGGACTACTGGCCGGAACTGGTAGAGATCATGGAGTGGAGCAAGACCCATGTCTATTCCACACTGCACATCTGCTGGGGCGCCTACGCAGGGCTTTATCATCACTATGGCATTGAAAAACATGGCACCCCGGCAAAAATCTTCGGCGTCTATCCTCACACCGTGCTGGATCCCACGCAGCCGTTGTTCCGGGGCTTTGACGATATCTTTTACGCCCCTCATTCCCGAAATACGGAGGTCTATGAATCCGATATCCGGGCCTGCGAGGAGCTGGAACTGCTTGCCACTTCCCCCGACGTCGGCGTCTTTGCCTGCGCTACGCCGGACAAACGGCAGATCTTTGTCTGCGGCCATTTGGAGTATGACGCGGAGACCTTAGGCACAGAATACTGGCGGGACAAAAACAAGGGGCTGGACATCGCCGTGCCGGAGCACTACTATCCCGGAGACGATCCCAGCAAAGACCCCATTGTCACCTGGCGCGCCGCCGGACAGCTGTTTTATACCAACTGGCTGGACTACTATGTCTATCAGGCCACGCCCTATGATTTGAGGGATTTATAGAATACGGGTTTACCTATCTGGAATCCCGGCAGGATCTTTGGGGCACAATGGAGAAAATCTACGTAAAAACAATTTATGCAGAGAAAGAACATCCCGGAGCGGTTCAACAACCGCGCTCCGGGGGTTTCTTTTTACAAATCATTTAAACAATATTCAGGCGATAAACCCGTTGCTTCGGCATTCCCGTACGATAGCCAAAGTAATCCTCCGGCACATCTGTAATTTCCAGAAGCTTCGCGCCAAGCCTTTCGATGGTCTTATAAGAAGCAACATTGCTTTCATTACAAGTCAAAATTAAGCTATCCATATCATGCGCTTTTGCGACAGGCAAAACCAACTGAGCCGCCTGACAGGAATAGTGCTTTCCCCGATATTCCGGATCAATCTCATAGCCGATATTCCCATTATAGTAGGAATGATAATTGTGTCCAATTCGAATGCTTATCTTTCCTATGGGCGTCATGTCAGGCTTCCGGTAGATTTGGTACCAGTAAAATGGAAGTTCCTGCTCATTTCCATCTTGTTTCAAAATTACTTTCAGTCGCAAAACATCATTTTCAAGCATATCAAATTCTTCCCGAAATGGAAACAACAAAGTAAGTGCTTCCTCCCCTATTTCTTATTTTCTGAACTATGTACGACTTTGATTTCACAATTAAGCGGCATCTGATTTCGAATATACAATGTGGATTTTTCAACAATATAGGTCGCAGAATAATAGCCTGTTTTCTCTTCGTCATATCCGATAAACAGGTTATAATATATTACATCTCCGTACATTGGATTTCCCTCTCGCTTAAACAGGAAATATCTTGCTTCAATATCAGAGTCTGCAAGTGAGCGATTAAAATCTACTATGATTTTACCTTTACCTGGTGCAAGAATCTCTTTCAAATAGGAGAAGTTCCTAATTCTCTCTGCAATCTTATAGTAAAATACACTGGACATAATATATGCTTCATCCACGTCACCTCGTTCCAACCTGCGGTAAAATCGTGATTTAGATTCCCTCGGATTCCATATTCCCTGCAGATCTGTTAAATGTTGAAAACCAGCCAGATGGTGAAAGTGTTCCGGCTTGGGCGCAAGTACAAAAACAGAATTCTTTTCGGGATAATCTTTATCGCATATTTTAATTTCATATTCATTTTTGATAAGTTCTTTATATTCCTGTACAGCATTTTGAACTTCTCCCATTTTTTCACTTCCACATCCGATTGCACAAAAACCGCCCCATAGCTTGGGGCGGTTTTAATGTGTTTTTATTTTTCGATATTATCTAGTCAAGTCGAGGAAAACACGCAACCCGAAGAAGTGTCTCCACAAGCACTGCTTGACACAGCGATTGCTTCACCGACTGGACGTCGCGTCCGTTCATTTGTATTATATGCAATTTCTTTTTTATTGTCAATCATCTACCGTAAAACATTTTTGAAATTTTTACAGGCTGCTCTCCGTTCCCACCCGTCCGCAAACGATGGTGAGATTGCCGTTCCTGGTGCGGATCTCGTCTAAAAATTCCTGGATCTTCGTCTCGTCCTTCATGACAATGGTATAGCGGATCTCATACAGAGTTCCCATATTGGTGGTGCGGACCCGCTGAAGGCTGTGGGATCTGGTATACCGGTCAAAGAGGTCGTCAAATACGCCCTCATAGTCCAGATTCTCCGGAATGGTAATGCGGAGATCCCTATGCCCCCCATGATCCTCTCCAAAGGGCAAAACGGTCAGTAAAATAAAGAACAGCGTAACCACCAGGAAAAACGCCGCCGCCAGCACAGCATAGCCCATGCCCATGATGATGCCGATGGCCACCGCAAGAAAGATCGCGCCGATCTGCCGGGCTGTGCCCGCCTCAGAGCGAAAGCGCACCAGAGAAAAGGTGCCCGCTACGGCGACGCCGGCGCCCACACTGCCGGAGACCATCATGATGATCACCTGCACAATGGATGGAAGGATTGCTACCGTCAGGCAAAAGCTTTTGGAAAAGCTGGACTTGATGGAAAAGCACAGGGCTGTCAACAGTCCAAGAAGCAGAGAGACGCCGGTACAGATCAGGAAACTCTGGGCCGTCAGGCCACTGGATATGAGAGAATTAAACATAGTTTGACACAACCTTTGAAAAGATTTTCGGCAGAATAAAATGAGAATAGCAAGAACCGACTTTGGAGAAAGAAGCATTGAAGATGCCTCTTTCACTCAGCGCCTGTGCAAGCCACAGAGGCATCGCGCCGGGCACCTTGATCTCCATCAATGTCATTTCTTCCGGAAGGATGTACTGCCCATAAACCCCCAGACACAGATCCAAATCCGTATCTCTCCACCTGAGATTTCGGTCCAATGTGATGCGGAACTCCGGATCGTCTTTGCCGAACATTGCCACACGGTCATAACTGATATAGACCCTGGGAACCGGATGGTGGAGGTCGATAAAATGACGAATCTCCCGGTCGATCTGCGGGTCAGTGCCCTCCGGCGTCGGCCCGCCCCGGATAAAATCCAGCACCTGGGGCAGCGGCGCGGCAATGCGGCGTTTATAGACCACATGATCGTATTTCTTTTTCAGCTCCAGGAATACCTGCCCTGTCTCCTGGTCGGGTACCCCATAAGACCGGAGTCTCAGCTTTTCTTTATAGATGGGCTTATCAATGGAATCCCGGATGACTTCAAAATTGTCCGTATCATAATAGAGATTGCAGATGGTATGTTTTCCATATTCATCAACGGTAAAGTGTTCCTCCAAAATTGGCCGCAGGCCTTGCAGCTGCTCCGGCGTCAGAAAATACTTTACCTCATAGCGCTGAAAGGAGGAGATAATGCCTTTCAAATGAAATCACTCCTGTGTAAAAGAGTAAGAAAAGGATATCACAAAAATGTGAAAAGGATATCACAAAAATGTGAAGAAGTCATGAAGTGTGCGAAAAAGTAGGAATCCGCCGGCTTCTTTTTTTGTGATCTCCTGCGTACAGGAGTATTTTAGAAAGAAAGCCTAAAATGAAATAAAACTTTTCGAAAGAGCGCATGAAAAGATGCAGTATTACCGAAACACCTGGCCGTTTTCATCAAAAATCTCGACCCGATGGGCCTTGGAAAAATTCGGCGTCAGATGGGGCAGATAGCGGTTGATGGCCTGCACCAGAAGCTGCGGATTCAAAGACGGCTCCTGGGCCGCGATTCTGGCGCTCAGCGCCAATTCCTGATCAGAAACCCGGCAAATGTCTGTGGCACCGATCATCGGCCGGATATCTGTCTCTTTGATCCCCTTTTTCGTTTTTTTCTCCACCCAAATGCTCTCCCAATCAAACAGACCACAGATCGCATCTGCGGCGCCCTTCGGAATGCCGTTGTCGTATTCCAGCGCGAGCCGACAGTGGAGCCATTTTAATTCCTTGATCTTTCTTGGGCTGTTATAAGCCTGCAAAATGCGGATTCCGGCGGGACACAACGGATTCAAGCGTTCTGGCAGCGTTTCCAGCGGTACATCCGTATTCTCCAGCGTAAAATCCAAAATTTCGCATTGGCTGCTGACTCCAACAGAAAGAGGCAGCGCAATGGAAACATAGGCATGAGGACTCATGCCCTGTGTGAATTTCACCCGTAACCCCGCCCGGAGAAAAATCCGTGGGAAGAGCGCCATGGTATCCAGATGGGAAATGTAGATCGCTTTTCCCGTCTTTTCAAACAGCAGTCTATTCATCACAGATTCCTCCCGGATATAAGAGGTTTGCCCCGCAGCCGGTGCATTGCTTCCGGCAGTCCGGAGTAATCTCCGACCGATAAGCCGCCTGACGTTCCTTCCAGAAGAACCGCTTTGGAATTCCAATGGAAACCGTCTCCCATGGGAAGATCTCGTTCGCATTCCGCTCCCTTTGGGCATACCACCTGGGGTCTACGCCGCAGTCGGCAAAGGCCTGCATCCATTTTTCCATGGAAAAATAGTCTGTCCATCCGTCCATTTTGCAGCCCAGTTCATGGGCACGCAAAATCACATCGCAGAGTTTCCTGTCTCCCCGGCAGAGAGCCGCCTCCAGCATACTAAGGTCCGAGGGATGATAATGATATTGAAAACTCCGCCCCTTGAGATTGGATTTCAGCAGTTGGCACCGGCGCAGATACTCCTCCGGCGTGATCTGCGCCTCCCACTGGAACGGCGTCCCATTTTTCGGAACAAAAAACGCAGTAGATATTGTAATGGTTACGCCGCGTTGCTTGTTGGGCGTATGCTCCCGCCATGCCTGCCAAACCTTATAACACAGATCCGCAATGCCCACAACGTCCTCATCGGTCTCCGTGGGCAGACCCAGCATAAAATAAAGCTTCACCTTGCTCCAGCCACCGGCAAAGGCGGTGGCGCAGGAGCGGAGAATATCCTCTTCGGTGACATTTTTATTGATGGCGTCTCTCAGCCGCTGAGTCCCCGCTTCCGGGGCAAAGGTCAGGCCGCTTTTCCGCACCTTTTGCACCTTCTGCATCAATTCCACAGAGAAGTTATCCGCCCGCAGGGAGGGCAGACTCAGATTGATTCCTCTGGGGATACAATAGTCCAGCATCCGGTCGGCAAATTCTCCCAGCTTCTTATAGTCCGAGGTAGACAGGGAGGAAAGGGTCATTTCGTCATAGCCGGAGAAATTCAGCGCCTCCACCGCCTGGGCATACAGGGTTTCCGGGCTTTTGGGCCGAACGGGTCGGTAACAGAAACCGGCCTGACAGAACCGGCAGCCCCGGATACAGCCGCGAAACAGTTCCAGCACCGTCCGGTCATGGACGATCTGTGTGGAGGGAATGATGGTTTTGGTGGGATAATAGGCCCCATCCATATCCTGTACGATCCGTTTTGTAACGGTTTTCGGCGCGCCCTCCAGCGGGATGATCTCCCGAATGGTTCCATCCTCATTGTATGTATGCCGGTAAAGAGATGGAACGTAGACACCGGGAATTTTTGCAGCCTCCAGCAGAAATTCCCGGCGGGAAAGCTGTCGGCGCTTTGCGCTGCGGTAGCATTCCAGCACCTCCACGTTCATGTCCTCTCCTTCGCCCTCTACGCAGAAGTCGAGAAAATCCGCCATGGGTTCGGCATTGTACATACTGGTACCGCCGGCAAATACCATATGGTCAAGGCCCTCTCCCCTGTCCTTTGCTTTTAGGGGGATATGCCCCAGCTCCAGCATATTGAGCACGTTGGAATAGGCCATTTCATAGCCGATAGAAAAGGCGATCAGATCAAAGGCTTCCATGGGGTCGTGACTTTCCAGCGCCCAGAGGGGCAGATCGTGGGCACGCATTTCCGCTTCCATGTCTCCCCAAGGGGCGAACATCCGCTCACACCAGACGCCCTCCATATGGTTCATAATGCCATATAAAATCCGCATTCCAATATTGGACATCCCAATCTCATAGGTGTCCGGAAAGCAAAACGCCACCCGCAGTTCCACGGCGTCTTTGTCCTTAATGATCTCGCCATACTCGCCGCCGGTATACCGGGCCGGTTTCTGCACCCTGGTCAAAATGCGATCAATCAAATTCGTCATAACAAATGTTCCTTATTTGTATTGGAACCAGGCCACCACCTGGCCGCCGGAATTCCAGACCCGTCCGTCTCCGGACGCCAGCAGGTCACCGTAAAGATCCATTGCCACCGCAATGGCCCGATCATCCTCCGGCGTTTTTCCCGTCATCGTTTCCGGGTCATATTCAAAGATCCGCGTTTTCTTTAACATTTCCTCCACAGGATAGCCGCAGTTGGGGCAAGCCTTGGCCTGATCGGACACCTGCTTTTTGCATTCCGGGCATGACAGCAGCATATAGCTTCTTCCTTTCTCTGGCATTTTCTTTTCATTATAAAGCAACTGGAAAAGCAGGTCAAGAAAAAATGATCTCAATTTCCATCTAACCGCTATCAAATATTAATCTGACCTCTCAATTCTCCGTTTTTCATTGACGAAACAAATTTGATTTGCTACGATACAGAAAATGAAGCAGAAAGGGGCTTTTCCATGTCCAATCTCAATGATGCAACAAAATTTATCTGCGGCCGGAATCCTTTGGCGAAAAACAACCGGCCTTCCTTTGCCCGCCCGGAGCAGACAGAAGCCGCCGTCTGGCTGAAGGA
>CAZGOQ010000003.1:0-48969 GCA_964527315.1 uncultured Oscillospiraceae bacterium | reverse complement strand
GACGCGGAACTCGCCACCTATGGCGGCCCGCTGCCGGAGGGGTATGTACCGGTCATCGGCCCCGGCATGATGGAGCCACCCGCCCCGTTGGGTCTTGGCGGCAACTGCAGGACCCACCTGTCCATGGACAACTCGGAAAGTTATTTTTACCACTGTAAAATTTACGGCGAAGCTTGGGCTGCGCTTTCCACAGACTCCTCCGGCGGATATGTCTATATGGAAGCAAACGATTCCACCATCGACATGGGCGGCAACGGCTATTGTATTTACGCGGATAATGGCTGCCATGTAGCCCTCAATCGCTGCACGATCTCCTCCGGCAATGTATTTGGCATTCAGGACGGCAATTCCTCTGTGCGCTTTCACGATGTCAGCGGCAGCTGCAAGGGCTACGGATTCCTGGTCCACGGCGGGATGCATGATCTGGAGAACATCGGCACCATCCGCATGGAGAACTGTGATCTAACTTCCGTAGGCCCCATGTTCCGCTGCAAGTCCACCAATGTGGATATCTATTTGAAGCGCTGTACACTCACCGCTTCGGAGGGTGTGATTCTGGAGACCATGCTGTCCGATGATGAATTTTACTATCAAACCAGAACTCATGGGCCTGACGAATACGGCGTTCAGGTCTGCATGGAACAGATGACATTGTCCGGAGATTTTAAGTGCCTTGATTCGGAGCGGAAAACCTGCCTGAATTCAGTTCATTCGTCCATCACCGGCGGAATTCTCGGCTACCCGCAGCTTTCCCTGACCGGAGGCAGCACCTTTACCGCCACAAAGGACTCAGAAATTACGCTGATCGGCAGCGCCGAAGGACTGGACGCCGCCGCAGGCGTTACCATTTCCGTCAGGGGAACGGGCAAGAACGGTTTACTTCCCTCCGGCGGCATATTGAAATACATAAAATAAGAATAACATACAAGAGGATGCGAAAAAGTCCGTTCGCCCGAATAATGATTCATAAAAAATTATGTGGAATCCGACATAATTCGATTCCACATAACTTTTTGTAATTTTTTAGACGCAGGGACTTTTTTCACACTCCCGTGTCTATTATCCCAGATAATTTTCTCCGGCGATTTGCAATTTGTATTTGTTTCCTCTGATTTGATACAGACCCATCAGAAATCCCCAGAGAATAAACGCCGCCAGATAGAAAGACAGCAGGGATTTGACTGCTTCCCAAAGTGGGAATTCCCGCCCATAGAGCCGGATCCGGCAGGTCTCCCCCTGGGTCTTGACGGAAAAAGTGACCCGCATGGTAGATCGGAACAGTCCCGGTAAAATTTGATCCTCCGCAAAAGCGTCCGAGTTTTTCATGTCCTTCCGCAGTTTTTTGGAAACACCTCTGTAAATGGATATGCTCCCGGTTTTGTCCCGCAGTATCTCCTCGCCCCAGGCGATTTCCTCCGGCTCTCCATAGCCCAGTGCTTCCAGCGTAATAAAATCTCCCTGAAACTCCCCTGAAAAATACACCGGCGTGTAAGAGGTCCGGCCGGCCGTCACAGGATAGTAGTGGAAAAAGGATTTGAGCGTTTTCTCATCCACCGTATCCTCCGGCAGCGCCAGATACCATTGTCCCTCATACATTACAGCAACAGCCGGCTCCCGTTCAAAAAGCACATCTCCATCATGCTGATACACACAAAAGGCTTCCTGTTCCGAGGAAATATTCCGGTCCAGGCTTTGATACAGATACGCCGCGTTCATGTTGATTCCATCACTGCCCCCGTATATCCGGCGAAGATTCGCAGCATCGGCATAAAAAGTGTTGAGGGCTTCCTTCCGGATGCTGCAAGCCGTTCCCAGAGTAAGGACAATCAGCCCCAAAAGCAGTACCAGCGTGGGTAGCAGCCAAATCAAAAAGCGCCGTTCCGGATGCTTCTTTTTCCAGTCAGCAACAGCCAATATTCGTTCCTCCGGCTGCTCCATGTTAAATTGGCCGAAGTTCAGGAACACCTCATAGTCCGGCCCCGCTGACTCCGTTTCCCCCAGCGCTTCGATCAGGTCTTGTGGATTTTTGAGCGTTTCCAAGTCGATCTGACGAATGCGCTGAGCAATGTCCTCTGAAAATTCCGTGCGGCGCAGGAACGCTTCCCGGTATTCGGAAAAGATCTCAGCGGTGCGTTCCGGATGCTTTTGCAACTCCAAAATCTGCTCAATGGAAAGCTGATAACGGCGCAGAAACGCAACGCGCTTCAAATCCTCCACATCCTTTTGGCTATAGTCTCGAAAAAGCCTGCCGTTCCGCCGCTCCGCCCGGGGTGTGAATAAGCCCCGTTCCTCATAAAAGCGGATGGTCTTGCTGGGCAAACCGGTCAAATTCGATACTTCCTTGATCTGCATACGATCACCTCCTGTTCCCAATATACATTGTCCAGTAGATGGAGTGTCAATACTTTTTTCAAAAAAAACTGAAAAACGGCGTACCGCATTGCTGTGGTACGCCGTATGTCTTACCGCTTCAATCGCCGGTCTGTATGAATGGTCAGCCGCGTACCAATCGTCTGGAAGATCTGCACCAGCACGATCAGCAAAATCACTGCCACCAGCATCACCAGATATTTATACCGGTAATAGCCATAGTTGATGGCAATTTTTCCCAATCCGCCGCCGCCGATGATACCACTCATGGCGCTATAGCCCAAAATAGTGGTAATGGCCGTGGTCAGATTGGAGATTAACGAGGGAACGCTCTCCGGGATCATCACCTTTATGATGATCTGAATGGGCGTGGCTCCCATACTCTGGGCCGCTTCTATGATATTGGGACTGACCTCCCGCAGGCTGGTTTCCGCCAGCCGGGCTACAAAGGGAAACGCCGCCACCACAAGAGGAACGATGGTCGCAACCGTGCCCACTGTCGTTCCCACGATCAGCCGGGACAGAGGAAACACCATAATCATCAAAATCAGAAACGGAATGGATCGCAGCAGATTGATCAGAACATTGAGAATCTGCATCAGCCATCGAGGCAGCGGCATGACGCCGCCCCGATCCCCCGCCACCAGCAAAACGCCCAACGGCAGTCCAATGACCACCGCCAGCGCTGTAGAAATGACCGTCACATAAAAGGTTTCCCAAATGGCAAAGGGGATCTCTGTCTGAATGACAGAAACGGCCTGCTGCACGGACTCCGCCGCAAAAAGCTTGTCAAACATCGCTAGACCTCCTCTACAATCACATTGGGGACGCTGGTGAGATAGTCGACGGTCTCTTTTACCGTCTGTGCATCTCCGGGCACACCCAGCAACATACTGCCATAGGCCCGATCTTCAATGCTGCGGGTGCTGGCGGAGAGGATATTGACCAAAATATGTTTTTCACTGGCCATGGTTGCGATCAACGGCGTCCCCGCTGCCTGGGCGCCGGCAAAAATCACACGAATGCGCCTTTCCTTTCCGGGATTGGACACCATATCGTCCACGCCGCTGGGGAACACCAGTTTGCGGGCGGCTTCTGATTTGGGACTGGAAAAGACCGTACTGACAGGTCCCTCTTCCGCCACACCGCCGTTGTCCAGAATTGCAACGTGATTGCAGATCTCCTCTACCACGCTCATCTGGTGGGTGATAACGATACAGGTAATGCCCAGCTTTTGATTGATGTCCCGGATTAGCCGCAGGATGGAGTGCGTGGTATTGGGGTCCAGCGCTGAAGTTGCCTCATCGCAGAGCAGTACTTTTGGATTGGTGGCGATTGCCCGGGCAATCGCCACGCGCTGCTGCTGTCCGCCGGAAAGCTGCGCCGGATAGTTCTTCGCCTTATCCGGTAGTCCGACCAATTCCAGCAACTCCATGGCTTTTCCCCTTGCTTTTGATTTTTTGACGCCGGAAAGTTCCAAAGGGAAACAGACGTTTTTCAGACAATTTCGCTGCATCAGCAAATTAAAGTTCTGGAAAATCATCGTAATATCCCGACGGGCCTTACGAAGTTCCGCCGCGCTCAGGGTGCTCATGTCCTGACCGTCGATGACAACCGTGCCGGAGGTGGGCCGTTCAAGCATATTGATACAGCGGACCAATGTACTCTTCCCCGCCCCGCTCATACCAATGATCCCATAAATATCTCCGTTTTTAATGGACAGGTTGATGTCCTTCAGGGCCTCCACCGTTCCGCCGGAAACAGAAAAAGTCTTACATAAATTTTTAATCTCAATCATAATTGGTTTCGTCCTTACAACAGTTTCAGCCAAGCGGCAATTTCGTCCGCCTGGCTGAAACGATCTAATTATTTCGAAAGTGCGTCCAGCGTAGTCTGCTTTCCGCCGTAGAGTCCCATAGGCTCCACATGGATGGCGGCAACCGAGGCAATATGTGTACCGTTCTCCTGATTGAAGTCCTCCAAATAGGGCAAATGCTGGAAGTAGTTCGCATCCACCTCGCCGGTATCCACCACGGTGTTGGGGACTACATAGTCCTGATATTCCTGAATATCCAGCGTAATTTCCTTCTCCGCCAGAATCTCCTGCGCAATCTTGAGGATTTCAGCATGAGGAGCAGGAGACGCGGCAACAGAAATGGTTTTGCCCTTCAGCGCATCGTAATCCACAGAATCGTCAAAGCCATCGGTAGGCGTCTCCACAACGCTGACCACAGATCCTTGATAGGTTTCCGTGATGTAATCTGCAACCTTCTGGCTGGTCAACGCAGCAACCAGCGCCTTGGTCTTATCGCTTCCCTCATTGCCTTCTTTTACGGCAAGAATATTCGAATAGGCGGAAGCGGAACCTTCCATTGCCAACGCCTCAGTCATCGGGTCAATATTTGCCGCAATGGCATAGTTGGAATTGATAATGGCATAATCCACATCCTGCAAAATGTTCGGAAGCTGCGCCGCTTCCGCTTCCACGAATTCGATTCCAAGGGGATTCTCCTCCACATCTGCCTTCGTTGCGGTGATGCCGGCGCCGTCTTTGAGTTTGATATAGCCCAGATCCTCCAGCAGGAGCAGTGCGCGGGCTTCGTTGGTAGTATCATTTGGAACAGCGATCTGAAGAGTCCCCGAAGCCGGAACAGAACCTGCAGAAGAATTTGCGCTGCTTGCAGCGCTTTCCGCGCCGGCGCCGCAGGCTGTCAGCGCAAACAGGGCGGTAACTGCCAGCAGCAGCGCTAAAATTTTTGTGTGTTTCATTGTTTTGAACTCCTTTACATCATAATAATTTTTTCTGGACTTGTATAGATCATACATTCGCTCGCTCCATCCGGTATATCGAAGTTTTGTGCTCATAATCATTCCTCCTAACAAAAAGCGAGAAGCCAGGCGCTTCCCGCAAATTTTCTGCAGCAATGATTCGGAGTCTCAAATTTCAACAGGAAGCATATGAAAATCAGCGCAGAAAAACATGCGCATGGAATCCATGCACATTTCGCACCGGCACATGACGTTACGAACTGCAATTTTCATTGTGCTTCCCCTTTCCGAATGAATTGTCAGTATTATACGACGCTATTCCCACTTTGTCAATATGAAATAGTGCCATTTTACACTCCTTGCACATTTTCTTTTTTTGTGCTATAATGAAATAACAATAAAAGTAATAAGTATTTCATTATGAAGGTGATTTTATGACGAAACGTCATTTGAAGATCTTCTCCGAGGTCTATACCACTGGGAGTATGACCGCCGCTGCAAAAAAACTCTATATGACGCAGCCCTCTGTCTCCCAGGCTATACGGGAATTGGAGGCTCACTATCACACCATGCTATTCGAGCGCCTTTATCGAAGACTGTATCCCACCGCCGCCGGAGACCATCTGTTCCAATATGCCGGAAAACTGCTTGGAATGTTTGATGAAATAGAAGCCGTCATGCAGGCGGAGGATTTAAACCAGACGCTGAATCTTGGCCTGTTTTTTACCGCAGGTATGCTTGCTTTTCCCTGGCTCAATGCGTTCCGTCTTCAACACCCTTCCATGCAGGTTCATGTGCAGGTCTTCAAGGGCAGCGAACTAAAGCAGCTACTCCGAACTGCGCAGCTGGATCTGGCTGTTATGGAGGAAAGCGTCTATGAAGAGGACCTCATCCAGGAGGTATTCGCGGAGGATCAGCTGGTGGCCGTTACCTCCCCGGAAAATCCTCTGCTCATCCAGGAGACGATCTGCGTGGAGGATCTGGTGTGCCAACCCCTTCTACTGCGGGAAAAAGGCGCCGGGGTGCGGGATCAGTTTGATGCACAGATGCAGGCTTTGGGCTATTGTGTCAAGCCCCGGTGGGAGTCCGCCAGTTCCCTGGTGCTGTTGGATGCGGCCCGCCACCGGGAGGGGATCGCCATCCTTCCCTTTGAACTGGCCCGCGCTGCGCTGGAACGCGGAGAGGTCTCAGCGCTCCGTGTCTCCGGCATTGACTTTCATCGCCGCATGGCATTGACCTGGCACAAGGACAAATACATTACCTCCGCTATGCAGGATTTTATTTCACTGGTTAAATCTATCGGCATTCCATCCAACGATTTGGCATAATAATCAAACGCCCACCCATCCGTACATCCGGGTAGGTGGGCGTTTTTTAGTAATTTTCCGCTTTCATCTGGAAATAAGACTGCTTATGGCCGCAAACCGGGCAGACCACTGGAGCGGACTTGCCGAAGCAGATATGACCGCAGCTTCGGCACTGCCAGATAGCGTCTCCGTTTTTGGAAAAGACCAGCCCGTCTTTCATATTGGCGCAAAGTTTACGGAACCGCTCTTCATGGCTTTTTTCGATTTCCGCCACCCGCTCAAAGAGTACGGCAATTTCAGAAAAGCCCTCTTCCTCTGCCACCCTTGCATACTCCGGGTACATATCCCGGTGTTCATACTCCTCGGCCTCCGCCGCTGAAGCAAGATTCTGCTGCGTGGTCTGGAAATCGCCGCCGTTTAGAAGCTTGTACCAGATCTCCGCGTGTTCCTTTTCATTTTCCGCTGTCTCCTGAAAAATCGCAGCAATCTGCTCATAACCGTCCTTTTTGGCGATTCCAGCGTAAAATGTATAGTTATTTCTGGCCTGAGACTCCGCCGCAAAGGCTTCCATCAAATTCAGTTCCGTCTTTGAACCCTTGAGTTCCATAAAAATACCTCCCATATTATTGGATATGGGAAGTATTTCCGCTTTTGACGCAAATTATTCTCCAATGGCCTCTGACAGCGCATTTGCCAGCTGGTCGGGACAGGATGTCCCCTTCATGCCGCATTGTATTCCTTTCATGCGGGAGATTGCATCGTGCACATCCATGCCCTCCAGCAGCGCGGAAATGCCTTTGCCGTTTCCATTGCAGCCGCCGTCAAAATGGACGTTTTTCACCTTTCCGTCCTCAACGGAGAAATGAATCTGCCGGGAACAGACGCCCTTTGTCTTGTATGTATAGTCCATCGTTATTTCCCTCCAGTTTTACTAATTGGCACAAGCGCCGGAATATCTGATTCTGACATTGGGGTAAGGTCCAAACAATCAAATCTCATAGAATTCCCCTTTCCGAATTTATTTTAGCATAAAACTCAATCGGACGCAACCATTACCTCCGGCGGTCCCTTTTCTGTGTTGACAGAAAAGGGGAAAAAACAACCAAAGGGGGCTTTTTACAAAGACGCCCCCTTTGGAAACCCCTCCGTTTCGGAAACCTGCCTATGGTTTGCTTCTCCCTGCCGAGTCCGGCCACTGTTCTATTTCGGTACACACAAAAACGAAACGCTTTAAAATGATTTCTTCAAAGACTGCAAATACGCCTTATCCGCATCGCTGATGCGGAAACTCTCCCGGCATTTCTGGATGGTCTTGTTTTGCACCCAGGCAGAAAGGGTCTTTGTTTCCAACCGGGGCAGTACTCGATCCCGGTACTTCGCCATGGCCGTGGCAATGGCCCAGGCCTGGGCCATTTTGACATAGTAGGTTTCTTGGGAAATGGTAAACAGGATATCCAGCACCGGGTCGATATACGCGTCGACCAAAAAATAATCCATCAGCAAAATGATATAAACCCGCAGTGGGAATTCCTCCCGGCTTTGTCCATAGGGCGTTAGGAAATTCCATGTTTCATCCAAATGCATTTTTACGTCCTTCATACTGCTGCAAACGCAGTCGCAAACCGACCAGTTCTGTATTTCAGGAACAAAGCCGTCAAACAATCGGAGCTTTTCCGAAAAATCACATTTTGCGCCTGCGATGACCAATCCACGAAGCATGACGATCTCATAGAGTTTTTCTCCCTGAGACTGTTGTAAAAAACCCCGCCAGTCCTCTTTGAAAATTTCTTTTGCAATCTGCCGCAATACCGGTATCCGCACGCCCAAAGACGTCCCCTCTGCGCCGGGGATCAATCCTTCGTTGAATTTCCGATAAGTTTCGTCCTGATGTTCCTTTAACTGCGCCAAAATCGTATCGTACTTCATAAAACGTCCTTTCCGGGCTAATCTGCCGAAGCAGTCAGATAAAACATACTGTCGATGCGGCCCTTCAGATCCGCCAGATTGTTATACTGCACCCTTCGGTAGTCCGAAACAGTTTCCATGATATCATTTTGCTCGTCTGCCTGAAAGAAGCTCCCCTTCGCGTCCCGGCAGCCCATGGAAGTGATTACCGGCAGCTTCGTATAGAGGTTCGCCAGATACTGATTATATTGGGGCATTTCCACCCCGGCGACTTGCATCAACAGTGTGCCGAGATAATTCATGCTGATCTCGTCGATCCAGCCGGTGGGGATTTCATAGTTGGCCCAGAGAATGAACCGGGTGATATATCGCTTCTGCTGGGTCTCATCGTCCATTTCACTGACCCGCTGGCCCATCACCTCTCCATAAAAGCTGTCCTCTATAAATGGCTGATGGTCGCCGAACATCAGAACAATGGTGGGTTCCTCCACTGTTTCGAAATAGGCAAGCAGCTCCTCCAGGGCCTCGTCGGTCTTTTTGACCAGAGACAAATACTGGTCCGTCTTGGGATACGTTCCGGAGGTGGAGGTCAAGCGGATCTCCTCCTGAAAATTGTCATAACTCTGGTCATAGCTGGAATGGGACTGCATGGTCACATTGAACAGGAACAGCGGTTTGTCCCCCTTATTTTCATACATCTCCCGGATCTTTAAAAAGTCATATTCATCGGAGACAAACCGGCGCAGCAGTATTTTCTCTCCGGGGAATTTTTGTTGCAGCAACCGTTCATAGAGTTTGGAGTTATATCCGGAGGATACGTATCTGTCCACCAATTCCTGCCCAAACATATCCTCCACGGTGATAAAATCCTCGAAGCCCATGTATTCGTAGACCGTCGGCCGATTCCAGCTGGATTCAAAATAGGGATGAAAGGCAATGGCGGAATAGCCCTGACTTTGCAGGGTAGAAACCAACCCCGGCTGCCGGCCCTTGATATAGAGTTGGTAGGCATTGCTGCCCGCCGGGAGAAAGGCCATGGTGTCGCCGGTCAAAAATTCAAATTCCGTGTTGGATGTGCCCGTTCCGATGGTGGAAACATAGACGTTTCCCTGAATGGTCTCATCCCGCAGGCTGTTGATAAACGGCATATAGTCCTCATTGGTTTCAAAGTCCCCTACCACGCTGAGATCGGAGAAGCTTTCATTCATAATGACGATCAGGTTCGGAGTCTGCCCCTGGTCCGCGGCAGTCTCCACCGACGCCTGTTTCGCCGCTTCCGCCGGATCCATTCCCTGACGAATCAACGCAGTTTCCAAAATCCCCGGCGCATCCGCGCCGCCTTTTTGCACAATCTCCGCGATTTTTCCTGCGTCATATCCGCCGGGTTCGTTCAGCCAGAGATATTTCGTATTCAGGGTAAAACTCAGTACCGCCCCGTGGTTTTTATAGCCTCGGGTCTGGTTGAAAAAATCTGGCTTTAATCCGTAATCCGCAATGGTGTCTGTATAATAAAACGTATAGGCAAACCCGCCTACGATCAAAAGGCTCAGCAGTCGGAGCGCAATTTGGCCCGGTTTTTTCCGTTTTGGCATGGAAAGCCGGCAGCTGAATGCCATCAGCATGACCGTCAGACACAGTGCAAAGGCTATTTCAAAGCCCACCTCATAGGTATACCCTGCCGCCACGTTGCCCGCTGTCCGAATGGAAGCGAGATCCATGGGCACAAGCGGACTGCCTTTAAAATCCTTGACATACATATTGGCAATGCCGAAGATCAGCAGAATGGGACTGACTGTCATTACAGAAATGCGAATACTGCCGCTCAGCCCAAAGGCAAGAAGATAAAGCAGCAGATAAACCACATAATTTTCCCAGATATCTTCTCTGGGGATCAAAAATTCCGTGATAAAATGACCGTTTAACCGCTCCACCGCCACCATCATGACCATAGGGGCTGCCAGCAGAAGCAGGAGCATCAAAAAGATGCGCACCCAGTCCTTCTCCCATCGGATCGCTACCGCGGGAAAGACCAGAGCGCTGGCAGCGACCGCAGCGAAAAACATCGTACGGCCCCATTCCTCCTGCTTTAGAAAATCATCGGCTCTTGTCAGTGCAAAGGCTAACAGGAAAAAAAATAAAATCGCTCCAATACGTTGAAATTTGCGACTGGTTGACATAATGAACAGCTCCTGCTTTTTATATTTCCATCAAAATAACTCTGCGCCGTCATATTGGCCCACCGGCACAGCACGTATGGTTTACATCAAATAGTATTTTCAAAAGATGCTTTCATTGAAATCTGTGCGCTGCGCATTGATGGCGGCGTTCCTCGCCGCACCGTCTTATTAATTCCGACGCGATTCACGCAATAAAAACTAGAGTTTATCGAGTTTTATGATATTTAATTAAACATCGATACTTGCAGCTGCGTTATATCGCCATGTGCCGTCTCCGATGGCACGGCGAATTGAAATGCAAACCGTCGCGACGCCGCATAGGTATGCGCATAGATATCCGCTCTGCGGATATTATAACAAAAGTTTTTCAGATTTCCATGAACATCCTATGAATTTCCCTGCAAAAAAAGCGCCGGCACGTCATCTCGTCCCAGCGCTTTACAGTAGGCGAAAAATACTTCCTTCATCGGGATCGTTTCCCAAGATAGGCGCTAACCCACATCAATCCGATCCATCCCGCATCCAGAACCACGGCGATAAGAAACAGCCAGGAAATGACTGTCAGGACTACGGAAGCCGCCATATCCAGGCAAAAGATCAATGTTACTGTCACCAGCGCCCATTGCCGCTCCGTTCTCAGAAAAATCAGCGAAAGAATCAGCAGTCCATAGAAGAGGATGCAAAGCAGAATACAGAGCCACAGACTCACCGCCGACGCCATCAGTCCGATCAGAATCAGACTCGGGGGTGCGCCGAAGGGCAGATAGGACATTCTCCCGCCAATCAGCAGCGACAGCCAGCCAAAGACCGCGAACAGGATCGGCAGGATGACCAGCAGGAGATAAAGTTTCTTCCGCATCTTAAAACCTCCCGGTAGAACCAAAGCCTCCGGTCCCCCGGTCTGTCTCGTCCAGGTTGTCCGCTTCCTCATAGCTGACCTGTATGACCGGCATAACAGCCATTTGCGCAACACGCTCATAGGGCGCAACGGTCTGTGTCTCTCTGGACTGGTTGCGGAGAAATACACAAACCTCCCCCCGATAGTCCGAATCGATGACCCCCACCATATTGGTCGGGACAAGACCACGTTTGATGCCCATGCTGCTGCGAGCAAAAATCAGACCCACATGGCCCTTGGGAATCGCCACCGCAATGCCCGTAGGCATTTTGACCGATTCCCCCGGCTTCACAGTGATGGGCTGCGCAGAGCAGACATAGAGATCCGCTCCAGCCGCTTCTGCGGAACCGTAAGTCGGAACTTTCGCGTCGCTTCTCAGCTTTTGAAATTTCATGGTTCCTCCTCCCCGTCCCATAGCACAGTCGTTCCCTTCGCCAGCGTCTTTCTGACATCAATGACGCGCTGATTGGCAGAGCCGCGAAACCGTAGATCAGGATTCTTTTCTTCTTCATGGAACTCTCCGTCCACCAACACGTCCAATCCCTGCAGCAATGCCAGCGTAATTTCCTTCGGCCCCAGTTTCCCGGCCAGAATATCTGTCTCCAGGGTATACCCGGTATAGCACCAGATGGACTTTTCTGGAAATTTCTTCCTGACCGCCCGGATCAGTCCCAAGATCGGCTCCTGATTTTCCGGCTCAAATGGCTCGCCTCCCAGCAGTGTCAGACCGCGAATGTAGTGTTTCTCCATTCCCGTCAGGATCGACTGCTGCACTTCCGTCGTATAGGGGTCACCATAGGAAAAATCCCATGTCTCCGCGTTAAAACAGCCCTTACAGTGGTGGCGGCAGCCGGAACAGAACAGCGCCACCCGGATCCCTGGGCCGTCGGCAATATCCCGCCATTTGATTGTCGCATAATTCACAGATGCATCACTCTCGCCTTGATTTCCTTGGTTTTTCCTTCATTCCAGAAATTTTCGCCCAGATAGCCGCAGGTACGGCGGGTCACATTCATTTTGGCCTGATCTTTATTGCCGCAGTTGGGGCACTCCCACTCATAATCATCGTTGATAATTATTTCTCCGTCAAAGCCGCATTCCTGGCAATAATCGCTCTTGGTGTTGAACTCCGCGTACTGGATATTGTCATAGATGTATTGGACTACCTGACTCAGCGCCGTCAGGTTGTGGCGCATATTGGGGATCTCCACATAGCTGATTGCGCCGCCGGAGGAAATCTTCTGGAACTGGCTCTCAAAATCGAATTTTGAAAACGCATCAATCTCCTCGCGCACATCCACATGATAGGAGTTGGTATAATATCCCTTATCCGTCACATTGGGAATGGTGCCAAACCGCTCCTTATCGATTCGGGCAAACCGATAGCAGAGAGACTCCGCCGGCGTGCCGTACAGGGCAAAGCCGATGTTGGTTTCCGCCTTCCAGCGGTCACATGCTGCGCGGAGGTGCTTCATCAGCCGTACGGCAAACTCCTCCCCCACCGGATCCGTCTGGCTGACGCCCTTGACCAGAAGCGTGGTCTCATAAAGGCCAATATACCCCAGGGATATGGTGGAATATCCGCCGTAGAGAAACTTGTCAATGGTCTCGCCTTTGGGAAGCCTGGCAATGGCGCCGTATTGCCAATGAACAGGACTGACGTCGCTCATAACTCCTTTCAGGGCATTGTGACGGCACATCAGCGCTTCATAGCACAACTCCAGCCGCTCGTCCAGCAATTTCCAAAAGGCTTCCTCGTCTCCCTGGCAAAGAATGCCGATCTGAGGCAAATTAATGGACACCACGCCCTGATTGAATCGCCCTTCAAATTTGTATTCGCCATTTTCGTCCTTCCAGGGCGCCAAAAAGGAGCGGCAGCCCATGGGGGCGAACACATTGCCCTCATAGTTCTCCCTCATCTTTTTGGCGGAAATATAATCCGGGTACATCCGCTTGGCGGAACATTTCACTGCCAAGCGGGTAATGTAGTCATATTTCCCACCTTTGAGACAGTTGTTTTCATCCAAAACATATACCAGCTTGGGAAACGCAGGGGTCACGTAAACGCCGGACGCGTTTTTGATGCCCTCCAGCCGCTGTCGCAGAATTTCCTCGATAATCAGGGCGTTTTCCGCAATGTAGGGATCGCCCTCTTTCAAATACAAAAACAGTGTCACAAAGGGCGACTGCCCGTTGGTGGTCATCAGGGTATTGATCTGGTATTGGATCGTCTGAACGCCGGATTTCAGTTCCTCCCTGAGCCGCTCCTGGGTCAGCTTTTCGATCAGGCCCTCGGAGATATATTCTCCCTCGCATTCCGCCATGATATTTCTGCGGAACTTTTCATAGCTTCTCCGCAGATATTTCCCCAAATGGCTGACGTCCACACTCTGCCCGCCGTATTGGTTTGAGGCCACGTTGGCGATGATCTGAGTCATGACATTACAGGCCACCTGAAAACTCTTGGGGGATTCGATCAGCTTGCCGTTTATCATGGTGCCATTGTCCAGCATATCCCCAATATTGATGAGACAACAGTTAAAGATGGGCTGAATAAAATAGTCCGCGTCATGAAAATGCAAAACGCCTTCGTCGTGGGCCTTGGAGATATGCTCCGGCAACAGGATCCGTCGGGTCAGATCTCTGGAGACCTCTCCTGCGATATAGTCCCGCTGGGTCGAAGCGATGGAGGTATTTTTATTGCTGTTCTCCTCCGCCAGTTCCTTATTGGTTCCATGAAGCAGGCTGAGAATGCTGTTATCGGTGGTATTCTGTTTCCGGACCAGCGCTCTGGTATAGCGATAGATGATATAGCTTTTAGCCAGCGCATACTTATTCTGCTCCATCAGCTTTGTCTCCACCATATCCTGAATATCCTCCACCAGCAGACGGCTGCGATGGCGGCGCTCAATGCTCTGGGTGATTTCCTCAATCTGTGCCTGGCTGATCTGCTCCTCTTCCTCTACAGAAGCATTGGCTTTGCAGATCGCGGCAATAATTTTACTGCGGTCAAAAGCTACAATTGTTCCATCTCTTTTTACAACTTGCATACTCTTTCCTCCGGTCATCGCTTTACATTCATTTCAAATACGACTTTTCTAAAGTACGATGGATTTCGGTAGCCTGCGGCACAGACTGCCGAAAAATCGCTTTTCTGGCGTATCACATTGTGTCGTCTCCGGCAGCACGGCGAATTAAAATTTTATGCACACAGGCGTTTTGCGCCTGTGTGCGCGTTATATTCCTCGCTCTGCGGATATTATACCACACGGCCCGTGGAATGCAAGAACAAATTTACAACATTTAGTGTCATGATATCTACAAAATCCATATCTTGTGCTTATTTCTTCCAATTTCGACAGTGTCAGCCATTATGCTGGGGTTGAGTTTCCATAAGAACTTTACAGGGAAACCACGCAGCTTTTCAATTGTAATTTTCAATGCCGGAACGGTATAAAAGCACCGCAGAACGAACCGAATCGTTCTGCGGCAGGTTTTATTCAAACATTCCAATCTGCCGGGGACACAGCAAGTCGAGCCTTTGCAGCTGACGCACCGAGACCGGCTCGGCTCCCTGCTCCAACAATCCCCTGGTTCCCGGGTCCTCCGGTTCTCCATCACTGACAAACACCGGACTCCAATGGCTCCTGAGATTTTCCACCGTCCCGTTCCATGTGCCGCCTGATGTGTAATCCGTTTGCGCCACCAGGACCTTTTCCCCCATGGCATGGATCAGCCGATTGCGGGCCAGCGCTCCCGCCGCGGTAAAGCTATGGTCCGCTCCAAACTCCGATACCAGCAGCAGCCTATCCTGCTCCAGCGCACAAAGATACCGCCGGTCATACCGGTGGCGCAACAAACTGTCTGCCAGAAAGAGTACTGCGCAGCCGCCATTGGCGATCGCCGCCTGATATCCCACAGTATCCGCTCCGGCCGCACCGCCGGAGCAATAGCCAAAGCCCTGGGCGGCAATGGCGCTTCCAGCCTGCCGGGAAAAGGATCTCCCGCGCGCTCGAAGCTTTCTGGAGCCGACAAGAGAAATACAGGGCTTCGACAGCAGCGCAGCATTCCCCATACAATAGAGTTTCAGAGGCGCTTTGCCACCCAGCTTTTCCCGGAGCCGATTGGGATATTCCGGACTGAGACAGGTCAAAAGCTGGATACGATTTTTTTCCAGATGTTTTAAATACATTGCCAGTTCCCGCTCCCGTTCCAGCCGGGACAGAATCCGTGCAGCTTCTTCCTCCGTGCAGCCCAGATGAAGCAGTTCTTTTTGATCCAGTTCCGTCTCCGGATCGGGATTTTCCGGCCCCAAGACTTTGGCCATCTGACGAAGTTCTTCATAGCGATGCTCTGACAGGGGCGGCGTTTCCCCCGGCAGAACGCAGAGCAGCAGAAGCCCCAGTTCTGCTTTTGTCATGCGCCTCATCTGTATTTCAGCTTGATCTGAGGCTTTTTTACTTCCTCCTCGACCAGCGTTCCATCCACCAGTCTGACAGATTTGACTGTAAAGTTTGCAAACTTTGCAATCTCATCCAGCTTTGTTTTTTCCAAGAGAGAGCCGATCAGCGTAAAGGAAACGCCTTTCTTTCTGGCTCGGCCTGTCCGACCGATCCGGTGGGTATAATCCTCATTTTCGTCAGGAATATCGTAGTTGAGAACACAGTCCACATCGTCCACGTCAATCCCCCTGGATGCCACGTCTGTGGCCACCAGCACATTTAATTTCCCGTCCCTGAATTTCTGCATTACCTGTTCCCGCTGATTCTGGCGGATATCGCCGTGAATGCAGTCCACACTGTAGCTGCGACCCTGCAGATCGTCCCGGAGCCGCTGACACATATGCTTGGTATTGCAGAAGATCATCACGCGGTCAAAGCCCATGGTATCCAACAGTTCCGTTGTTGTCACCAGCTTTTCGATGCCATTGCAGGCGATACTGTACTGGTCGATATCCGGCCGGCTCTCCTCCTTTGGCTGGACGGTAATCTCCACCTCGTCCCGCTGATACATCCAGCTGACGGTCATGACCTCCTGAGAGATCGTGGCGGAAAACAGCCCCATGTTCGTGCGTTTTTTCATCCTTTCAATAATTCCGGTAACATCCTTGAAAAATCCCATATCCAACATCCGATCTGCTTCATCCAGGATCACAGTCCTGATCTGATCAAACCGGATATTGTTCCGTTTATAATGATCCATCAGCCGTCCAGGCGTTGCCACAATAATCTGCGGATTTTTTTTCAACTGCTTTGCCTGAGTGTCCAGTCTCTGGCCGCCGTAAAGCACTGCCACCCGGATTCCCTTTTTAAATTCCAGCAGGGAGCGCAGTTCACCGCCAATCTGCAAGGCCAGTTCCCGCGTAGGGGCAAGAATGGCCGCCTGCACCGCCTGAGATGCTGCATCAATATGCTCTATGACGGGAATGCCGAACGCGAAGGTTTTCCCGGTTCCTGTGGGCGCTCTGACGATGACGTCTTTCCACTCCATCAGCGGGCCGATGGTTTCCGCCTGCACCTGGGTCGGCATATAATACCCCTTTTTCTCCAGTGCTTTTAAAATCTCCTCGCTAATGGGTAAATCCTGAAATTTGATCGTCTCCATGTTCAACCTCTGTTTCCGATTATTTTCCCAAATATTATACATTGCAGGGGACTGGAATGCAAGTCCCGGCAGATTTTCATTGCACTCAGGCAAAATCTATGATAGAATGTCGTAAAAACGGAGGGATTCTCATGACAACCATTGATAATGTAGAAATTTACGGATTGGACAGTTCCATCTTTCGCAGCGGTTATTCCATGCGGAAGACTGCGCCTACGCCCCAGGAGTTTCAGGATGCCGTCTCCGAGATTCAACAGTGCCGTCTCGCCGGAGATCTTACCAATCCCCATATCAAGCGTGCAATCAGGCTTTCCGCCATTCAGGAGGGCGGCCACGATCAGTTTCTCAGCGGCATTATCGTCAACTTTGATCTGACTCTTTCCAACAAGGCCTGGGTGGAGGCAGAGCGGTATACCTTTTTGAACTTCATTTCCTCTATGAGCACCATGCACCGGGTAGCGCACTTTCAAATTGCCGACTGCTGCAATGCATATACCAGTAAGGCACAGGTTGCGGAGGCACAGCGACTTCAGGATGTTTACAACAGCATGGACGAAACCGCCAACCCGGATGAAAAAAAGCGGGCCTATTTGGAACTTCTTTACAATCTCCCCTCCGGATTTGAACTGATGGCAGGCATGACCACCAACTACCGGTGTCTGAAAAATATTTACGCCCAGCGGCGGAATCATCGGCTTCCCGACTGGCATGTGGTCTGCGACTGGATTGAAACATTGCCGCTGGCAAAAGAACTGATTTTAGGACAGGCCAATTGAAAAGGGCCTGTTGCAAAATGTTGCCCTTTCAGAAATTACTCCCTCCAAAAGATAGAAGAAGCGGGAGAAATCACGAAAGCCTGTGGTTTCCCCCGCTTACATATCAGGTCAGATTTCCGAAAAGTCTATTCTACAGCAGACCCTGTTTTGACAGTCTCACCACGGCGCCGGCAAAAGCAGGCGCCGTGGTGAATTTTATCTAAGTAATTATCGTTCCATTTTCTTTCTAACCAGGTTGATCACGTAAGCAACGATACATACAATGCCAACGATCAGGTACGCCCACAGGGAAAAACTCAAGCCCTCCAAATATTTTAAGCCGGCAAGAGCAACACACACCAAGCCAATGATAAACAATATGACCATATTTTTTCACCTGCCTCCTTACACTTTTATTTATTTTAGCACAAACAGAGCGCCAAATTGTGAACAGGATGTGAACAAATCGTATTTTTTGTCAAAACATCAAATCTGATCGAGAGCCTGGGCAATATCGGCAATCAGGTCATCCTTATTCTCCAGGCCGCAACTCATACGAATCAGTTCCGGCGGCACGCCAGCTGCCGCCAGCTGCGCATCGGTCATCTGCCGGTGGGTGCTGGTAGCGGGATTCAGACAGCAGGTTCTGGCATCGGCCACATGGGTCTCGATGGCAGCGATCTTCAAATGCTTCATAAAGGTTTCCGCCGCCTGCCGTCCGCCTCTGAGCCCGAAAGAAACAACGCCGCAGGATCCGTTTGGAAGATATTTCTGCGCGACCGCATAATACTTGTTGCCAGGCAGACCACAGTAATTCACATAAGCAATCTTGGGATGATTTTGGAGAAATTCCGCCACGGCCTGGCCGTTTTCGCAGTGCCGGGGCATCCGGACATGAAGGCTCTCCAGTCCCAGATTCAGAATAAACGCGCTCTGTGGAGACTGGGCGCTGCCAAAGTCCCGCATAAGCTGGGCGGTGCATTTGGTGATAAACGCCCCCTCTTTTCCGAACTTCTCCGCATAGGTAATGCCGTGATAGCTATCATCCGGGGTGGTAAGGCCAGGGAATTTGTCCTTATGGGCCATCCAGTCAAACCTTCCGCCGTCGATGATTGCGCCGCCCACACAGGCGCCATGGCCATCCAAATATTTGGTGGTGGAATGGGTCACGATATCCGCGCCCCATTCAATGGGTCGGCAGCCAACAGGAGTTGCAAAGGTATTGTCCACAATCAGCGGTACGCCATGGTCATGGGCCGCTTTCGCAAAGCGTTCGATATCCAGCACTGTCAGCGCTGGATTGGCAATGGTTTCACCAAACACCGCCTTAGTATTGGGCCGGAAGGCAGCATTAAGCGCTTCCTCGGAAGCATCCGGGCTGACAAAGGTAGTCTCAATTCCCATTTTTGCCATGGTTACACTGATAAGGTTAAACGTCCCCCCATAGATGGAGGAGGATGCAACAATATGATCGCCGCAGTTCGCAATATTGAACAGAGCATAGAAATTCGCAGCCTGGCCGGAGGAAGTCAGCATTGCGGCGCTTCCGCCCTCCAATTCCGCCAGCTTTGCAGCTACATAATCGCAAGTCGGATTTTGCAGTCTGGAATAGAAGTAGCCGCTGGCTTCCAGATCAAAGAGTTTCCCCATATCCTCGGAGGTCGCATATTTAAAGGTTGTGCTTTGAATGATTGGGATCTGCCGTGGTCCTCCGTTTTCGGGGGTATAACCGCCCTGGACACAGGTGGTTTCAATATGATGCTTTGGCATTTCGCACGCTCCTTTTCCGCTCTTATTGCGTATAATTTACCATGATATTTTTTTGCTGTCAATCGGGAAACGACATTTTGTCCAATGGCTCGGAGATATCCACATATCGCAGGCCGGCGCTTTCTCCCTCGATGGTCAGAACCACAGAGGAGATCGAATCAACGCCTATCAGTGTGGAAACCAGCGCCCAAACTGCGGCTTGCTCGTTTTCCGGAGTGTCCTCCGCCGGCACAAAGCGACTGGATACATCTAAATAGCAAACACTGCCGGAGACGGAAACGCCCAGCAATTCCGTCTCTACAGGGATCGCATTATAAAAGCCCTGAGGCGGCACAAAGGAAATGGCTGCCTTTGCCACCGCCTCCGCCGATGGCTCGGAAACGGTCTGTTTGACCCGAAGCGGAACGGCAAAGGCTTCCCCGGTTTCTTCGCTTCGCACATAGATGTCAACATCCATTTCACCGCTGCCGATTCGAATTGGGCCGACAATATACTCGTTCCAAACCAGCGGCTCCTGGAGCGAAAAAATACCATAACGCTCCACAGATTTCCCCTCCGAGAGAAACCGGACTTGAGTAATCTCCTCCAGGGCCGTCAGCGTATTGACGATTCCATACAGCGCGGTGTAGATCTCATAGACGTCCTCCGCCTGATAACTGAAAAATTCCGATGATAAATCCACAGTACAAAGGCTGTTCTCCACCGAAATTCCAAGCAGTTTTGTTTCTTTTGGGACTGCCGCCTGAAGTTCGTCCGCCTTTGGCCCGGCCATCAGCTGACGGAGTACATAATCGGCCTGAGACTCATTTTTGCTCAGGGTCGCTTCCCGTGATTCCGGGCATAGATAGCGATGCTGTTCGTCGGGGAAATACAGCGTAAACCCGGTTCCGCTGTCCTCCTCATAATCGCTGACCAGCAGATATTGTGTCGGCTCTAATTCCATCTGGTACTGGCCCTGTTCGTCCGTTAAAACCACCTGCTGTTTTTCCATATAGGCGCAAACGGTTTTGCATATACAACAGGCAGCGATGGACAGATCCACACCCTCCAGTGAAAAAAACGGCTCGGACATAGTAAGGGATACACGGTTGGCATCCTCATAATAGGACAGCATTTCCGTGCCTGGAGGAAAGGGCGACGCGAGCGTTTCATCCTCCGGCCCGCGAAAATACTGCTGCATAAATTCATACAGACTGGAAGCTGAAAAACTTCTGGTTTCCGCCTTCACCACGGAAGCTTCGGACAATCCTTCCGGATCACTGACCATATAAAACAGCGTGCTAACGGCGCTATCAGTCGTGGACTTTTGGCCGCCGCAGCTGGAAAACAGCAGGCAGAGCGTTAAAATGAGACAGAGTTTCTGTTTCAAAGTTCTCCCTCCCATAGATGCAGTGGAAATCGCACAGTAAACCGTGCGCCGCCTTGGGGACGGTTGGCCGCTTCTACCGTTCCGCCGAATTTTTCCGCTGTTTCCTGCACGATAGCCAGTCCAAGCCCGGCGCCTCCAGCGCTTCTGGATCTGGCTTTGTCCACCCGGTAAAACCGCCGGAAAATGTGTCCCAGTTCCGTTTCCGGAATGCCAATGCCGTTGTCCTCCACGATCAATACCGCCGTATCCCCTTGGGCATAGGCGATCAGACGTACCTGTCCGCCATTCTGAGAGTATTTGACGCCGTTTTCCGCCAGATTTAAAATCAGCTGGAAGATATCGTCCTCCCTGGCCAGCACACAGCAGTGATCTTCGGAACTTTGCTCGATCTCAGCACCGCGTTCCTTTGCGAAAGGTGTCAGCATACGAACCGCTTTTTTACAGCACTGTCCCATGTCCACGATCTCCAACTCCTCAGGCGACATCTGTCTGGAGTCCAGTGCGGTGAGGCTGAGCAGCTTTGAGGTCATGCGGGTCAGCCGATCCGACTCGCTGGAGATATCCTGGACGAATTCCCGGATAGTTTCCTGATCCATGTCGTTTTGCAGAATAGAATCCGACAGGAGCCGCATGGCGGCCAGCGGCGTCCGCAGTTCATGGGATGCATCAGAAACAAATTGGCGGCGGTTCTGCTCTGTCTGCTGGAGCCGCTCTGTCAGCGCATTGAATTCCTCCGCCATCTTTGCAAATTCATCCTGGCCCTTGATTTCGATTCGACTTTCGTAATCTCCGTTCCGCACCCGGCGGATGGACTCAAGCAGCCGCTCGTTTTTCTTGATGATGATGCCGCCAAACAGAAGTGCCAGCATCAGGCAGACCAGCACAGAGATGATTGCCAGCCGCAGCCCGTTGTTTTGGATACTGCTGAGCAGCGCCGCCTGTTCCTGGTCGATCTCCGCCATGTATACGCAGCCAGTGATTACACCCCGTGCCATAATCGGAATGGCGCCGGCGCTGAGAAAGGCGTTGCCGGTATAGTCACAGCGAAACGCGTCGTTTCCCATCAGTGCGGAGACTACCTCCGGATACAGGCAGCAGCTGCTGAGCGGCACAAGAGTGCGATCGGCGCTATATAACACCGTGCCCTTCTCGTCTGTGATCAAAATCTGCTCCGCATTCTGATTGCCTAAAACCGCCATCACTTCCTCCGCTCCCTCGCTGGTGAGTACCTGCGTGGTGTTCAGGGAGGAAACAATGGTTTCCGCTTCGCTGAGCAGGGTCTTATGCTTGGAGGAAAAAATCATCCGCTCGGCAATATTAACCGGCGCGATAGTCTCAATCAGCAAAAGCAGCAGCGTCACTGCCAGGAGAATGGCAGTCACCCGCATCAAAAGGCTCTTGCAAAACAGCCGAAGGAAACTTTTAAGCCTTGAAGTAATAGCCAACGCCCCATTTCGTCATAATGCGTTCCGGCTCAGCGGGAACGCGTTCCAGTTTTTCTCTCAGACGTCGGACATGAACGTCTACCGTTCGAATTTCTCCCTGATACTCATAACCCCAGATCAAATCCAACAGTTTTTCCCGGGAATAGACATGGCCAGGGTTTTTCATAAACAGTTCCATCAAATCAAATTCCCGGGCTGTCAGTTCCACCGGGGCGCCGTTTTTATACACGTTTCGTTCGCTGCTGTCCAGCGTGATATCGCCGCAGATGAGCCGGGCGGACGATTCCCTGTTGCCAGACGGCGCACTGCGCCGGAGCAGCGCCCGGACACGGGCCTTGAGTTCCAGGATATTAAAAGGCTTTGTAATATAATCATCGGTCCCCTGCTCAAAGCCAATGAGTTTGTCCATGTCCTCTCCTTTTGCAGTCAGCATAATGATCGGAACATTGGAAAACTCCCGGATCTGCATACAGGCTTCCAGGCCGGTCATTTTCGGCATCATAATATCCAAAATAATCAAATCAAACTGGCCGGTTTTGGCCAGTTCTACTGCTTCCAGACCGTCATATGCGGCAGAAACCTCATAGCCGTCGTTTTCCAGATTGAATTTGATGCCCTTGACCAATAATTTCTCGTCATCAACTACTAATATTTTCATATGTATCCTCCACTTTGATTCGGTCTTTCAGCGCCTGAAAGGTTTTGTCCCCGATCCCGCTGACGTTTTTCAATTCTTCAATGGAATGAAATTCACCATGTTCCGCCCGATAATCCACGATCCGCTGGGCGAGCACATCTCCAACCCCCGGAAGGGACATGAACTGTTCCTTGGTAGCTGAATTCAGATCCAGTTCCGTCTCTTCCGGATCTTCCGGATCTTCCGTTTCCTCTGTCTCCGAGAGGGAGTCGCTTTGTTCCGCCGTTGGGGAGACAACCGCCGTCTCTTCCGGCGGAACGCTTTCTTCCGCCTGGGAAAGCGTCAACTCTCCGGGAATCGTTGTTCTGCCGGCAAAGAATCCGATCACAAAGAACACCAGCGCAATGGTGAACAGCAGAACGATACGTTCCAGTTTTGTCAGTTTCATGGGCTTTCCTTTCTGCGCAAAATATGCTATCATACAGTATATCATGTTCATTGTATCATATCGGGAGCACATTTTGAATGAAAAAATACAGGTTTTTCTGGCGGATTTCCATATTTCTTTTGCTGTTTTCAATCTTTTTTCCCCTTGCAGGCGCTGCTGACTCCTTCATAGATGACGATATCGTGCCGGTGCCGGAAGTGCCGGAGATTCAGGCAAAAGCGGCACTGCTTATTGATGCAGATACCGGCAACGTGTTATACCGGCGCAATGACAAAGACGCCCTGTACCCCGCCAGCACTACAAAGATCATGACCTGCTATCTGGTGCTGAAATACATGGATCCGGACAGCTGGATCACGCTGCCGGATGGGATCCAGGAAGGTCTGAATTCCGCATCTTCAACCGCCCAGCTGAGTCCTGGAGAGATTTTATCAGTCTATGAACTGCTGCAATGTCTGATGATCGTTTCCGCCAATGAAGCCGCCAACGCGGCGGCAATATTAATCTCCGGCTCCATTCCGGAGTTTGTGGCGCTGATGAACCGGGAAGCTCTGGCTTTGGGTTGCGTTAACACCAATTTCGTCAATGCGAATGGTCTTCATCAGGAGGGGCACTACACCTGTGCCTGGGATCTTGCTCTAATCACGCAGGCCGCAGCGCAATATGACGTCTTTTGGGAGATCTGCGGTACAGTAAAAACCACTTTGCGGGCCACTAATCTCTCTGAGGAAAAAGCGCTGTCCACCACCAACTACCTACTCCCCGGCTCTGATTTCCCCGAATATGGGTACAGCGGCGCACTGGGCGTCAAAACCGGCTATACTTCTCAGGCAGGCTATTGTCTGGTTTCCGAAGCTTACCGAGATGGCCGTAATCTGCTGGCCGTAGTGCTGGGCGCGGACACGCAGACTGTCTCCGGGGAGAGACGGATCGGCAGTTTTCTGGAGAGTTGCAAGCTGCTGGACTGGGGCTTTTATCACTATGATGAAGCGTTGGCCTATCAGGAATATTTAGATGCCCAGCCGGAACCAACGCCTGAGCCAAGCCCTTCTCCTTCTCCTTCTCCGTCGCCGTCGCCATCCCTCTCTCCAACGCCAAAGCTGACACCGTCTCCATCGTCAAGTCCTTCTCCGACATCCTCCCCCATACCAACTCCTGCGTCATCTCCCACACTGGAGGAACAGGCGGAGGATTTGCTCTATACGGCGGCAGACTTTCTTCACCTTTCCGCCCAGCAGCTACTGCTGGGGATGATTGGGCTGGCGGCGCTGCTGCTGGGATGGATGCTGATTTTGATTATCAGAAACATACGCAACAGGAAGTGAATCTTATGAATTATACGGATTTTGAAACACTGCGTCAGAACTGTCTGCAATGCACGAAATGCGAACTGCACCGCACCCGGCACAATGTGGTCTTTGGCGTCGGCCCCGAAACGGCAGAGGTCATGTTCATCGGAGAAGGGCCGGGCGAACATGAGGATCTGCAGGGGGAACCATTTGTGGGTGCGGCAGGACAGCTTCTGGATCAAATGCTGTCCATTATCGGTCTCAGCCGCAAAAACGCCTATATCGGCAATATCGTCAAATGCCGTCCTCCCGGAAACCGGGATCCTCAGTCCGCTGAGCAGGACAACTGCCGTCCATGGCTGGAAGCGCAGATCCGGCTGATTCGGCCGAAGCTGATCGTATGCCTTGGCCGCATCGCAGCCATGCAGTACATCCGCCCGGACTTTCGGATCACCAGAGAGCATGGGCAGTGGACAGAACTGGACGGCATATGGCGTATGGCAATGTATCATCCCTCCGCCCTCTTGCGCGATCCAGACAAGCGCCCCGACACCTTCCGGGATTTGAAATCTTTACAGGTAATGGTAAAAGCGCATTGCCACAATACTGTTTTAGAGGATTAAAAACACGCGGCCACACAGAATGGTGACCGCAGCTCGTTATGTGGCCGATAATTGATAGTCCATTTCCTCCATTTGCGCTCTGGGGAGAATGCTTCCCACAGTAGTTCCGTTGGCAACTGCCAGCACCGGATCTGCGAAATACTCCTGCCCATCAATGGTCAAAAGGCACCAGGTATGGGGCTTTCCCCCATAGCTGCCTGTCGCCAGTGTGCAGTCCACTTCCCTTTCCCGGAGCAGCTGCAAATAGGCCTGACAGCACCCATAGGCGTTTGCTCTATTCTGACACAATACGCCATAGACACTGTTGGATAAGCCATCTGTGTCCGAAACCAGCTGCGTCTCCCGAATCAGCCGTTTTAACAGCCGCTCTGCACAGATCATCTGATTGTTGTCGCTTCCATAGAGATCTGCCAATTCCGCTACTGTGGTTTCCATCTCTGTCCGCTCTGCCAAAAGAGCATTCTGAGAGCGGCGGTAATGAAATTGGATCTCCAGCACGCGGCTGGAACCGGAATCCGGATATGCCGTCAAATCCAATGTGGGAAGTTCCAGGGCGAACTGCGGATTCTGATAAAAAATCTCCTCCACCATTGTCTCAATATCGATTTCCCGATAATCCCCGATTCGAAGCCGGAGTTCCGGCTCATAGTTCTCCATGGCTGATTTGAGGCGCTGCCGCACGCCATCCGCGCCGGCAACGCTGATTACGGATTGAATCTCCTCCAAGCTGCGGCGATATGTGGTATGGATCTGGATTTCATAATAGCCGACGATTTTGGAATAGTCATAAGACATATAATCCACAGCGAACGCCCCCAGCGGATCCCCCCGGGATACCTCGTAGACGGCACTGTTCAAATCCTCCGCCAGATCGCTGGAATAGGCTTCCGCACGAATCACGCCTTCGGTTTCTCCGCGTTCCACCAGCCTTAAAATCGCATTTTTCAGGCTTAAATAATTGCTGACTGTCAGCGCATCGGAATCAATGGCAATTTCATAGCCCTCGTCATGGGGGGTGACCGCCGTATAGGAGCGGCTGCCCAGAAAGGCGCAGCCGCTGAGCAGGCTGAGGGCCAGCATCAGTGCAAACAATCGTTTCAAAGGCAGTCTCCTTTCTCGTCATTGTGAAAAACAGCGTTTACAGTTCCAGGGACAGCTGTGTCTCCTCCGCGTCCTCATCTTTCAAAATCGCGCCCGCCGCCGGCAGACTGCGGCTCCGATAACGGGAGACGTTTTGAATATTGGATCCTTCCAGCAGCCGCATATGGCTGAGCAGCGCCTTTTTTCGCAGGCTCAACACGGAAACGCCAATGGTGGTGCGGGTGGATTTGATGGCCAGCAGCGCCGTCTGAAATACCAGTGCCCGTCCATCCGTCGAATAAACAGCCACATCGGTTTCCGCCGGAAGGCAGAGCACGCCTTTCAGGGGCGCCTTGTCGCTGTAGGCGCCGGTAAGCTTCCGCCGGTTGGACTTGGTATCATAGGCGCTGAGCGTCACCTTGGCAATTTTACCATTTTCAAAAGCAAAGAGGATAAATCCGGAATAATCCCCCGGCAGGCAAACCGATACCACCGTCTCCCCTTCCTCAAAGCCCAGCTTGGTGGGCAGATAGTCTCCCAATACGCTGGCCTTGCTGTCCTCAAAATCAGCAAGGGAGGTTTTATAGACCTGACAACGATCCGTAAAGACCAGCAACTCCGCGCTGTTGACGCTTTCCAGGCCATCAAGCACCAGCCGATCTCCCTCCTTGAGTTTCTGTTCCCCGCTCATGCGGAGGCTCTGGGGGGTAATTTTTTTGAGATAGCCATCTCTGGTAACAAACAGATGCACCGGATAATCCGGCGCCGTTTTCGTCTCTTCCGTATATTCCTCAACCTGATCATAGAGAATGGTGGTCTTTCGGTCTTTCCCATATTTTTTGGAAACATTCTGCAATTCGTCCACAATGATCTTCTTGATCCTCCTGGGCGAGTTGACGGTATCCTCCAGGTCGGCGATCTCTTCTTTCAGAGAATCGGTCTCCCGAGTGCGCTTGAGGATATACTCTCGATTGATGTTGCGCAGCTTGATCTCCGCCACATAATTGGCCTGGATCTCGTCGATGCCGAAGCCGATCATCAGGTTGGGAATGACATCCTCTTCCAGTTCTGTCTCCCGAATAATTTTAATTGCCTGATCAATATCCAGCAGAATTTTTTCAAGGCCCAAAAGCAAATGAAGCTTTTCCCTCTTTTTTGTCAGCGTATCATAGACCCGCCGCCGGACACATTCCGTCCGCCAGGCGGTCCATTCCTCCAAGATCTCGCCTACGCCCATCACTTTGGGGTTGCCGGCAATGAGAATGTTGAAATTGCAGGGGAAGCTGTCCTGTAAGGTAGTCATTTTCATCAGCTTTGCCATAAGCTTTTCCGGGTCCGTCCCCCGTTTCAAATCGATGGCCAGCTTCAAGCCGCTCAGATCCGTCTCATCCCGCATATCATTGATCTCTTTGATTTTTCCCGCCTTGATCAGATCGGCGACCTTATCAATAATGGCCTCGGAGGTAGTGGTATATGGGATCTCGTAAATTTCGATCAGATTTCCCTCTTTGACATAGCGCCATTTGCCACGAACCTTGATACTGCCCCGGCCGGTCTCATAGACCGCGTCGATCTCGCTGCTGTCATAAAGCAATTCGCCGCCGGTGGGAAAATCCGGCGCCAGCAGATATTCTTTCAAATCACAGTTTGAGTCTTTGATGCGGGCAACAGCGGCCGCGCAGACCTCCCTGAGATTAAAGCCGCAGATATTGCTGGCCATGCCCACAGCGATACCGTTGTTGGCAGATACCAGCACGTTGGGAAATGTGGTGGGCAAAAGAGACGGCTCTTTCATGGTGCTGTCATAATTGTCCACAAAATCCACCGTGTCACTGTCGATATCTCGGAACAGTTCCTGAGCGAAAGCGTCCAGCTTGGCCTCTGTGTAACGGGAGGCCGCATAGGCCATGTCCCGGGAATAAGCCTTTCCAAAGTTGCCCTTGGAGTCTACAAAGGGGTGCAATAATGCCTCATAGCCGCGGCTGAGCCGCACCATAGTCTCATAGATGGCCGCATCGCCATGGGGATTGAGACGCATGGTCTGGCCGACAATATTGGCGGATTTCGTCCGTCCGCCATTTAATAGTCCCATTTTATACATGGTGTACAGCAGTTTCCGATGAGAGGGCTTGAAGCCGTCGATCTCCGGGATGGCACGGGACATAATGACGCTCATGGCGTAGGGCATAAAGTTGACCTCTAACGTCTCGGTAATAGGCTGCTCAATGACCTCCGCATGGAGACCCATGACGTTGGGATTTTCCTTGTGTTTCTGCTCTTCCGGCTGTTTTTTCTTTGCCATTGATATCAAATCCTTAATCTAATAATAAAAGAGGACGTCATAAAGCCCCTTCTTGTGATGTTGTTACGAAATATCTGCCAACTCCAGAAATTTATACCCGTTTTCAGAAATATGCTCTTTGCGTCCCTGGAGGTTGTCGCCCTCCAGCAGTTCAAACATGGCGGCGGTTGCGGCGGCGTCCTCCGGCATGACCTTGATGAGCCGCCGGGTGGCGGGATTCATGGTAGTCATCCACATCATCTCCGGATCGTTTTCGCCCAATCCCTTGGAGCGCTGGATGGAAACTTTCTTCCCCTCGCCGATCGCCGCTACGATGTCATCCTTTTCCTTGTTGGAATAGGCGAACCATGTTTTCTCCCTGTAATTGATCTCAAAGAGCGGAGATTCCGCGATATAGACGTAGCCCTCCTCAATGAGCGTCGGCACCAGACGGTAGAGCATGGTCAAAATCAGTGTGCGGATTTGGAAACCGTCCACATCTGCATCGGTGCATATCACGATCTTGTTCCACCGCAGATTGCTCAAATCAAAGGAACTTAAATCTCTGGCTTTTTTGCCGCCGGTCAGCTCTACACCGCAGCCCAAGACCCGCAGCAGATCGGTAATGATATCGCTCTTAAAAATCCGGGCGTAGTCCACTTTCAGGCAGTTGAGGATCTTCCCCCGTACCGGCATAATGCCCTGAAATTCCGCGTCGCGGCTGAGCTTAACGCTGCCGAGGGCGGAGTCGCCCTCCACGATGTAGAGTTCCCGTTTGTCTACATCCTTGCTGCGGCAATCAACAAACTTCTGCACCCGGTTAGAGATGTCCATAGACCCGGTAAGCTTTTTGCGAATATTGAGTTTTGTCTTTTCCGCTGTCTCTCTGGCCCGCTTGTTGATTAACACCTGATCGGCGATCCGATCGGCCTCCTGTTTATTTTCGATAAAGTAGACCTGAAGCCGGGATTTGAAGAACTCCGTCATGGCGTCCTGGATGAACTTATTGGTAATGGCTTTTTTGGTCTGATTTTCATAGCTGGTCTGGGTGGAAAAGCAGTTGGTCACCAGAACAAGGCAGTCCGCCACATCCTGAAAGTTGATTTTGGATTCGTTTTTTGTGTACTTTCCCGCCTGCCTGATATAAGCGTCCAGCGCGGAGACAAAGGCAGTTTTGACTGCTTTCTCCGGCGCACCGCCATGCTCCAGCCAGGAAGAATTATGATAGTATTCCAAAAGATTCACTGCATTGGAAAAACACAGGGCCGCAGAAATCTTTACCTTGTATTCCGGCATATCCGCCCGATCTTTTCCCTTTCGTTCCGCTTCCCAGAACTGGGGCATAGTCATAGCGTTCTGCTCCGTCAGTTCGCTGACATAATCCAAAATACCCCTCTCATAGCAGAAGTCCGTCTCTGTAAAGGCGCCGTCGGCCTGCTCATCCAAAAGGCGGAACGTCACGCCTGCGTTGACCACCGCCTGACGTTTTAAAATGTCCAGATAGTAATCAAGGGGAATGGCGATGTCCGTAAACACATCCAGATCCGGCAGCCACCGGAAACAGGAGCCGGTTTGCTTCCGGTCCAGCTTGTCCTCCCGGAGACCGCCCACATTCTCGCCCTTTTCAAAGTGCAGTGTGTATTTCTTTCCATCCCGGCGGATGGTGGCGTCAAAATATCTGGACGCATACTGGGTCGCGCATGCGCCAAGGCCGTTGAGTCCAAGAGAATACTCATAGTTTTCTCCCTCGTTATTGGCATACTTGCCTCCGGCGTAAAGTTCACAGAATACCAATTCCCAGTTATACCTCTGCTCCGCCTGGTTCCAGTCCACCGGGCAACCACGTCCAAAATCCTCCACCTGAATGGAGTGATCCAGAAAGCGGGTCACCAGAATCAGATCACCGTGCCCCTCCCGGGCTTCATCAATGGCGTTGGACAATATTTCAAATACCGCGTGCTGGCAGCCCTCCAATCCGTCGGAGCCAAAAATAACCGCTGGCCGCAGCCGGACACGATCCGCGCCTTTAAGCATGGAGATGCTTTCATTGCCATAAGCCTCTTTTTTCTTCATCTTATTCCCTCGTCACAAGATACAATATATTGTATGCCAATGCATAAAATTTCCTGAATATTATAATGGAGAACGCCCCGAAAGTCAACACATCGCCGCAGTTTCGCAGCATGGGAAAAAGCGAGACAGCCGTCGCTGCCCCGCCTTCTTCGCATTCTGGAATGGTACACCTTCCGAATACCCTTGGCCGGTTTTAAAAAGTCCCTTAAAGATCATACAGGTTATCCTGTCTCTCAAGATCTCGCACTGAGATATGGATACATCTTAAGCGTCGATTGACGCCTCTTCTGTAACCTTATTGTCAGATGTTCTTTGGCCTCAGGAACATTGGATCTTTTCTTTCCGACCCAACAGCAGTATATGCATCCGCAAAAAAATTATCCGAAAAAATGAACTTTTTTACAGAGAAACTTCTATTGTTGCTTTTCATGCGGTTTTATGGTAAAATTGTCTGGAATTCTTTAAAAGTGAGGAAGTAGCATGCCAAATCGTGACCAGAACGACGAATACGGTTATCCGCAGGCGAATCCTGATCCGCCTATGTCGGAAAATATATATGATTTCGATGCACTTTTTGAAAATGTGGATTTGAGTGAGTTCGAATTTGAGGTCGCTCCTGCCGCTCCAGCCATGGGGCCGTCTGCGCCAAAGCCGGAAAAGAAAGAGGGTTCCTCCCGTAACTTTCTCTCAGATCCGGATCCCTCCGAGCCGTTCGGCGCAGCTGAAGATTCGTTCCCGGATTCCGGCGCTTATCGCTCCTATGACGGAAGCAGCGAGTACCGCAGCTTTGACGCCGCCATGCCGGACGCGCCGGAAGACGGATGGTATTACTACTCCGACGAGGACAGCCAATTGGATGAAGAATATGATGCATCCTATGACGACCCCTGCGAGGGCGAAGAATCCGCAGAAGAGACGAGGCACCGGGGCCTGAGTATTTTTGCGCACATTATGCTGACCTTTATCGCCCTGCTGAGCGCGTTTTACCTGATGGTGCTCTACTCCGGCATTCCTGCCCTGACCAATTTGCGGGATCTGTACGTCCGAACTGCCATGTCAACCCTCAACCATAAATGGCTGGCAACGGCGATTGTCCCCAGCAACATCATTGACGAACTGATGCTGGCCCAGTATAAAAGCGAAGATGACGCAGTGGGCATAGAGAGCAATCCGGATTGGGGTTATCAGGTTCAGGGGCTTCCCTCCCTGTCGGCGCAGAATCCGCTGGAACAAAGTTCATCGGAGGAGAATTTAACGGAACCCGTGAATGAGTCGCTGTATGGCAGCGAGGAGGAGCAGCTGTTCTTTGAGTACTTCCACGAGTTGGATGTGAAATCCGCCCAGGAATATTTCGAAGATCACCCCGGCGTACTGGAAAACGGCTATGCCTATGTGGATATCAACGAGGCAGGCCTGAATGACGGCGGCACCAGCATTAAAACCAATCAGGGAGACGAAGTTCTTGCCATCAACGCCCAGGAGGGTATATTGTTGATCCGGATTTGGCTTGACGGCTCTGTGCTGGGCACCTCCCGCGGCGTACTTGCCATTTGTAAAGATACCAGCAAGCTTCGGCTCTGTTCTGCGACTACCCTGCCGGCATGCGGCCAGACTGTTGAAACCATCTGCAAGAATAATAACGGAATCCTTGCCATGACCGGCAGCGCATTTCTGGACCCCAACGGTCTCGGCAGCGGCGGCGAACTCTCCGGCCTGGCAGTATGCAGCGGAAAAATCCTTGGTGAACGGCTGGGCTATGGATATAAGCGTCTGGAACTCCGGGATGACGATTGTATGTATATTGTGGATTCCAATTCCAGCGTCGCTTCCAACACTCGGGACGCCGTGGAAATGCAACCTGCATTGATCGTGGACGGTCAGATCGTGGTTGACAGCAACACACTGTATAACGCAGACGCGCCCCGAGTGGCGTTGGGCCAGACTTCCAAGATGGAAACTATGATGCTGGTTCTGGAAGGTCGCTTTAACAAACTCACAGATAATCCCATGAGTCCCGGATGCAGTGTGCTCTATGTAGCGGAGAAATTGGCGGAATATGACTGCTATCAGGCCCTGAATCTGGACGGCGGTACCAGCGCAATGATGTATTATGACGGCGAGAATGTCGTGCGTTGCTCTAATACAGCCATCATTAACGTGGGCCGCGCTATGCCCACCGTATGGGTCTACGGCTGATCCTATAAGAAGAGCCTGCCGGGCGGCAGGCTCTTCTTATTATGTTTCGCAGTATTGAAGGAGGGCGTCAAAATCCGGACAGTTGGCCTTAAAAAAGTGTTGGTAAAAACTCTGCGCATCGCTGAGCATTTTCTTTGCCATTTTTAAGTCCTTTTCTACCCCATCGCCGCGGATCAGCTGCCGGGCGGAAACGCAGATAGACTGAACAAACAGGGCATAGACTCCCTGCATATAGTCGGAAAAAGCATCGGAGCATTTATGGGTAAAGTAAAAATCCAGCAGCTGCATAGTGGCCACACTGCACTGGGTACTCCAATGGAGACTCAGCTTATGATCCGCGTCAAAACCGTGGCCCTCATAGGCATCCTTTCCCTTATAATAGGCGCAGGCGAGATTAAACATTGCTTTCCAGGAGCCGCCCTCCGCCGCCGCCTTCAGCTTTGGAAAATACTGATCGTAGTCCAGCGTTTCCTCCATGCGGTACATTTCCGCCAGCATATGCATGGCGTCGGGGTGTCCCGCTTCAGCCGCTTCAGTAAACTGCGCATATGCCTGTGTCCGATCGGTTTTTAAACCGCTCAGGCCAAACAGATACCGCTCCCCCAGTTCCTCCATCGCGGCGGGGTTTTTGGCATTCGCTTCCGCCTGAAGCGTTTCAAGGTCCAGGGACGAATATGGCTCATAACTCTGTTTTGCGGAGCGAAGCGAGGACTCGCTCCGCTGCCAGGAGAGAAACTTTTCAAAATATTCCTGTGCTGAGATCATAATGTGCCTCCCGCTTTGTGCCGGTCAACCGGCGAATCATATTTGAATTTTGAATATAGTGTATCACAAATTGACGAATATGGAAAGCTATTTTTCTCTCCGTTTTCTGGGAATCACGCCCCACTCCGCAAGGGGATATCGCTGCATGGCGCCAAATATGCTGGCTTTCAAATTCGGGTAATCTTTGGAGAGGGTCCGGATTAACTTCTTGATCTCCTCCCGCTTTGTATTTTGGTCCGCAGGGCAGTCATTGACTACCACTGGCAAATGTTCTTTTTTTGCAAAACTGCGGATATCCCGTTCCTCCAGATAGAGCATGGGACGAATCTGCGTGATGCCGGTTTGGGTCAGTTCTGTCACCGGCTGGAAACAGCTGATACGCGCTTCAAAGATTAGGCTCATCAAAAATGTCTCCACTGCGTCGTCATAGTGATGTCCCAGCGCAATTTTGTGGATGCCCTTTTCCAAAATGGCCCCGTGAAGTGCACCGCGTCGCATTTTTGCGCATAAGGAACAGGGGTTTTTCTCCTTGCGGTAGTCAAAAATGATAGTTTGAATCTGGGTTGGAATCACAGTGAACGGCACATCCAACTCTTTGCAAAAGCTCTCCACCGGAGAAAGGTCCATATTGGGAAAGCCCAGATCCACTGTAAACGCTTCCAGCTGAAACTGTTTTGGGAAATAATTTCGCAGTTCTGCCATAAGCCTGATCAATGTCAGAGAGTCTTTTCCTCCGCTGACGCCAACGGCGATTTTATCCCCATCCCGGATCATTTGATAGTCCTCCACACAGCGGCGGAGCAGTCCTGTCATTCTCTGCAGCATTTCAGCCCTCCGATTTTTAAAATCACACATGAGATCAAAAGAGATTAAACGTGAATTTGATAGAATCCATGAGATTTTATTGGATTTGGTAAAAAATCACGAAATTTTTATTGACATCCGAAATTCTGGATGCTAGAATATCGGAGCGTGCTTTGAAAATATTGTAGCACAGCTTTAAAGAATGTCAAAAGTTTTTCATATTGGAGGAAAACAAATATGTCCACAACACTCGCAAAAAAGGAGACCGTTGAGCGCAAGTGGTATGTGATCGATGCTGCCGGCAAGCCTCTGGGCCGTGTCGCCGCGCAGGCTGCATCGCTGCTCCGCGGCAAGCACAAGACAACATTTACCCCCTATGTTGACTGCGGTGATTTTGTCATCGTGGTCAATGCGGCAAAGGCAAAACTCACTGGCAAAAAACTGGAGAAAAAGCTTTATCAGCATCATACAGGCTGGATCGGCAATCTGAAGGAAGTCAAGTATTCCACTCTGATGGCTCAAAAGCCGGAGTTTGCCATGGAGTTGGCGGTAAAAGGAATGCTCCCCAAAAATTCCATTGGCAGAGCGTCTATGACCCGGCTGAAGATCTATGCGGGCCCTGAGCATAAAAACGCTGCTCAGAAGCCTGAGCCCTGGACCGAGATTTAAGGGAGGTATTTTCGAATGTACGAGAGCAAAAGACAATATCAATATGGCACCGGCAGACGTAAGTCCTCCGTTGCTCGTGTCCGTCTGTATCAGGGCGGCTCCGGTTCTATCACCATCAACGGCCGCGATATCGACGATTATTTTGGTCTTGAGACCTTGAAGCTGGTGGTTCGCCAGCCTCTGGTAACCACAAAGACCATGGGCATCGTAGATATTGAATGTACCGTCTCCGGCGGCGGCGTAACCGGTCAGGCCGGCGCCATCCGCCACGGCATTGCCCGTGCGTTGCTTCAGGTCAACCCTGAGTACCGCGCCGCACTGAAGGCCGCCGGTTTTCTGACCCGCGACCCGAGAATGAAAGAAAGGAAAAAGTACGGCTTGAAGGCAGCTCGCAAAGCGCCGCAGTTCAGCAAGCGATAATAAAAACCGAAAAATCAAAATCACGGAACCCCTTGAAAAGCCTTTATTTTCAAGGGGTTTCTTTTGTTTTCAGATTTTCAAAAGTTGTCTGAAATCGTGTAAAAATCTGTGCTTATTCTGTTCCCTCGTTGCAAATTCCAGTTTTCATTGAATATCTGTTTTTTCTTGTCTACTTACAGAGCGATATAAATTGGGATAGCCTTTCCTCCACATATTCTGCTACCATATCTATCATGATACCAGCATTGTTGTCTCTGTAATAACTGTCAAATGCATCGTAATACCGTTTTCGATCAGCAAATTTCACATTAATGGGCGGGTATCCGTTTTGCATAAGGAATAAATTTAAAATCAAACGCCCTGTACGACCATTACCATCTACAAAGGGGTGGATTCCCTCAAACTTCAAATGGAACAATGCTGCGCTCTCGATGGGGTGCAGCTTCTTCTTAATAAACTCCGCAACAAGTTTTTCCATCATTTCAGGAACCACAATTGGATCTGGCGGAGTATAATATGCACCCATAATCCGCACTGGAATACGGCGATAAATCCCACGATCCTCAGGTCTGTCCATGAGAACTAAGGTATGGATTTGTTTGATTATAACCTCAGAAAACGGGATTTTATCTTTTACCAACTTTTGTACATATAGAAAAGCGTCTTTGTGACCGACTGCTTCTAAATGATCCTTAAGCGGCTTGCGGTCAATTGTGATACCCTCCAATACAAGGGCCGTCTCCTGTAATGTCAGAGTATTCCCCTCAATAGCATTGGAGTTATAGGTATATTCGACTAGAAATTCTTCTTGTAGGCGTTGTAACTCACCAACAGTCAAAGGACGACGTTGATCTAATTGTTTCTTTAGTGTATCAATACGAGAGAACAATGCAATATATTGTTCCGAAACATTCTTATGACGCAGCGTCCGTCCATCAATGGGTTTTACAGCATTACTCGGAATTAGATAAGAACGGCCTTTTCGAATAACGCCTTCTATTTTTCCTTGCTGACATAGAATGCGAACGCGACGATCCGAAATTCCCCAAAGTTCTGCGGCCTGTGCCGCGTTTATATATTCCAAAATATCACCGCCTTGTATATTAAAGCTAATTATAATATACCACATTATCGGAATAATATCAATAAGCTGCTTTCAACTTTATTGATTATATCGTTCCGATCACTCGCAACAAAAAACTCCCACATCCAATATGGATTTGGGAGGCTATCGTTATGTTTGTTTTTCCGCATTAGACACTGAATCTGCTAATTTCAACCTGACGCACCTATAAAACGGTGCGTCTTTTTTATGCCAAAGGAGGATTTTTGATCTATGAAAACAAGTATTTTTAAGAGAGGCGTATCGGTGTTCATGGCAATGCTGATGTGTCTTTCGGCTTTTGTCGGCATTGGCACGACCACGGCGTTTGCCGCAGAAATTGAGTCGGAGGTCTATATGATCTCCTATCCCCACGACGGGGACACGAACTATGGCGGTACCTGGGGCCACAGCAATTTGCGATATATGAATGGCTGGTCGTCAGATGCTTCCAGCTATAGCACTGTTCGCACAGTTTTTCGGCTTCTTGATTTCTAAAGCAACTTTGAAGTCACATTCTGTAGCTTCCGCTATCCATTCATCGATCATTTTCGGTTTCCTCCTTTGCCGTTTCTGCCGTTTTTTGCCCTGCTCTTGTAGACATTGTGCCGGTTCTTGCACCGCGGGCTGCAAAAGGCGGCGCTGGGGCGGCTTGCCGCAAAGACCTTTGTGCAGTGCCTGCACATCCGCCCATAGTTTGGCATAAGTTTCGCTCCTGTCCCTGCAAAATCCTGCTCAAATGATACCAGAAAAGAGAGGGACATACAAGAAGTATTTTCGCCGCTCACGCTTTCTGCTGACATCGTTTCCGTCAGAATGACTGCTTGCGGTCATTTTTTACATACATCAAAAGAGCGGCAAAACAGAACAGCAAACCGCTCACAATTTCGTGTAAGCATCTCGCAATTCTCTCACCGCCTGTCCCTCAATAAACCACCCGCTCCGGCTTTTTAGAACAAAACCCTGACAGGGACAACATACCACTCTCTTATCCCAAGGAAAATGCAGAAAACACTTGAAAGGGCCATAGGTTTTCAGTATAATAAAAAAGGATTGGTATATACGAATTTTCTGTAACAATTCGTGAAAGGTACTTGACAAAATGAGATCGATCCCAATAATCAGACAGACGGACGGACAGGATAATTCTGCCTGTTGGCTTTGTCTGCCCTTGGAAACATAACGTACGACGGCGCTTTTGCGGCACGGGATAGCTGTGCCATGAAAAGCGCTGTCTGTTTTTTCTCTCCGGGGAGCATTTGATGATTCGCTTCTTGCTCACGCGAATGGAACGGGAGGGGGTCGCCATGAAACGCTTTTTAAGCATACTGATTGCGCTTTGCCTTGCAGTCGCGCTTTTTCCTATGACAGTGCTGGCCATGAATATCACGGAAGTAATTTAGAGCGTAAATTTGGGAAATAAAGAAAAAATTTGCGATAACATGAAATCTAAGTTGCGTTTTTATGCAGGAACGGGGGTTACAAAATGAAACGAAAAATTTTATTACTTATCACGGCGGCTGGTATGCTGCTGTCTTTAATCGTCATAACGGTTGAATTGGTGGCATGGGAAAGCGTTTCTTTCCCATGCCCCTATCTTTTTTGAAGCCGCCCCTTGACAAATGCTGTCAGAACAGGTCTTTATAATGAGAAAGTAATATGATATAATGGGAATGGTTGTCCGTATGGAACTTCTTGCGGCCAACCATTCCAGATAAGAAGGAATGAGGTAAGTTGAAAAAAAAGATTCTGGCCTTGCTGCTGACCCTCAGTCTCCTGCTTCCTATTTTCCCGACAGTCATAGCGGCGGATACATGTGTGTTTGGTAAATGGACGGCCGAAAGCATCACCGCAGATCGGATGGAGGCCTGGCTCAACAACGCTGAGAATTTGGAACAGCTGAAAGCCTTGATCAACAGTCAGGAACTCCGCCCCCAGAGGACCGGTTGGCTGGAACTGGACGCCATGCTGGACCAAATGGTATCTGATGCGGGAGAAAGCGCGGACGCCTGCACCGTCCTTTCATATATGTATAACTGGCTGGTAAAAAATGTGACCTACAGCTGGCTGGGATATAGCTATACCAGCGCCTCTCTCTCCGCCTACAACAGTTTCACAGGATACGATTACACAGGCTCCATGACCTATGAAACAGGCCTGCAAAAGTCCATTCCAGACGATATGGCCAACCGGGCATATCATGTTTTGAAAGACCGTCAGGGCGTCTGCTACGACTATGCGATTGCCTTTGCGGTAATGGCCAGATATGTGGGAATCGAAGCCTATGTCCATACCGGTTACTTTGCCTTTGAGACATACATCGGCAGCGGCCACCATGGCTGGGCAGAACTGGTATTGGACGGTACCACTTACATATTTGACGCTCAGCGGGACGCCCGGAATTATCAGCAAAATTACGGCCACAATTTTTACTATTTTGGAATCGCACCGGGAAACGCCTGGCGCTACAATACCGCCTATGACAAGGCCGCCAATCAGGAGCGGGATGCCAGCCTGCTTCCGGTAACAGCAGAGCGGGCCCGCCAGGTCACCCTGACTCTCAATGCGCAGGGCCCCGGCCAGGTCTCCGGCGGCGGAGCCTGTATCACCGGACAGACAGCGGTTTTGCGGGCAGTCCCAGATACTGGAATGGCTTTCTATGGGTGGTATGACGCAAACGGAAATTGGCTTTCCGGAGACGAGACGCTCTATGTTACAGTGAAGGAGGATGCCGTGTATACCGCCCAATTTGCGGCGTCTGTCACCTTAACCGTCTCTCGGAGCGGAACCGTAAGCGGCGGCGGGCTGTATCCGCCGGGTTCAAACATCACCCTTACCGCCGTTCCCAACGAGGGCAAAACCTTTGAAGGGTGGTATACGCCAGATGGCGCTCTGGTCAGTCAGGACGCTGTCTACTCCATCTCGGTCACAAAGAACTGTCATTTTATCGCCATGTTTTCTGGTGATATCTTCTATGATATCCCCGCGAATGCCTGGTACGAAACAGACGCCATAGAAGCGGCCAATCGAGATCTGGTCTATGGTACTTCCCCCCTGTATTTTGATGGCGCCGCTGCCATTACTCGTGCAATGGCTGTCACCCTGCTGTCCCGACTGGATGCAGCGGAACTCGATGACATTGCAGAAAGCACCTTTTTGGATGTCCCTGTGGAAAGCTGGTATGCCCAGATCGTCGCCTGGGCCTGTGAAAACGGCATTGTCTCAGGGCGGGACGAGCGCTATTTTGACCCAAATACTCCCATCACTCGGGAAGAGTTTCTGACCATGCTGATGCGGTATATTATAGATTACAAGGATATGGACGTAAACAAAACGGAATTGATTTATTCAGACGCAGATCAGATCAGCGACTATGCCATGGAATCGGTACAACTGGCTCAGGGAATGGGCCTGATCCAAGGCGACAATACCGGCCTCCTGCATCCGAGGGATGCCCTCCAGCGCAGTGAAGGAATTGCCATTCTGATGCGGCTGGTTCGGATCCTGGATGCCGAATAACCATCACTTCCACTGGTTCCGCAAAACCCGGCGTTACACAGAAACAAAACGGAATCCCTCAAAGGCAGACATGGTTTTCTGCTCTTCGGGGATTCCTTTTTTCTTGACGTTATTTTTTGAACGGCGTTAGGAAACAGTTATGGATCCGATCCTATATGCGGAATGCTTATAAGCATCATACACGTATGGGCTGAATGTACCACAATCAACTGCAGCGTAAGCCCATACTCCGGATATGTGACACCGCTCAGGTTGAGGCCTTCCTGAAGCAACTTGCGTTGTCACTTTCGGACGCTGAACGGACAGACTGATCTAACGATTCTTTTGTGGGTTCCAGACAATTCAGGGATTTGTATTACCATACGGATTTTGGCCGCCAGAAAACGGCTTGAAGCCTGCACTTCAAAGGCCAAACGCGTTACATAGCGGCAGGAGCCGCACCAACAAAACGCCGCCGTCCCTGTGCTTTTTCGCTCTTCCAATCCTGCGTCTGCCCCCCCAGGGCTCGATCCGGCATCGCGACCGTCAGATCTCTGATGCCCTGGACCAACCCTCCCGGATACACTTTTGCACATTGCCAACGCCGTTTGCATCACCGATGATAAACAGCTTCTCCGCACAGCCGTAAAAGCTCAGTGCCTCGTCCTGCAAGGGTCGAACCCCGCCATTGATCACAATGCTGTCGCCGGAAACCGTTTGTTCTTCGCCGTCCGCGTCTACATAATAGACCGTATTCCCTTCCACACGGGTCGTTGTCGCCTGGAGAATGCTTTTGAGATTATCATACTTGGTCCATTCCGGCGATTCGTCCGCGCGGCCGTCACCGCGGCGGGTGTCCATCCAGGTCTTTGTGATATAGTGGGACTTGGAACAGTCCGTTCCGATCTTCATCCGCCTGGTCAGGATCGTCACATCATGACCGTTTTCCAGCAGATACAGAGCCGTTTCGATCCCTGTCTCGCTGCCACCAACGATCACAACGTGCCTGCCCAACTCTGCCTCCTTTCCAAATACGCCATGGGAATGCAGGTACTCCGGCTTAATGGTACCGTCCTCCTGACGCAGTCCGTCAATATTTGAGGGAAAGACCGGAATCGCACCCATGGCCGCGATCACCACATCATATCCGCCCCTGGAGATCATCTCCGGTGTGGCTTTGGTATTCAAACGGATCTCCACACCCAGTTTTTCCGCTTGACGGACCTGCCAATTTTTGAAGTCGCGAAGAGGCCATTTGAAAGAGAAACTCTCCGCATGAAGCAGTTGCCCACCCAAGTAGTCTGTTGCCTCATACAGCGTCACACTGTGACCGCGTTCCGCCGCCGTGACCGCCGCCTGCAAGCCCGCAGTCCCGCCGCCGATTACTGCCACTTTTTTCTGTTTTTCCGATTTTTGAATCAAACGTCCCAGCCGAGCCTCAAACCCCAACTCCGGATTCACGGTACAGCGGTTGACCCAGGGACCGTGTCTGCCGTCGTCAAAGGTAGGCCCATGGCAGCTGTTGCACCAAATGCACGGGCGAATGTCCTCGCCCCGGCCCTCTTCGAGTTTTCTGGCATAATCGTAATCCGCCATAAAGGCTCTGGCCATGCCGATCATATCGCACTTGCCCTCCGCAATCAGCCGATCCATTTCCTCCGGATCCTGGAAGCCGCCAATTGCCAGCGCTTTGACCCCGATCCCGGCGTCTTTCATCGCCTGAATATATGTCAGGCAATCATGCTGCCCCTTTTGGAACGTAAAGCCCGTGGGATGAACCGCAATCATATCCTTGTTCCTGACCTGCATAATATCAAGGATTCCATCGGCCAGTCTGCAAAATTCAATAAATTCCTCCAAAGAATATCCCACATTGGACGCTCCGGTATAACCATAGGGCATCTCGCCGGACATGACGCCCTCAATGATAAAGCCGGGGCCAAACCGCTCCTTCAGACGCTGGAACGCCAACAGTTCAAACCGGGTGCGGAATTCCACGCTCTTTCCCCGTTCCGCGCTGCCATCGCTGCCGAAGGGGCACAGGCATGCGTCAATTCTGTCAGAGACCCCGTCAAAACCGCAGTCCACATACAACTGCACCTGCTCTACATAGCGTTCCAGCAGTGTCTCGATTTCCTCCTCTGTCGCGTCCTCCCGCAGCCACAGGCCATTTTTCCCCAGGGTCATCATGTCCTCTTTGTTCTCCATCCGATGCGGCATGAGCACGATAGACGGGCTGAGACCGATCAGTATTTTGGAGCCATAAAGATGTACCTCTTCCGCCAGTTCGCTGATATAATTCAAGGTCGCCGGATTTGTCAGGTCAAAGGCAGGCATATGGGTATGAGAGGATTTCAAATCTCCGTTGCGCTGGTTGGGATATTCATCCCAGCGGCAAGCGTCTACGATCCCGGCTCCATTGCGGGCAAAGTTTGCGAAAAAGGCATTGTAGTTTTCCGATGGATAGGGCTCCGGCCCCTGCATGAAGTCTGGCAGACAATAGGACGCCAGCATACGGTTTTTGATGATCGTATCCCCGATTCTGAACGGGGCCAGAAGATGACTGTATTTCGGCATAATAAACCTCCTAAAATAATCGAAATGACAAACCGGCAAAATCTGCTGTGGGCAAACCGCCGGAAGCTGTATGCCTCCGGCGATCCGCCGTGTATGGAAGAAAACCAGAAAGTGGGATCTGTAAGCTATTATCTTGTTCCGGCAATGTACTCGTCGTAGGCGTTCTGATAGACCGCGATCACATTGTCAAGGCCATAGGATATCAGCGTGTCTACATAGTCGCTCCAGGCTGTGTCATCAAGCGCTGCGCTGCCGGTGATAAATTTCAGCACCGTCTCCTCATAGTGGGACAAAACGTCTGCCGTCTGACTCTTAACAGAGGTAGCTTCCTCCGGCGTCAAGGCCGCTCCGCTGGGGATGGCATGCTCAGAGACACCCTCTGTCTCCGTCCACAGCTGGATAGCCGCGACTTCCTCCTCCCGGTAGGTGCTCCACATTTTGTCAGAGTACTCCAGCTTGACGATCTCCGGGACGGAATAAACTAGATTTGCGTCAAACGGATCCAGTCCCTGGTCGTTATTCAAGATCAACTCGGTAAACTGAATATTTCCGTCCTCGTCCCGGGTGTAGGCCACGTCTTCAACGCCGTAGTTGGCCAGCGTGGCTCCCGCTTCGGTATAAAAATAGTTCAGAAATTTCAGCGTCAGTTCCGGATCCTCGGCTTCCGCCGAAACTGCAATGCCGAATCTTGCATAGCTATCCTCTGCACTCCATTCATAGGGATCGCCAGCGTTCGCCCGGAGATTGGGAATCGCTGTCACGTCAAAGGCAGGATCATCTGTATAATTCAGTCCTTCAAACATATAGTCTGCATGGGCGATCCAAACGCCGCCCTGACCGCCTCCGATGCGGCCCATTTTTGTAGGACTGTCCGCATCGTCGGAATAGAAATCCTGATGGATGATCCCATCCTCATAAAGCTTCGCCACATACTCCACATAACTGCGGAACCCATCAGAGGTCAGCGCAGATACGACGCTTCCTCCGTCCAAATAAGGACTGATATCCGCGTTGCCGGTGAGCAGAGGAATCTGCGTGTCAAAGGCCGCCGCAAAATAACTGGAGGTCTCGCCTGTCTTGGGGAAATCAAACGTATACTTTGTGTCATAGGCTTCCCGAATGGCATACAGAACATCTGTAAATTCATTCAGTGTCTGCGGTACATCGGCATTCAGGTCTTGCAGCCAGTCTGCCCGGATCACCAGGCCCGTATCGCTGTATTTGGCGTTCATCAGGGTATAAATTTCAAGGTTTTTTCCTTCTGTTGTAACGGCCTCTTTGGTGGCGTTGTTGGTATTTTCCAGGGCCGCCAGATAATCCGGAGCGTAACTCGGCAGCAGGTCTGTCAGATCCAGAATCACGCCGTCCTGATAGGCCGCAGCCTCGCCGCCGCTGTAAAATCTGTCTATGGGAAGCAGATCCGGCCAGTCGCCGCTGGCAATCATCAGGCTGAACTTTTCATCGGCCACGGTGGAACTGACCTCGATATATTCCAGTTCAACGCCCGTGGCCTCGGTCAATGCGGGGATTGCGTTGGCATCGTTCCAGGAGTCAATGTAGTCTTCGTAAAAGCTGTAAAAGGAGGTCCAAAGCGTAATTTTTTCGTCTCCATTTCCCAGAGGATAGACAATGGCACCGTTCTCCTCGGGAGACTCGGCAGAAACTTCGTCCGGCGTATCCGTATTGGCCTTCTCTGCTTCCGTGGGCGCTGCGGATGTGCTGGCTCCGGCGGAAGATAGCGCAGAACCGGCTGCGTTGTCGTTTATGCCGCAGCCTGAAAATATGGTAATCAGAAGCAAGGCGGCCAACAGGGCGGCTAAGATTTTATGTTTCACGGTTTTATCATATCCTTTCCAAATATATGTCAGGCCCATCGGGCTGTTTGATTTGTGTGCAAAAGCAGGATGGCGTTCCACGCGCCATACGGGACATACATCGAGATATTGTACACATTCGCATCTTTCGGTTGTCATCGTACATTCGCATGGTGTTTTTCATGTTGCCTCATCCTTTCCTGATTGCTTCGCCCTTTGGCGGTTGACGTTATTATAGTCGTTAATTCCTACCTTGTATATAGGAATTAGATGAAGTCAGCATAATAAAATTAATACATTTGATATCTTGGTTCCATATATGATATGTATAAAAGGAACTCCGGACGCAGCTTGCGTCCGGAGCGTATATAGCGGATTTTGAAACTCAGCGTTTTGTACTGCGGTACGCCGACGGCGTAAGCAGAAACGCCTTCTTAAACTGCCGGGAGAAATACCCACTGTCCTGATAACCCAGAAGGGCGGAAATATCCTGGATTTTCCGATCCGTATAACGCAACAAATATGCCGCGCGGGCCAATTTCAGCGAGAAAATATAGTTGTTGTAGACCAGATCCGAATGCTCTGTAAACAGCAGGCTTAGGGACGACGGACTGATAAAGAACTGCGCCGCCACATCCTTTTGCCGCAAAGGCTGGTCAATATGGGTCAGCAGATATTGCAGGACCTCCTGTAATAGGGGGTTATCGGTTTTCGGATAAAGCCTGCGGATGGTATCCGTCAACTCGCCGAGCCGAACCCGGTATATCTCCGACTGCCGAGGCGCTGTATCAAAGCACCACGACTCCAGCTTCAGATAATTTCTCAGCCATGGAAAATAGTTGAACGCATAGGTAAGATATGTGTGGTACAGCACTCCAAGCTTGGCGCATTGTCCGGCCTTGCTTTCGCCGCTCTCCCGTAGCCGCTCCGCCACAACGTCAAAGATATGGAGAGCCATCTCCAGGGTGCGGTTCCCGTCCACACGATCCGGTGGAATATCTTGCGGGAGTGTCAGGTCATAGCTGTCCGCAGCGGATATGGGCAGCGGCAAAAAATCCTCTGCTTTTCCTAAAATGCCCTGTCTGGCCTGCGCAAAGGTGGGTTGGTATCCCGCCAGAATCACCGGCCGCTCCCGGCCTACCATGCGAAGATACCGCAGCAGATTCAGCCCGGGGATGACAGGAAGCGCCGTATCCAGTATCACCAGATCATAGCTGGTCTGAATCAGCGCGATCAGTGCGGAAAAGCCATCTGCCGCCGTTTCAAGTTCACAGTCTTCATTTTGCTCCAGAATCATTCGTCCCAGCGCCGCCGTATCCGGCTGGGTGCTGAGCGCAAGCAGGGCCATCATATCCGCACCTCCCATATCATAGTGAATTAGTATGAATTATACTTTATAAAAATTTCTCTGAAATGTCAATAGCACTGGTCGGGAGAATGGCCGATTCCTGTGAATTTTTTGTAATATAATTCATAAACGTGCTGTTCTATTTATCCGGCTGCGGGGGCAGTCGCTCTCGGCAAAGCCCTCCGCCATGACTTCCCCGGCAATAGGATGACAGATTTTTTCATCCGGCGTTTTCCTGGCAGTCTCGGACTGCTTCAGGCTGACGATATACGTCGTGCTCCCGGTTTTCCTGGTAAATCTGTTGGCTTTATTTCCCATATTCAGATTCCTTCCTTCAAAATAATTCAGCGGACAGCCTGTGAATAGGCTGTCCGCTGTGTGATACTGCAAGAGGACAAAATGTCCGTGTCCCGGCGTTTCGGCTTCCGGGTCGGCGCGCTCTCCCCTTTTCGCCAGCTTCTTTTCGGCAGCAGCTGGTCTTTTCCGCCTGTGCAAGCTGAGATTGCTTCTGCTCCCGACGCCATTTGGCCCGCACGGCGGTTTATTTTATGCCGTATACTTTGCCGCTTCTTCTCCAGCGATATATCCCTCGTTGAAGGCTTGGGTCAACGCGCTGAATACCCGCTCGATATACCCGACGCCCACATCTCCGGAGATCATAATTCCTCTGGTGGTGTCGCCTGCGGCGTACAGGCCGGGGATCGGTGTACCCTGCTTCAGCACGGAAGCATTTTCGTCAATGGTCATACCGCCGATGGCGTTTTCATGGAACAGCTTGAGCTTGATGGCATAGAAGGGGCCGACTGCGATGGGCTGCTTTTTTCTTGGCGGGCCAAACATTTTTGCCATAGCTTCCGGATCAGGGCCGTCCTCGTCCTCATCGTCAAGCATAGGGGGCGGGCCGCTCATGGCTGGCGCTTCGTGTACGCTCCGCTCATTGTAGTCGGCAACCTGTTTGTTGAACGTCTCCGGATCAAAGCCCAGCTTCTCCGCCAGCGCTCCCAGTGTGGGAGCGCTGACCACTGCGCCGGAAATTTCTTCCTCGGTCAAAACCTCCCGCCATTGTTCCATAAACTTTTTCAGGTTCATGCCGGGTGACTGCTCCGGCTGGGACATAGCGTCCGCAATCGCATCGGAAGCGATTGGATCGTCTACGATCTTCCAGCAGTACCATTTGGGATCTTTGGTCAGCGGGCTGACTTCCCGATTTTCCATCCCGGCAGTGAAAAGCTGTCCGTTGGATCCTACCAGAAATCCGCTGACGCACAATGCAATGTTCAGGCTGACGCAAGGATATGGATGCCGCATGGGGCCAAAAAGGTTCACACGGCGGTTGACATAATCAACATCTGCGCCCAGTTCTTCACACATGGTGATGCCGTCGCCGGTGCAGCCTGCGGCAGTGAAAATATGGATAGGCTCTTTCCCTTCGTCCTGATGGAACAGGGGCTGCATTTTATCCATGATTTTTTTATTTCTGGTAAATGCGCCGGAAGCCACGACAACGGCTTTACAGGAGATCTCCACCTCGCCGCCGCCATCCTCGGCCAGAACGCCAGTGATCTTGCCGCTTTCATCCGTCAGCAGGTGTTTGGCAGGGGTTTGATACAATATCTCGCCGCCCTTTTTCAGCAGATCATCCCGCAGATGAGTGGTCATGTACCAGCCGCCTTCGCCGGGTCCGATCATTTTATCAATGCGGGTACCGGCGCGCTCCCATTCAAAGATGCTCTCCAGTCCAAGGCCCATGGGGCCTTTTACCAGACGATAGGCGCTGCCCAGATCGTGCTCGTCGATCATCCAGTTGGCAAAGTCCGCATTGGCTTCAAACATCCGCTTTAAAAGCATGGGATCTACTTGGTTTTCGGTCATTTTCAGGAATGTTTCATATTCCTTTTCCCGTTTATCCTTTGCTCCGGCGGCTTCGTGCCATTTGCTCCAATGAATACGGAATCCAGCGGCATACCAGGCGCTCCCTCCTACTTCGTGCATCTTTTCCAGCACGATGACCTTACGTCCCTCGTCGCAGCACTTTGCTGCGGCCACCATGCCGGCAGCGCCGGCGCCAATGACGCAGACATCGCAGTTCTTAGTGAATTTCTCATGAGGGAAGGGCTTTGGCTCCGGTTTTTCCGGATTGGAAATACAGCCATTATGGCAGACTTTTACGCATTTCCCGCAGGAAATGCATTTTCCCGGATCGATCCAATACTTCGCGTTCCGGAAGGTAATGGCGTGGACAGGACATTCTACCCGGCACTGGTGACAGGCCGAACAAAGGGACTGTTCAATTACAAAGGGCATATCAACGACCTCCTTTTTTCAACATTTTATCACAAACTGTGTTCTTTTGTATAGTAGCAGATCCTGTTTTTACACATCAATTATGAAACTGGGCTAAACACGCACGTCAAATTGCAGCTTTTGGTTCATAATTTCCAGACCTCCTATTCGTCTTCGTTCCACGCCTGGTTTCCCGGTGCCAAAACGTCACCGCAGTTTTCCTGTGCAGGCCGCAATGCGTGCTGTCACATCTCCGTGCGGGTCTGATACATCTTCATCAATTCGGCCACGCAGGTGCTTTCTGTGGTGCCCTTGGTGGACATCCCGTAGGCCTGCATCACGGCCCGGTCCGTTGTCCTGGTGGGCTTTCCGCAGTTCCGGCGGCATCGTCACCTCGTCATAAAGGTCGGCAAGGGAACTGTCGGGATAGAGGGCGCGAACGTCCAGAATGGCCTGTGCGGTCTGCTCAATTTTGGCTTTCTGCGCGTCCGTCGGCGCAGGCCAGGGGAAGTTGTTGTAGACCACATCCTTTGAGTAACGGTAGCGCATTTCCAGCCGTCCACAGATCGCCCGCATCCTCGCCATTATGTAAACGGCCGTTTCCAGAGCACGGCCTACTGTATTGGTTTGTGCATGTGTTTTCGGTAGCTGTTTACATCATTCCCTTCGATAATCTTATGGCGCCCTTTTTGA
>CAZGOQ010000002.1:50441-68106 GCA_964527315.1 uncultured Oscillospiraceae bacterium | reverse complement strand
TACTTGAAATCGGTGGGGATGTACATCGGTACATCTTCCAGCAATCTGCAAATGCCGGGACAGGACTCCGGCGGAACCAATACATCCGCCTCGATGTGGTATAACATCAAAAAGTATGTCTATCAGTTACAGCCTGGTACCACTTATTACTATCGGGCGTATGCTGCCACGCCCAGTTTTTCTGTAGTAAGCACAGATATAAAATCGTTCACTGTGCCGTCTGCGGTTACTCCTTCCATCACATGGCGGAGAGAGTAATATTAAAAGAGAAGAAACTGGAAATGGTTTTCAACTGCTTTTCTTTATTTTGAGGGCAGGAAAAGCGGCAAATGTCTTCATACCGGCACCCGCGCCCCGGCGCTTCACAGGCTGTCAGGGAAGCCCTTTGACAGGCTCAACGGATGAAGTCCGGCAGTGGAGCTTCATCCGTTCTTTGTTGAAAAAAATTTAGCCGGACGAAAGACGAGATCAAAAATACGGAACCGGCGGGCCGTCATAGATAGCAGCAAAGACAGACCCGTGCTCAGCAGAAAGTTCAGCGTAATACTCAGCGCAGGCGTTGTGATACCCAGCAGAAGCAGCACCGACCGAAGACCTCCGGTAAAAAATGTATGGAGCAGATACATTTCCAGACAGCAGGTTCCGCAGAGTTGGAACAGAGGGAACGCTGAAAGCCAATCGAAATGGGAAAACAGCACAACATTGACAAAACAGGCGGAAAGTGCGATCAGCAGTTTCCAATTGGAATACCAGTCTCTGGCGTAAAGAAAGAAATAAAACACGGAAGCGGCGGATAAAAACATGGCTGCGATACCCAGAAGCTTTTTGCTTTGGAGCAGGGAACGGTTTTGACACAAAACGCTGCCCAGTATAAAGAAGGGAAGATGGTACAGAATTCGATAGAGCGTCAAATCCGTCCAATTCAGATGGATGTCCGCTGAAAAAATAGCAATCCCACCAAACAGCAGCAACCAGAGGGGCGGCCACTTGGGCAAACGCAGCAGCGCCGCCAGAACGTAAAATATAAACAGCACATAGAGATACCAGAAGTTTCCCAGCGGCTCGATATACATCCGTTTCAGATCAGTCAGGTCATACGGCGCGTTTACCAGTTCCGGAACGACCTGTTTAATGCCCCATTGCAGCAGCGCGAACAGCGAGTAAAGCCAAAAGAGATTGAAAAGCTGACGGAAATAGCCCCTCCGCCGGAGGACGCCGCCGGGGTAGTAGGCCAGCGTAAAGGTGAAACCGCTGATCAAAAAAAACAGGGGCATATGAAAGCTGTAGATCCAGCTTCGGAGCGCATAGATGTCATAATAGGCATCGGGAAAAGCCTCGGCATCCAGATATCCGCTGAGCACATGCCCCAGGATCACCAACAGGATGGCAAAGCCTTTCAGCCCATCCAGCCATGTTTCTCTAGTTTTCATGACGGCGCACCTTGTCCAGGAGGAACTTGGCCAGCTGGGTAAAATAGCGGAATTCCTTTGTCCGGTGGAAAATCAGATAGATCAGAACATTTGGCACGACCAGACAGATCAGAACCCGGGGAATAAGGGAGAAAAGACTGTAGCCCGCCAAATTGCAGAGCCAGGTGGTCACGCAGCAGACCAGAAGCCCAACCACCATATGGGAAGCAAAGCGGATGAAATAATCCCGGAGGGAAACAAAAAACACATTGTGATATAACACCATCGGCTCTACCCAGAGGCTGGTGGTAACGGTAGAGACCAGCGTACCGAGAAAAATACCCGCCAAGCCAAAGTGTTTTGCCAGCAAAACAGAGGCCACCAGATTGATGATGGACTCGAAAATCGGTTTGTAGCGGTCGTTCCAGAATGCGCCCGTGGCGTCCCGGAAAGCCAGAACCGGCCGCCGCATTCCGTAGAGGTAGAAATTCAGTACCAGCACATAGAGCGTCAGATTGTCCAGCAGCCATCCCCTGTTTCTCAGCCAAAGGAATTGAATAAAGGGGTGCAGCAGATTCAAAAGGCAGATGGAGCAGAAGGTGAAAAGCCAGAAGGCAAAGAAAAAGACGTCGTGAAACGCGCTGAGCAGCCGGTCTGTGCCGCGCTCTTCTGCGGAAGCGGTAAGATTCCCGACACTGGCGACAATGGAATCGAAAATCTGACTGGTAATGGTCTGAAGCGGGTGGATAATGGTATAGTAGTTGCTGTAAAGGCCCGCTGTGGCAAGGCCGATGAGTTTGGAGATCAGAATATTATCGGTGGAATTTACCAGTACGGAACCGAGTTTGTGCATACTCATAGCGGCCACATTTCGGGCGATAATCTGAGAATCGGCCTTCTCCATAGGCCGGACATTTTTTTCTTTCAGAAAGGGATAAAGCTTGTCCGCTTTTTTGGCCAGGATCAGATTTTCCAGCCAGGTGGACAGCACCTGTAAAATCAGAAAGACTATATAGTTTTTGGTCAGTGCAAGGAATGCGATCTGGCAGATGTTCAGGATAAAATAGGTACCATAATGCACAGTGGTTTCAATATATTTTTTTTGATCGCAGACGATCAGGCTGCGCTTATAGGAATAGAAATAGGAAATCACAGTGTTGGCGACAAACAGCAGGTAAATCACATTCAGATGGGGAATATCCGGGACCTCGTCCATAAAGACGGTATAGAAGGGCAGAAAAATCAGACCCAGCGTGGCAATGGCAAGGCCGATGATCCGATAGGCCTTTTTGTAAAAGGCCATATGGCTTTTCAGCTTTTCGACATCTCCGTCTGCCAGAGGCCTATACAGGCTGTAGGCCATGGCGGGGCCGACACCCAACTCGACCAGAGAGAGCATGGTCAGAACGTTGGTAAACAGGCCGTTCAGTCCCAGATAGGTCTGGTTCAGGTAGTGCAGGAAAAATACACGGGCCAGAAGATTGATCAAAATGCCGCCCAATTGCCCGATCATAGCAGTGAAGATATTGCGAATGGAATTTTGTGTGCGTGCCAAATCGGAAACCTCCTTTCGATGCAGGCCCCTCTGATGCGCTGCGCCGCCTCCCCGTTTGAGGAAACGGCAAAAATCAGTGACTCCGTATCGGCTCCGTTTCTTTGCCGGAAATCAGCGTGCCGACATGATAACTCAAAATCAGCAAGCCATAGGTCAAAAGGCTGTTGCCGTCCAAAAACGGCTCCATGGAGGTCATAACACCCACTGCCATCAAGGCTCCGGAGAGCAGACAGGCATAGGAGTGCTTTCTGTGCCGCAGAAGCTGCCCTGCGGCAACGGTCATCAAACCCAGATAGCAGAGCAGGGAACAGAACCCGCCCTCCATTAAAATCTCCAAAAAGATATTGTGGGCATGATAATATTTCCCCTTCCGCAGCCGGTAGACTTTTCCGGAGCGGGCGTAACCATAGCCCAGCCAGGGGGACGCCATAATTTTTTCAATGGCGACGTCCCAGATCTCCGTTCTGCCGGTAAAACTCAGCCCTTTATGGAGGACACGTTCGATGATAAAGGAAAAAGTGTCCTGAAGCCGAAAGAGTACCACGGAAAAGAACAGACCAAATCCGGGCAACAAACCGGTCACTCCGTTGAACAGAGTCTCCCAGCGCCGCTGATAGAAAAACAGCAGGAAAATCAGTGCCACCGCCAGCCCCATCAGCCCTGTGGCGGACCAGACCAGAAGCAGGGTCAACGAGGAAATTCCAATCATAACGTAGGCGGCCAGATCGAGACGCCCGGTGCGCATGGTGGAACGAAGCGCAGTCAGGAATATGTAGGGCACCAGAATGGGGGGCAGCAGATTATCAATGCCGAGAAGATTATAGGCATAACCGTAGGTTCCGCCGCTGCAAATGCCGTTGGGATATAGCAGAAGCAGACCAAAATTCGCTAAAATCAGCACAGTCAAAGGATAAAACAGCATATCCATGGTCACCAGAGGGGAGACCCGGAGACTGACCTCCAACAGCATACAAAATGCCAATATGCTCAGGATGTAGTTCGCCGTTTCCCAGAGATTTGAAGCGTGAAGGACGGTGGACAGTGCGATAAAAAAGAAATAGCAGGCCAAAAACAGCATTGCCGCAGAAGGGAGCCGTTTCCGCCGGATCAGGCCGCAGAGATAAAGGGCCGCCGTTATGGCGGCGGAAAGCAGCCGCCAGACGTCATATGCGGTCTCCAGCATCTCGGTTCCGGGTAAAACGCCCAGTATGTCTGGCTTAAAAAAAGGAATGACCAGTAAGATAAAAAACAGGTTTTTTTGTAAAAAGTTCTTCATGGATGTTCTCCCGGTTGGCTAATGTCCGCTGAGGGTTTTCATGAAAAACGCTCCGGTTCGCCGGAGATTTCCCCGGATAATAAAAGGATAGACTCGATATTTCAGCTTTTCCTTTCTGGAAAGCGCGGGACTTTGAAAAAATTCCTTTTTATAAGTGCTCAGTTCCGGCAGCATAGAGCGGACTGCCCTGCCCTGCCCGTCGATGACCGCGTGGAACAGCAGATCCCGAACGCCTTTTTGATATTTCATCTTTGCCAGCGCCATGGTAGTTGGAGAAAGATTCTCGGACAGCGCGACAATTTTTTTTCGAGCGGTCAACTCGGTCTTTTTGCGATCGGTCAGCGCGCCGTACATGGCGCCGCTGCGCCGGACAAAATAACGGTATAAGGGCTGCGGCGTAAACACGGCGCGACAGATATTGCAGCGGAACATCCACTCACCGTCCTCTGCAATGTGGAGCGTTTCATCGAATTTCAAACAGACGCCGTCGGTGTCCAGCAGCGCTTCCCGGCGGAACAGTTTGTTCCAGATCACGGCGGTGTAACCGTCGGGCCGGAGAAGAAGTTGATAAAAGCCGTCCCGGTCAGTCGTAAAGATGTCCTGCCCGGTTTGGGGCATCTGATCAGAGACGCCGGTTTCGTAAATGCGGGTGAAGCCGCAGCAGGCCACGTCCGCTTCATATGTTTCCAATAATGCGACCAGCGTGGAAAGATACTCCGGCTCCGGCATATCATCGGCGTCACAGAAGCCGATGTAATCGCCGTCAGCCAATTGAAGCGCCCGGTTCCGGGCGGCGGATACGCCGCCGTTTTGTTCCAGGACAACGATAATTCGGCTGTCTGCGGCGGCCAACTGGGTCAGGATATTTGCTGAGTTGTCGGTAGAGCCGTCGTCGCTGAAAATCAGCTGAAAGTTTTCGTAGCGCTGTACGAGCACGGACTTGGCCATATCCATAAGATAGCGTTCAGCGTTATATACCGGAACGATCAGAGAAACTTTTTTGCTCATTTGCCCAATTCCTTTTTGATCTTTGTGGTGGAGATCTCCGGCGTGCGGGGCAGGTAGACCACCTCGCACAGATTCTTTAAAAAGTCAAATTTCCCCGCCCAGTCATCGCCGATCACAAAGGTATCCACCTGATACAGAGAAACGTCGGTGGATTTCTGCTCCCAGTTTTCCTCGGGAATCACCAGATCTACATAGCGGATGGCCTCCAGCAGGCTTTTCCGTTCCTCATAGGAAAAATAGCAGACCTTGTTTTTGGCGTTTAAATTGAATTCATCCGTGGAAAGGGCTACGATCAGGTAATCTCCCAGAGCCCTGGCCCGGCGCAGGAGATTGATATGGCCATAGTGCAGAAGGTCAAAGGTGCCGTAAGTGATCACTCGTTTCATGATGGTCCTCCATTCTCCCCGATCACAGTGCCGTGTTTGTTCTGTTCGCTTTCCGGCGGCGGGGTCATATAGTCTCCGTACATCTGGCCCAGCACCTTGTCATAGTCCGCCGGGGCGTTCAGTGAAAGCGTCTCAAACGGATATTTGGCAAGGTGGTCATAGACCGTTTTGGGGAACATTTCGCGGAATTTATAGGCGCCCATAAAATTGACCACCTGCGCAGCGTCCGCATAGGGGTACTTTTTCAAGGCCCTGTCGATGCGCCGCATCTGTTTGCCGGTGTCCAGCCGGGATTCCAGATGCAGATGCTTGCCCAGCGAGATCAAAACGCGTTCATGCAGAGGGCGGTGGGCCAGATCCACAGCCACGACCTCGGAAAACTGGCTGAATTTCAGCATCATCCGGAGATAGAGCAAACGGTATTTATGAAAGAAGCGGCCAACGGCCGATTTTGGCATTCCGTCCAGCGGGAACAGATCCACCCAGGCCCAGCGGATTTTCTCCGTTTGGGCAGAGGTATCTAAAATTTCAAAGCTGGGGTCTACGATTTGCGCCGGGTAATAGGGCATATCGGGGTCGGCTGCAAAATGCCTGAGCAAAATACCCTTTGGCAGTTCCCGGGGAGCGACTGTTAAAAAGGTTTCATAGTCCTCCCGGCTCATTCCCAGATCCACGTCGTCGTCCCAGGGGATAAAACCCTGATGGCGCACGGCGCCCAAAAAGGTGCCGCCCATCATAAAGGCGGTCAGGCCATGTTTTTCGCAGATGGAGAGGATGGCTTTCACCAGATCCAGTTCACAAAGCTGTAATTCCCGCAGGGTATGAGACATGGGGGACCTCCTTATCATGTTATGTTTGGGGATTCTGCGGCCTTTTTCGAAACTTCCGCAGTAGAAACGCGCCGCCTTTTTTCAGCCAGTTCTGCTTTTCCATGAACATGACGGGAATCTCCATGTAGGGAATATGATTGGCTTCCAAATAAATATCCAGCATCCGTTCTCCCAGAAAGCCAAAGACCCGCTGATCGTTCTTGCTGTATGCGGAAATGTCGATTTCCTGCTCGACCTGAAACAGGAGGTCGAACAGCCACTGGCAATAGGCGTCAAAGATTTCCCGCTTCATCAGAAACATATTGAACAGGTGCGTCCAGGTGCGGCGTTTGGCCCGCTCCGCTGCCCGCGCATAGTTTTCCCCCTGAGCCGCAGCCAGCGCCAGCGCCAGATCCAGCGGCTCTTTGGGATGGGCATGGATGTACTGGTTGTAGGCGGTTTCAATAAAATAGCGCCGCTTTTTCGGCAGGATCACGTCCGACTTCTGCACCAGCGATTCCGCCTGCTCGGTTGTTAAGATGCTGTCCCATTTGCCGCCGTTTCTCTTTTTCCGAAAATACCGGCGGTAATGGCATAGGCCGATATAATCCGCATCGAGATTTTTCCAGGCCCAGTACAGCCCGGTCAGTTCGCAGAAGGCGGCGTTCTTTTCCGAAATGTTGTCGCCGGTATCGTCCCCCTGATAGCCCAGGAAGGTTTTCTTCCCGGCTTTTCCCACATGGAGGGGCAGATACATGGGATCGGATGGCATTTTCGCAATTTTATGCGTAGCCACGATCATGGTGATATTCATAGCTTTTCCTCCACAAGCCGCAGGGACGAAGCGATGACCTTGTCCATGTCGTAATACCGGTATTCGCCCAGCCGCCCGCCGAAGGTCACCCCCGGCTCCTGATCGGCAAGGGACTTGTATTTCTGATAGAGCGCGTTGTTTTTCTCGTCGTTGACCGTGTAATAAGGCTCATCCCCGGGACGCCAGTCGGCGGGATATTCCCGGGTGATGACGGTCTTCTCCTGCCGGCCGAAAACAAAATGCTTGTGCTCGATGATGCGGGTGTAGGGGATTTCCCGGTCTGTGTAATTGACCACAGCGTTGCCCTGAAAATTATCCGTGTCCAGCACCTCGGTTTTAAATCGCAGGGAGCGAAATTGCAGAGGGCCATAGCAGTAGTCAAAATACCGGTCGATGGGGCCGGTATAGATGACCTCTTTGGCAAGGGGCCGCAGCTCAGCCTTGTGGGTCAGATAGTCGCAGCCAAGCCGGACTTCAATGCCCGCCAAAAGCTTTTTGAAAATCTCCGTATAACCGTTTTCGGGAATTCCCTGATAGCGGTCGGAAAAATAGTTATTATTATAAGTAAAACGTACCGGCAGACGCCGGATGATAAAGGAGGGAAGCTGGGCGCAGGGTTTTCCCCACTGCTTCTCCGTATAGCCCTTGACCAGCTTTTCATAAATATCCCGGCCTACCAGAGAAATGGCCTGTTCTTCCAGGTTTTCTGGTTGGGTGATATTGCCCTGCTGCGCTTTGATGATGGCCCTGGCTTCCGCAGGCGTGGAAATGCCCCACAGACGGCTGAAAGTATTCATGTTAAAGGGCATATTATAGATTTCACCCTTGTAGTTTGCAATCGGACAGTTTACATAATTATTAAACTCTGTAAACTGATTGATATAGTTCCATACGGCCCGGTCAGAGGTATGGAAAATATGCGCGCCATAGCGGTGGACATGAATATTTTCGATGATTTCCGTATAGCAGTTGCCGCCAATGTGATCCCGCTTTTCCACCACCAGGCAGGTCTTTCCCTGTTTTGTGGCCTCATGGGCGAAGACAGCGCCAAAAAAGCCGGCGCCAACAATCAGATAATCGTAGGTCATTGTTTTGTGCTCCTTATCACCGTGCGCCGTCCATTCGAACCACAGCGCCGACCGTCCAGACCAGGATTTTTAAATCCAGCCAAACGCTTCGATTTGCCACATAACTCAGTTCCAGGGCCTGCCGCCGGCCATCCTCATAGGTCACGTTGCTGCGGCCTCTTGCCTGCCAAAGTCCGGTCAGGCCGGGCTTGCAGGAGAGCAGCAGCGCCCGGTTTTCGCCGTAAAGTTCCGTTTCCTCCTGCAGCACAGGTCGGGGCCCAACCAGAGAAAGCTTGCCGGAAAGGATATTGAGCAGCTGAGGCAGTTCGTCCAGACTGGTTTTCCGCAAAAACGCGCCCACCCTTGTGATGCGCGGATCGTGCTCCAGCTTGAAGTTTTTTCGGTATTCCTCCAACTCCTCCGGGGAAAGCATATCCTCCAGCCGGTCTGCGTGCTGCTTCATACTGCGGAATTTATAGACGGAGATCGGCTTGCCGCCCAGACCAACGCGCCCGGCCTTATAGAGTATCGGCCCGTGATCCTCCACCACAACGGCAATGGAGATCAGGAGAAATACCGGCGAGAGTATCACCATTGCCAGCGCCGAAATCACCAGATCAAACAGCCGTTTGAAAAAATCATAGAACGGCTTTTTATGAAATTGTGTTTCTGAAAATGTGCCTTCCATGCTTTTCTCCGTCCTGACTGAAAATTACGGGGCCGAACCGCAGGGGCCGGATCAGTCCAAATCCCCGGCGATCGCAATTAAATATTGCCCATATTTTGTCTTTTCCATCGGTTTTGCCAGCGCCAAAAGCTGCTCCCGGGTGATCCAGCCGTTTCGAAGGGCGGTTTCCTCCAGGCAGCCCAGCATTTTCCCGCTGCGCTGCGCGGCACGAATGGAACCGGCGGCTTCGTAGAGACTGTCGGCATTGCCGGTATCAAACCAGGTGAATTCATCGCCCAACGTGACGACGTTGAGCATTCCATAACTCAAATAGGCGTTGTTAACCGACGTGATCTCCAATTCGCCCCGGGCGGAGGGATTGATCGACCGGGCGATATCCACGACCTTATTGTCATAAAAGTAAAGACCCGGGACCACATAGTTGGATTTGGGATGTGTCGGTTTTTCTTCGATGGAGACAGCTTTACCGCAGCGGTCAATCTCCACCACGCCGAAAGCTCTCGGGTCAGCGACATAGTAGCCGAAAATCGTCGCTCCCTCGGTGTTGTCCATGGCGGTGCGAAGTTTTCGGCGGAATGCGGGACCGTAAAAAATATTATCGCCCAGCGCCAGACAGACGGAATCGCCGCCGATAAAGTCGGCGCCGATCAGAAAGGCGTCGGCGATGCCACGCTGCACCTTCTGCTCCCGGTATTCGATGTGAATGCCCAGCTGGGAGCCGTCCCCCAGCAGATTGACAAAAGGCTCCGTGTCGTCCGGGGGGACGAGCACCAGAATATCCCGGATCCCGGCTGTCATCAGGACGTCCAGGGGATAGTAGATCATAGGCTTGTCATAGACCGGCAGCAGGGGCTTGCACACTGGAAGTGTCACCGGATAAAGGCGGGTACCCTTTCCGGCGGCCAAAATAATTCCCTTCATAAACTGATCCTTTCCTCTCGTTTCCGCTGGCGCAGGGCCTGGAAGAAATCCTTCAGCAGCCCGGCGCATTCCTCCTCCATGACCCCGGAGATCACCTGGGGCCTGTGATTATAGGGCAGGGAAAACAGGTCGATCACACTGCCCACGGACCCGGATCTCTCATCCTTTGCTCCGTAGATCACCATGGGGATCCGGGCGTTGATAATGGCCCCGGCGCACATGGGACAAGGCTCCAGTGTAACATAGAGTTTGCACTGCCAAAGCCGCCAGCCGCCCAAGGCGCGGCAAGCTTCGTCAATGGCCATCAATTCCGCGTGGCCCAGGGCGGTTTTCCCGGTTTCACGGCGATTATAGCCCCGGCCCACGATCTGATCGGCCTTTGTGATAACGCAGCCGATGGGCGTTTCACCCAAAGCGGCGGCCTTTCCGGCCAACGCAATGGCTTCCTCCATAAAAATTTTGTCCTGCGCCGCAGAGGATGGCTCCATTTTCCCGCCGCCCCCCTTTCGGAATATTTTTATCTTTTTATACTATATCAAAAACAGGAAAAAGTCAAAAAGAACATGGAAGAAATACCGATTTCAGAGCATTTTTTTCAAAAAGTACCGGGAGAAAACAGGGAAAAGCTGAAAAATCAGTCGGTTTGGTTGTTTTTGTGACAGAGATGTGGTATTCTATGGAGGTAAATTGCTTGGAGTGTGACAGATGAAAAAAGTATTTTTTTCCCTGTTTTTTATCATGTTGCTGGCAATCCCCGCTCATGCTTCCTTCTATGTGGAGCAGGTGAGCGCGGAGGTTGCGGTGCAGGAAAACGGCAAGGCAAAGGTAACGGAGCGGATCCAGTTGACCTTTGATGAAACGGAAAGCCAAGTGGTGGTGCCGCTGCCGGAGGGGAATATCAGCAGGATATCTGGAGAAGGTTTTCACTATAAGGTCGAAAAGACCGAGGAAGGGGTGAACGTGGTCTTTTCCACCAAGGGGGGCTTTTCCGGCACCCAAAGCTTCACGGTCAGCTATCATATGGCGGCACCCGCATCGGCAACGGAGTCGGAAATTGATTATTCTGTCGGTATTCTCAGCGCACGATGGCCTGTGAATGTAGGTGTGTGCAGCTTTCAGGTGAGTCTGCCGGCAGCGGATAGCGCGACGCCGGAGGGCTTCGTGTTGTCTCCGCAGGTCATCAGCGGTTATTATGGCGAACTGAGCCGGGAGGAAAGCGCACTGGAAGTCAGCGGAACGGTGGTGACCGGCGAGGTCACGGATCGGATGGCCTATGACTCTGTGGCGGTGGCGTTTGCCCTGCCAGAAGGCTATTTCCATGTACGCAAGGCGACGATTCCGGTGGTCTCTATTTCCTATTTGGCAGTGGGGATGATGGCGCTCCTGCTGCTGTGCGTGATATACTGGCGGATCAGGCTGAGAAATCCCGGGCAGGCGATCACCTCCCGGCTGCTTTCGCCCGGAGGCCTGCTGGCCTGCCAACTTTCTCAGGCGCTGGACGGTACGACCTGCGACATGGCGGCGCTGATCCTGGAATGGGCAAATCTGGGGTATCTCTCCATCCACGTCGCGAAGCAGGGCAAAGTAGCGCTGACCCGGGGGATCGCCATGGGCAGCGAGCGAAGCAGGGCGGAACAGTGGCTGTACAATCAAATATTTGCCGGAAAGCGCCGGGTGGGCATGACGCCCGGCAGATTTGCCCGGGCAGGCGCCAGATTTCAGGCCATCTCCCGCCGAAGCCTGAGACGGGTGTATGTGGACAAGACTGGAGGCAGGCTGTCGTTGGTGCAGCTGCCCTGTAATGGATTGTTGGCTGTCGGGATCGGATATATGAGTTATATGCTGCTTCCGGATTATGGCGGATTTATCGTTCTGGCGGTACTTTTTGGCGCGGTTGGGCTTCTTTACAGCTTTGCGTTCCATCGGTATCTGGCGGATTGGGTGGCGCTCCGACGTTTTTCCTGGAAAACGGCCGCGCTGCTGGTCGTTGCCGCCGTATTGCTGGCATCAGGATTGCTGGGCGGCGCATTTTTAGTCATGATCGTAGGGTTGGCCGCCTGTGGATTTTCCGCCATAGCGACGGCGTCCGGCCCCCGGCGAAATCCGCGCGGCAGAGAAATCATGGCAGAAACCAAAGGCTGCCGGAAATTCTATCATAGAGTGTCCTGGCAGCGGCTTCAGGTTTTGATGGGCAGGAACGACCGGTTCTTTCAGGAACAGCTGCCCAAGGCAGTTGCTCTCAGCGCGGATAAAGCGCTGGCAAAGCGCTGCGAGCGGCTGCTGACGCCCCAGCCGGAATGGCTCACCGGGGTCAGGCGGAAAACTTTCTCAGCCAAAGAACTCCAAAGGCAGATCAGGCCGGTTGTGAAGGCGTTGCGGGCGGCCTTTGAAGCATAAAAATGATTTTAACCCGGGTATCTCGGCGGAAAATTGACAGGAAATCTGTCAAAAATTTTGCTGAACGACTTTACAGTGCTGACAGAATGTGCTATACTGCGGACTGGAAATGATTTATGTTAACAAGAATGATACATAATTCGCCTTTGTGGCATACTATAGGCTGAGAAGAAATTTTAGAAACAGAGAATGTGAGGGTGTGTCATGGCACAATATGTGATACACGGCGGGAAACGTCTCCGAGGTGAAGTGGAGATCAGCGGTGCAAAAAATGCCGCAGTTGCAATTTTACCGGCGGCGTTGCTGGTAGAAGGCGTCTGCCGCATTGAGAATGTCCCGGATGTTACGGATATTCAGATGTTTTTTGATATTTTGACCCGTATGGGCGCAACGGTGCGGATGGTCAACCGGACGACCTTTGAGGTGGACTGCACCGGTGTGCATACCACTTCCGTGCCCCATGAACTTGCCTGCCAGATCAGAGCGTCCTACTATCTGGTGGGCGCACTGCTGGGCCGGTTCGGCAAGGCAACGGTTTCCATGCCCGGCGGCTGCGACTTCGGCGTTCGCCCCATCGACCAGCATATCAAAGGCTTCCGGGCCATGGGAGCTGATGTGCGAATTGTCAGCGGCGATATCATCGCCACCGCGCCACAGTCCCTCCATGGAAGCCGCATCTATCTGGATGTCGTTTCTGTGGGCGCTACGATGAATATTATGATTGCTGCGGTTTTGGCGGAGGGAATGACCATCATTGAAAACGCCGCCAAGGAGCCGCATATCGTTGATTTGGCCAACTTTCTCAACGCCATGGGCGCCAGTATTTCCGGCGCCGGAACCGATGTCATCAAAATTCGGGGCGTCAAACGGCTCAAGGGCGGCAGCTATACGATCATCCCGGACCAGATCGAAGCGGGGACCTATATGGCCGCTGTGGCAGTCACGGGAGGCCGCGTCCTGGTGAAAAACGTGATCCCCAAGCATCTGGACTGTATCACCGCCAAGCTGCGGGAAATGGGCGTTACCATTACTGATCAGGGAGACGCGCTTTTGGTGGAGTCGGAAGAACGGCTGAAAAAGGTCAAGGTCAAGACTATGCCTCACCCCGGTTTTCCCACAGATATGCAGCCGCAGATCGCGGTTTGCATGGCCCTTGCGGAGGGCACCAGCATTGTGACAGAAAGCGTTTGGGATAACCGCTTTCGCTATATCGGCGAACTACGGAGAATGGGCGCACAGGTGCAGGTGGACGGCAAAGTGGCCATTATTGAGGGTGTGGAAAAACTCCGGGGCTGCCAGGTCAAAGCCTGTGATTTACGGGCCGGTGCTGCAATGGTAATTGCGGGCCTTGCCGCAGAGGGGACGACTACAATCTCCGATATCCAGTTTGTTGAGCGAGGCTATGAAAATATTGTGGAGAAATTCCGTGCATTGGGTGCGGATTTTGTCAAGGTGGAAAATGCAGAGCCAAGAATGTCCGTGGTTTCGGTTGGATAACGGCGTTGTGCAGACGCATCGAAAACAAAGTTCCGTTTATTTCTCCACCTGCGGGCGGCGAAATACTGCGAGACTTTTCTCTGCGGAAGCGTTTTTTGACAGGCTGTACGGCTCCGGCGCGATTGCGCCGGAGCCGTTTTTTTGCTTGTATGGGACGTTTGAAACCAGCCAAAATAATTATGCCGCAAAAAATCGGATTTTTCGCAGGAAGTTTCGGAAAAATCAAATCATTCTTCTTGAATTTTTCAGACCGTTGCATTACAATGTAGGCGAGCAGAGCGAAGCGCCAGGGCATGATCCGCTGTCTCGGCGTGCGCAAATGGGAATCCGTTTGGTCCAGAGGATTTCCGCTATGCCGGACGCATTCATTTTGCCCGGGCAAATCAAATCCAGCGGCCAGAAAAAGTGCCGCAGGCACTTTTTCAACTAGCCGCGGGGAATGATTTTCCTATGGAAAGGTTATACTATGCTGAACATCGTTTTGGTTGAGCCGGAGATCCACCAGAATACCGGAAATATTGCCCGAACCTGCGCGGCAGCCGGCGCGGTGCTGCATCTGATCCAGCCCCTTGGCTTTGAGATCACGGATAAGGCTCTGAAACGCGCCGGGCTGGATTACTGGTATACGCTGGACGTCAATCTGTATGACAGTCTGGAGGACTTTTTTCGGAGGAACCCGGCGGCGAACTTCTGGCTGTTTACCACCAAGGCACCCCGATCTTATACCGAGGTTTCCTACCGGGATGGAGATTATTTGATCTTTGGAAAGGAATCTGCGGGGTTGCCGGAGCCGTTTTTGGAAAAGAACCGGCGGCGCTGCGTCAGAATCCCCATGGATGCCGGCGCACGAAGTCTGAATTTATCCAACTCAGCTGCGATTGCGGTCTATGAGGCGCTGAGACAGCTGAATTTTCCGGGTTTGAAGGAGACCGGAAAAATGGCCGGGCGCCTTGACAAGGAGTTATGAAATGTCTCGTCCGTCTGCGCGGCGTTTCTCAGAAGGAGAAGGGCTTCGACGAGGGGGGTGAGTCCACATGATAAAAGGAGGTCTGCGATATGAACTACAAAAAGAAAACGGTTCTGGATGCGGATGTAAAGGGCAAAAAGGTTCTCTGCCGGTGCGATTTTAACGTGCCCACCAACGACGAGGGCGAGATTACCGATGACAGCCGCATTGTCAAGACGTTGCCTACCATCCGGTATTTGCTGGAGCAGGGTGCGGCAGTAATCCTGTGCTCCCACAAAGGTCGTCCGAAGAACGGCTATGAGGAAAAGTATTCTCTAAAAGTGGTTCAGGCCCGGCTCAGTGCGTTGTTGGGGCGGGAGGTGGCGCTGGCCGCCGACGTGGTTGGCCCCGAAGCACAGAGAAAAGCAGAGACACTCCGGCCAGGCCAGGTGCTGCTGTTGGAAAATGTCCGGTTTATGGACGGCGAAACCAAAAATAACATGGAACTGGCGAAGCAATATGCGGCGCTGGCGGAGGTCTTTGTCAACGACGCTTTCGGCTCCTGCCATCGGGCCCATTCCTCCACCGTTGGGGTGACTGCGTTCCTGCCCGCTTACAGCGGCCTGCTGGTGAAAAAAGAACTGGAGGTTATGGGTAAGGCGATTTCCGACCCGAATCGGCCTTTGGTGCTCATCATGGGCGGCAGCAAGGTCTCAGATAAAATCGGCGTCATTGACCATATGCTCACGCTGGCGGACAGCATCCTCATCGGAGGCGGCATGAGTTATACCTTCAGCGCGGCGGAAGGCGGGAAAATCGGCGCCTCCCTGTGCGAGAAAGAGTCCTTTGGATATTGTCTGGAATTGCTGAAAAAGGCGGAAGAAAAGGGCGTTCGTATCTATCTGCCTGTGGATACCGTTGCCGCAGATCATTTTGCCGCAGATGCGACCCCGAAGCTTTTCAGCGAGGGAGAGATCCCTGATGATATGATGGGACTGGACATCGGCCCAAAAACCCGGGAGATCTATGAAGGGGTCATCCGGGGGGCAGGTACTGTGATCTGGAACGGTCCTATGGGTGTCTTTGAGTTTCCGGCCTTTGCAGCTGGGACAGAAGCCGTAGCAAGGGCGATGGCGGAGAGCGGTGCTGTGACCATTGTTGGCGGCGGCGACAGCGCGGCGGCGGTGGAGCAGATGGGCTATTCCGGAAAAATCACCCATGTTTCTACCGGCGGCGGAGCCAGCCTGGAATTTTTCTCCGGCGCGGAACTTCCCGGTGTTGCGGCCCTGCTGGATGCGTGAAAGGAGCGCTGAACATGAATCATAAGTATCGGAAAACCATCATTGCAGCCAACTGGAAAATGAACAAAACTCCCTCTGAGGCCAGAGCCTTTGGAGCGGAATTTAAGCGGATCATGCCCAAGGGCCGCTGGTGTGAGATCGTTCTGTGTATGCCTGCCATTTGCATTCCCGCTGGGGCCAGGGCGCTCAAAGATACAAGAGTTGCCATCGGCGCGGAAAATATGCATGCGGAGACCTTTGGAGCCTTCACCGGCGAAATCAGTGCGCCCATGCTGACGGACGCGGGTGTAAAATATGTAATTTTGGGGCATTCAGAGCGCCGGGCCATGGGGGAGACCGACGAGGAGATCAATCAGAAGGTTAAGGCGGCATTGGGCGTCGGACTGATCCCGATTCTCTGCGTGGGAGAAAGCTTTCAGCAAAGGGAAACCGGCGTGACCTTTGAGCATATCTCCATGCAGTTGAAATCCGCAATGACCGGTATTGTGCCGGAACAGCTTCGCCGGATCGTGGTCGCCTATGAACCGATTTGGGCCATTGGTACGGGACTGACGGCCTCCCCCGAGGAAGCAGAGGAGGTCTGTCGGCATATCCGCACGGTCATTCGGAAGCTTTCCTCCGCCAAAACGGCCCGGGCCACATCCATTCTCTATGGCGGCTCAATGAACGATAAAAACGCCAAAGAACTGCTGATGCAGCCGGACATTGACGGCGGACTGATTGGCGGTGCGTCGCTGGATCCCGAGAAACTCATTCGCATTGTCAATGCGGCAAATTTGGAGGACTAAATTTCCATGAATCAGGAGGACATAGTATGAAACGCTATCTTGAAATCACCGATGTGATTGCCCGGCAGGTGCTGGATTCCCGGGGCAACCCTACTGTGGAAGCGGAGGTCTATTTGGAGGACGGGACCATGGGCCGTGCCGCAGTTCCCTCCGGTGCGTCAACCGGTGTTTATGAGGCCTGCGAACTGCGGGATGGCGGCGAAGAATACGGCGGCAAGGCAGTTATGAAAGCGGTTGCCAATGTCAATACGGAGATCGCCGACGCTATTGTTGGTATGAATGCGCTGAATCAGACGGAGATCGACCAGACCATGATCGACTTGGACGGTACGCCCAACAAAGCGCGACTGGGAGCCAATGCGATTTTGGCGGTTTCCATGGCGGCTGCCAAAGCGGCGGCGGATTCGTTGGGAATCCCACTGTACCGGTATATAGGCGGCGTCAATGGAAAGACACTTCCGGTCCCCATGATGAATATTTTGAATGGCGGCGCACACGCCACCAACAATGTGGATATTCAGGAGTTTATGGTGATGCCCGTGGGCGCAAAGAGTTGGAGCGATGCGCTTCGGATGTGCGCCGAGGTGTTCCATAAACTCAAAGCGGTTTTGAAGGAAATGGGTACGCCTGCTGCCGGAGTTGGCGACGAGGGCGGCTATGCGCCCGATCTGGCAAAAGATGAGGACGCTCTCAGCGCCATCGTCAAGGCGGTAGAGAAGTGCGGCTACAAGCCCTATGACGACTTTATGATCGCCATTGACGCGGCGGTGTCGGAATGGTATAACGAGAAAACCGGCTGCTAT
>CAZGOQ010000002.1:0-50431 GCA_964527315.1 uncultured Oscillospiraceae bacterium | reverse complement strand
GCTATGATCTCCCCAAGGCTGGAAGGACCATGACACGGGAGGAAATGGTGGAAATGTACAAGGGCTTCGTGGAGAAGTATCCCATCATCTCCATCGAAGACGGCATGGGGGAAAACGACTGGGATGGCTGGAAGCTGCTGACCGATGCGCTGGGCGATAAGGTCCAGCTGGTGGGCGATGATTTGTTCGTTACCAATGTAGAACGCGTGAACAGGGGCATCTCTCTTGGCGTCTGCAACAGTGTGCTGATCAAGGTCAACCAGATCGGTACGCTGACGGAAACCCTTGATACCATTCAGCGGGCCAATCGGGCGGGCTATACGGCGGTAGTCTCTCACCGTTCCGGCGAGACCGAGGATGTGACCATCGCGGATTTGGTGGTTGCCATGAATGCAGGCCAGATCAAGACCGGTGCGCCGTCCCGGACGGATCGCGTGGCGAAGTACAATCAGCTGCTCCGCATCGAGGAGGAACTGGGGGATTCCGCCCAGTATCTTGGAAAACAGGCGTTTTTCAACCTGAGCAAATAAGAATAGGAGAGATAAAATTGGGGCGGCTGTATTTTTGCAGCCGCCCGTTTACACTATTTGGAATTCGGCGCAATGTCTGCGCCGGTAAGGTATTTTTTCATGGGTTTCCACAGCAGCGCGAATACTACCAGTGCAAGGAGCAGATTCAGTCCCATATAAACGCCGTTATAGAGGAAGGAATAGAACCAGGGCGAGGTCATGGTCATGCCGAAGAATGTTTCCGGCATATATTCCGCCCAAATCGTTGCGCCGACGACATAGTGTACCAGAAAACGCGCTACGCCGCCAATCAAAGCGCCGAAGAAAATGCCGCCGTTCCTTCCGCGAAAAAGTCCGGCCAGTCCCAGCGCCGTATAGGCCAGCAGATAATCGCCGATGATGGACTGCCAGCCAAGGGCAAAGCCGCCGTCAAAGGCGAATTGCAGCACGCCAAGGGCAAATCCGGCCAGAAGTCCGGAGCCAAGTCCCCAGCGGACGGCAAAGAGGATCATAGGCACCATCGCCAGCGTCACAGAGCCACCCCAGGGCATATCCCAGAGTTTGATGTAACTCAGAATTTGCGCAATGGCAACCATAATAGCGCCTTCGCACAGGGCGCGCAGGGTCATTTTTTTTGTCATAAAGAATTCCTCCTTAAAAAATAAAACCACATTGCAAACACGGGCAATGCGGCAATTGGAGAAATCTTCTGGTCTTTTCCTACGCCGGTATCATCCGTATCAGGTTCACGGGTCAGCGCTCGATTTCACGCAATCTCAGCCGGATCGATCCGGCCCCCCGAAGACAGGTTCCCTATTCACTTTGCGGTTTTTCTCATTGTAACAAAAAGAAGCGCTCCTGTCAACCGACAGAAGCGCCAAGTTTGTTCAATGTTTTCACAAAATAATCGGGCAGTTCGCTCTCGACGGTCACCGTTTCTCCCGTTCGTGGGTGCTGAAAGGTGAGACTTCTTGCGTGAAGGCATTGGCTGGTAAGGCCCAACTCTTTGCCGCGGCCATAAACGGAATCTCCCAGAACAGGATGGTTCTTCCAAGCCAGGTGTACCCGAATCTGATGCGTGCGGCCAGTTTCCAACTCGAGCCGCAGGTGCGTGTAACCGGGATAGCGCGCAATGACCTCATAATGGGTGACGGCAGGACGGCTGTTTTTCTCTGTGACGGCCATTTTTTTACGATCCGTTGGATGGCGGCCAATGGGAGCGTCGATCACGCCGGTATCTGGTTTAACGTTCCCCACTACAATGGCTTCATAGACCCGGGAAAGGGAATGATCCTTCAGCTGCGCGGCCAGCGCAGCATGGGAAAAATCGTTTTTGGCAACGACCAGCAGACCGCTGGTATCCATGTCGATTCGATGGACGATGCCAGGACGCAGATAGCCATTGATGCCGGAGAGAGAGTCCTTGCAGTGATACATCAGCGCGTTGACCAGCGTGCCGCTCCAGTGCCCGGGGGCCGGATGCACCACCAATCCCTTGGGCTTGTTGATAACGATCAGATCGTCGTCCTCAAAACAAATCTCCAGTGGGATATCCTCCGGCAGGATTTTCACCGGCTCAGGGTTGGGCAGGGCAACGGTGATCTCGTCTCCGATGCGGGTCCTGTAGTTCTTTTTCACGATCTTGCCGTCCACAAGAATATGGCCCTGCTCCATGAAATGCTGAATCGCATTGCGGCTGATGTTCTCCAAATGACCGGTCAGAAAAGCATCCAGCCGAAGCCCCTCCCGGTCACAGAGGATCGTCATGATTCAGTTTCTCATCAGGGGCGGTCTTTTTCCGATCATGGAGGAACAGATAGTAGACACAGAACAAAATGCCGCCCACAACCACAAAAATATCGGCCACGTTAAAAATTGCAAAGTGCATAAACTGCACCTCAAACATATCCACCACATAGCCAAAGAGCACCCGGTCAATGAGATTCCCGATGGCTCCGGCAGTCAGCATGACCAGGGACCATGTACCCAGGGGGTGCCGCAACTTTTTCCGAAACAGGATCCAAAGGGCAGCAATGACAAACGCAATGGTCAGAATCACGAAAAACCACCGTGCTCCGCCCCCCTCCAGCATGGAAAAGGCGGCGCCGGTATTATGAATATGTGTCAGCCTCAAAACGCCCGGCAGGAAAGGAACGGTTTCGCCCAGTGGAATTCCAGTCTTGACAAGGTATTTCACCAGCTGGTCCAACACGACCAGCACAAGAATCACAATGGTTTCAATCAAATCATGTTCCTCCGATCAAAAACATACGGGCGAGCTGCGCTCACCCGCGTTGCATCCATTTTAGCCGGATGGCAGCTGTACGGAAAATTCAAGGAACTGATCGTTTTGAGAGTAAGTCACGCCGTACTCCGAAGGGAGGATGTCCAGATTGTCCATCATCGTAAGGATCTCACCCTGGTCGATCAGTGCGGTCAGGGCGGCGTCGTAGGCTTTTTGCTGGGCAAAACGAACCGCGAACTGGCTTTCACCAGCTTCCGCAGCTTGCAGCAACAACGCTTCATAGGCGGCGCTGTCCCAATCCGTCAGATACCGGCCGGATTGACGGAAATAGTTCCACTGAATATTGCTGCACACCGGCATGGGAATATCCTCCAGCAGCGTGTGATCCCGAAGAATCTCGTCATCGGTGACCATACAGTAGGTATAGCTGAGGGACGCGCCGGGAAGGCCGTCTTCACCTACTGGATCGCCCCAGGTCACATCGACATGATACCATTGCCCGTCGCACTGAACGATATTCCAGCCGTGGCTCTCCCCTTTGTCACCCAAGCCAAGCGCCAGCGTACAGGGAATGTTCAGCTGGTGCATCAGATATTGGAAGGTGCGGGCATAACCGGCGCAGGTGCCCCGGCGGTCTGTCATCACGCTGATCATACTCTGATCTGTTGCGGAGAGGGCATAATCCGTATGGTTGATGATATAGCGATAGACGCCCAGAATCTTCTCATAGTCCGTTTCAGCATACTCCAGTTCAGCGGAACTCAGGCATTCGGAAACATACTGGTTCACCTGTACCATGCGTTGCTGCGCTTCCTCTGCGCCGATGGTATAGTGGAGCGTACAGGTAGTGGTGCCGCCCAAGATCGGCAGAGAGGAAGAGAGGTAAGAAGCCTCCCCGTTGAACCAAAAATACTCCGGATGATCGATCCGAAGCGCAGTCAAAACCAGTTTGATCTCATCAGCGTCTATGGTTACTTCGATCTCCGATTTTTCATAGCAGGCGATGGCGGCGCTGAGCCGGTCATAGGCGGCCTGCGCGTCGGCGTCCAGCTGCTCTCTGGCCCACAGACAGACTGTTTGAGGGGAGACAATGGGGGAAGCGGTTTTTTCAGGAATCGCAAGGGTATACTGCTCCCCTTCCAATGCGCCCATTGGAACGCTGCCCTCTACCGTCAAATCCTGGGTGACGGAGAAGGGCATGCTGCATCCAACAAGCCACAAAAGAAGGCCGGGCAGCAAGAAAAACGGAAAAACTCGCTTCATAAATAATCTCCTGTATCGTGAAAGTCTAAACGCCGCTTGGGCATCATGCAGGCCGCTCACTGGCGGCGCTTGCCCCTGGTGCGGTGATCCGAATATTGCTTGATGGAAGAAATTTTGCTGTCAGAATCCGCCATAAACTGTTTAAGCATATCATCAAAGGTCTGCGGCTCTCTGGAAACGGTTCCCCGGCTTTGCGCAGGGCGGGAACTGTTCTGCCGCCGGCTCTGGCCGTCCTGCTTTCTTGCGTCGCTTCGACCGCTGCGTTCGCCGCGCTTCTGCTGGGGCGGATCAACGGCTTTTTTGATGGAAAGGTTGATTTTTCCGTTTTGGTCAATGCCGATGACCTTGACTTTGACCTCCTGGCCGACCTTCAAATACTCGTTGATGTCATTGACATAGGTATGTGCGACCTCAGAGATATGTACCAGACCGGTTTTATTCCCGGGAAGAGAGACAAAGGCGCCAAATTTTGTAATACTGGTGACTTTTCCTTCTAAAATAGTTCCTACATTGAACTCCATACTAAGGCTTTATCCTCCTTTATTTTTCCGCACCCTGCTTAGATGCACCATTATCCTCCGTCAAAAAAGACGATATCACCTTTAGAAATGAAGCCTTTTTGTCTCAGCAGCCAGGAAGCGGACGGCTCAAAATCGAACGCAGACAATTCATTTTTCAACTGCAATACGGTCTGTTCCAGTTCGGCGGCGGCGACCTTTAGCGCATTCTGCCGCAGGCTCTCTCGTTTCAATGCGGCGGAAAGCTGCCCCAGATTCCATGCCGTAACCAGCGCCAAAAGTCCGACGAGAAGCTTGATGACTCCTTTTTTCATCCCGTGGTTTCGCACTCCCTTTCGGTGTGCTCTTCCTTTTCGGAAAAAATGGTCTTTTTAATATTGTAACCCATTTTTCCGAAGATGGAAAGAACTTTTTTGCAATTTTTCGTAAAAAACAGAGACTTTTTTTCATAATTCGTCGATGCCGGCACCCCATTGCTCGAAAGGCGGCCCAGAAGCGACCGAATATTTTCTGAAAAATGGAACTGAACGCGAGAAAATACCCGGCTGCGCCCAGGGCAAGCCCCAGGCATTGATAGAGCCGAAGGCCGGCGGTATAGAGAGACAGGGCCATCAGGCAGAGGAAAAAGCAGAGCGCAAACAGACAGTCCGCAGGTACGGTCATTTTGGGGAAACAACGGCGGAACATTCTGCCGAAATCATAGAACATCCCCAGCAAGATACCGCCGGCCCCGGCCCACAGAAAGAAAAAAGCCTGCTGCGACAGCGCCTGCGTCATCGAAACAGTCTCTGAAGAAAGCCGCCCTGGGATTTGGCGCTTTCCTCATAGACCAGACTGCCGACCTCGCCTGACAGTGTGACTTCGCCGGCGTCCAGGCTGAGTTTTTCCACGTGGAGGTTTTCGCCCCGGACAATCAGCGTCCCCCGGGCAGTCTCCATGACGGCGGCGCTTTCATCAAAGCTGCCCATGTCTGTGATGCCGGTCAAGGACAGTTTATTCCGATCTTCCAGGGCCAGACGGTGGCCCACCGCCAAAGCAGTATCATCCTTATAGGTGGTCATAGATGTATCCTCCCATTTGTAGTCTCAAAAAAGGATATTCATGGAACGAGGGAAATATGCAAAGGATTTTCAAAAGGTGGACAGCGCAATGTTGAAAAACCGGAAAAACTCCGTTATAATATTCGAAGAGCGGATAATATAACGCACATACAGGCACTTTGCGCCTGCTCACTTGAAATTTAAATTCGCCATGTTGCCGAAGACGGCACATGACGATTTGACATAGCCGCAAGCGGCTATGTCAGAAGCGAACAATGTTATGCATATGGAAGAGGGAATCATTATGGAGAAAATCAAGCCTCGCACGCTCTCGGGTTTTATGGAACTGCTGCCCGGGAAACAGATGCAGATGGAACGGTTTATGGAGATCCTGCGGCAGACCTACAGTCTCTATGGCTTTACGCCGCTCGATACGCCCATCATTGAGGATGCGCAGATTCTCCTTGCCAAGGGCGGCGGTGAAACAGAGAAACAGATCTACCGGTTCCGGAAGGGCGACAGTGATTTGGCACTGCGGTTCGATTTGACGGTGCCCCTGGCAAAATACGTTGCCATGCACTATGGAGAACTGGCGTTTCCTTTCCGCCGGTTTCAGATTGGCAAGGTCTATCGGGGCGAGCGGGCGCAGCGGGGCCGGTTCCGGGAATTTTATCAGGCGGATATCGACGTCATTGGCGATGGAAGACTGGATATCGTCAATGAAGCGGAAATACCCGCGATCATTTACAAGACCTTCTCCCGGCTGGGGCTTCGGCGTTTTCAGATCCGGGTCAACAACCGGAAGATTTTAAACGGCTTTTATGCCATGCAGGGGCTTTCGGAACAATCCGCAGAGGTCATGCGGACGGTGGACAAACTGGACAAGATCGGCCCGGAAAAGGTGAAGGCGATTTTGATGGAGGACGTGGGCGTTGAGGAAAGCGCCGCAGATGCGATTCTGAAATTTATTTCCATTTCCGGCTCCAACGAAACCGTTTTGAAGGAGATGGAAGCCTACCTTGGGAAAAATGAACTCTTTGATCTGGGATATCAGGAACTCGCCACGGTGGTCGGATATCTGGGCGCGTTCGGTGTACCGGAGGAAAATTTCCAGATAGACCTGACCATTGCCAGAGGATTGGATTACTATACCGGTACGGTCTATGAAACCATCATGCTCGATCATCCGGAGATTGGATCCATCTGCGGTGGCGGGCGATATGACAATCTGGCGGAATATTATACGGATAAGCCGCTGCCCGGTGTGGGCGTGGCCATTGGTGTGACCCGGCTGTTTTATGTGTTGGAGGAACAGGGGTATTTATCCCAAAATATGATGACTGCGCCTGCCGATGCGCTGGTGCTTCCCATGACGGAGGATCTCGGCCCGGCCATTGCCGCCGCCACCACTCTGCGGGAAGCCGGTATTCGGACGCAAATCTATGGGGAACAGAAAAAATTCAAAGTAAAGATGTCCTATTGCGCTAAGTTGGGCATTCCCTTTGCGGTATTGCTGGGAGAGGACGAGATTGCCGCCGACCGGCTTTCCGTCAAGAATTTTGAGACCGGCAAGCAAGTGACCGTTTCCACGGCCGAAGCCATAGAACTGATCCAAAAAGAATTGGCGGAGAAAAATCGAGGAACGGTGATAGAGGATCAGGAATAAAAGGAGAGATACCATGTTTCAATCAAGAACCCATACCTGCGGAGAACTGCGGCTTTTGGATGCAGGGAAAACCGTCACCCTCTGCGGGTGGATGGAAAATATCCGCGAGGTCGGCAACAATTTTGCCTTTGTCGTCCTGCGGGACTTCTACGGCACGACCCAGATCGTCATCGAGACGGAAAAAATGATGGCGGCGGTCAAGCCCCTCAACAAGGAATCCACCATCTCCGTCACCGGAATCGTTCGGGAGAGGGAGAGCAAAAATCCCAAGCAGCCGACCGGTGAAATTGAGGTGGTGCCCGGCGAGATTAAGGTTCTGGGCCGCTGCCGCTACAATGAACTGCCCTTTGAGATCAGCCGTAGCCGTCAGGCGGACGAGACCCAGCGGCTGAAATACCGCTATCTCGATTTGCGGAATCCGGAAGTGAAAAGCAATATTGTGCTCCGGTGCAATGTGGTCTCCGCGCTGCGGCAGGCCATGCAGGAACACGGATTTTTGGAGATTACCACGCCGATTTTGACGGCTTCCTCCCCGGAGGGAGCGCGGGATTATCTGGTGCCTGCCCGGAAGCATCCCGGCAAATTCTATGCGCTGCCTCAGGCGCCTCAGCAGTTCAAGCAGCTGTTGATGACGGCGGGCTTTGACCGCTACTTCCAGATTGCTCCCTGCTTCCGGGACGAGGACGCTCGGGGAGACAGAAGTCCCGGCGAGTTTTATCAGCTGGATATGGAAATGGCCTTTGCGACCCAGGAGGATGTGTTTGCGATTCTGGAGGACGTATTGCCGCCGATTTTTGCGAAATACGGCGCCTACAACACGGCTTCCAGTGCGCCTTTTGCGAGAATTCCCTACCGGCAGGCTATGGAGGAGTACGGCACGGACAAGCCCGATTTGCGGATCGATTTGAAAGTCAATGACGTGACAAAGCTGCTGGAAAATTGCGGCTTTGCCCCATTTGAGGGGAACCGCATCAAAGCAGTGCCGGTTTCCGGCTGTGCCTTGACGAGAAAAGCCATTGACAAACTCTGCGACGAGATAGAGGTTCAGGCGGGCAGCAAGCCTTACTGGTTTAAGATGGACGAGCAGGGATCCATTGCCGGCGGTATCGCAAAATTCATCAACGCCGACCCGGCGCTGGTACAGCAGGTTACAGACGTTTTAAAGCTGGAAAAGAACACCCTTGTGATGCTCGCGTCCGGAAAGCTGGAAACGGCCCGGAAGACGGCCGGTGTGGCCCGAAAACTGCTGGGCGCGGCCTGCGAAGGGCATATGGACAGAGAAAAGTATGAGTTTTGCTGGATCGTGGACTTCCCCATGTATGAGATCGGAGAGGAGTCCGGGGAACTGGAATTCTGCCACAATCCTTTCTCCATGCCTTCCGGCGGCCTGGATACGCTGCTGAAAGCGGAAAAAGGAGAGATTGACCCGCTGGACATTCTGGCGGATCAGTATGATCTGGTTTGCAACGGGGTGGAACTCAGTTCCGGCGCGGTTCGGAATCATGATCCGGAGATCATGGTAAAGGCGTTTGAAATGGTGAATCTGGGAGAGGACGATGTCAAAGCGAAATTCCCGGCGATGTACAATGCCTTCTGCTATGGCGCGCCGCCCCATGCTGGCATCGCCCCGGGCGTAGACCGGATGGTGATGCTCCTTTCCGGCGAGGACTCCATCCGGGAGGTCATTGCGTTTCCCATGAACAAGAGCGCACAGGATATCATGATGGGCGCACCCGGCACAGTGGAGCAGAGCCAGCTGGAGGAACTGCACATTCGAATCACTGCAACGGAAGAAGAATAAACTTGGAAATTTATTTGGACAATGCCGCTACCACAAAGCCCTGCCCGGAAGCGGTTCAGGCTGTGGCGGAAGCCATGACGGACAACTGGGGGAATCCCTCCGCTCAGCACCGCCGGGGGTTTCTGGCGGAAAAAGCGGTAAAGACTGCCCGGACGCAGGTGGCTGCGGCCATGGGCTGCGACGCAGGCCAGCTGTTCTTTACCTCCGGCGGCACGGAGAGCGATAATTTCGCCGTGTTTTCCACGGCGCAGAAGTACCATAAGCGCGGCAGGCATATTATTACCTCTGCGGCGGAGCACCATGGTGTGCTCAATCCCATCAAAACTCTGGAAAGTCAGGGCTTTGAAGTGACATACTTAAAGCCGGACAGTTCCGGGAAAATATTGCCGGAGGATTTGAAACAGGCGCTGCGGAAAGATACCATTCTGGTGTCCCTGATGATGGTCAACAACGAGACCGGGGCGGTCAATGACATTGCCCGACTGGCGCAGGCGACCCATCAAAATACTCAGGCAGTGTTTCATACCGACGCGGTGCAGGGATTTTGTAAAATTCCATTCCGGGCGTCTGCTTTGGGCGCGGATATCATCACAGTCAGCGCCCATAAGATCCACGGTCCCAAGGGCTGTGGGGCGGTTTATCTGGACAAAAAGCTGCATCTGCCTCCCTTCCTCTATGGAGGCGGGCAGGAGAAAAATATGCGTTCCGGGACGGAAAATGTGCCGATGATTCTGGGCTTTGGCGCAGCCTGTGAAATGGCAGGAAAAGGACTTGCGGCAAAAATCCGGAACATGGAACAGAGAAAGGCGCAGTGCCTTTCTCTCCTGGCAAGGGAAGTGCCTCAGGCGGTGATTCTGGGCGGTCATGAAGCGCCCCATATCGTCTCGCTGGCCGTTCCCGGCGTTCGCTCACAGGGCCTGATCGGCAGTTTGGAACAGCGGGAGATCTATGTTTCCGCAGGGAGCGCCTGCGCAAAGGGGCATCGGAGCCATGTGCTGGAAGCGATGGAGGTGGCCCCGGCACTGATCGACAGTTCCATCCGTGTCAGCTTCAGCTTTGAAACAACACAGGAGGAGATCACGGCATTTGTGACGGCGCTGAAAAAAACGGTTCAGACGTTGCTCTGACCAGAAAGCGGCGGATGAAAGGAAGCTTGATATGAAAAAACTGCTGTCCTTATTTCTGATTTTATGTGTACTTTGCGGCTGTATGCGGCTGGAGCCATCCGCCGGGGTCTCGTCTTCGCAGCAGGGCGATGCTTATTATACGATGGAGACGCTGCCGGACTATAGCGGCGCGCCCTATGTAAAGCTGGAGGGAAATCAGCCTCAATTTGACGAAAGCCAGTTCAATCAGGAATCCTATGAATTTTATACCGATTTGGATCAGTTGGGCCGCTGCGGCACCTGCTATGCCAATATCGGACAGGATCTGATGCCCACAGAACAGCGGGAGAGTATCAGTTCGGTGCATCCCTCCGGCTGGGTGCAGGCCCAGTATGATTTTGTGGACGGAAAGAGTCTCTACAATCGCTGCCATCTGATCGGCTTTCAGCTGACAGGAGAAAATGCCAACGATCATAACCTGATTACCGGTACCCGGTATCTCAATGTGGAGGGAATGCTGCCCTTTGAGAATCAGGTGGCCGCATATATCCGGGAGACGGGGCATCATGTGCTCTACCGGGTCACACCGGATTTTCAGGGCAGCGAACTGGTGGCCCGGGGCGTTGTCATGGAGGCCGCCAGCGTGGAAGATGACGTCATCCGATTCCATGTCTACTGCTATAATGTTCAGCCAGGCGTAGAAATCAACTATGAGACCGGCGAAAGCTGGGCGGCTGAAGCGGCGCGAGCGGACGATGAACCGTCGAAAAGCGAAGAAACCGCGTACATCCTCAACACAAATTCGAAAAAGTTTCACCTGCCCTCCTGCTCCGGCGCTTCTGACATCAAGGAGGAAAACCGGCAGCAGGTCACGGCTGCAAGGGAGGATATCATTGCACAGGGATACGCGCCCTGCGGACGGTGCAAGCCGTAGGAGAAACCATGCGGTTACGCCGCCCTCCGGAAAGAGGCGGGAAGGAAGGAGAATGGAAATATGACCTATCAGGAGGAATTTATCATCTTTATGGTGCGGTCCGGAGTTTTGACTTTTGGAGATTTCACGACGAAATCCGGGCGAAATACCCCTTATTTTATCAACACCGGAAATTATAAAACCGGCGCTCAGGCGGACGCGCTGGGAAACTATTACGCAGCCTGCATTCATGAGCATTTGGAGGAAGCAGGCGGCGCAGATGTGCTGTTTGGCCCTGCCTATAAGGGCATTCCTCTGGTGGTTTCCGCGGCGACCGGCCTTTACCGAAACTATGGTCAGGATTATCCCTATGCGTTTAATCGCAAGGAAAGGAAGGATCACGGTGAAGGCGGAAATCTGATAGGGGAAAACATCAAAGACGGAGACCGTATCGCCATCGTGGAGGATGTGGTCACTGCGGGAACCGCCGTGCGGGAGACCATTGCGCTATTTGAACCCATTGCAGCAGTGAAGATTAACGCGCTGTTTGTGTCGGTGGACCGAATGGAAAGAGGAACAGGAGAAAAATCTGCGCTGGATGAACTGCATGACGCTTATGGAATCTCCGTATTCCCCATTGTCACGGTTCGGCAGATCATGGAATTCCTCCACAACCGCCCCATTGACGGCAGGGTGTACATCGACGACACCATACGGCAGCGGATGGAAGCATACCTTCTGGAATACGGCGCGGCGATATGAGTGAAAACAACATCCATACCGGGCACAGGCAGCGGCTGAAGAATGAATTTCTCATCCACGGACTGGATCCGCTTAACGACGTCAAGGTGTTGGAACTGGTGCTGTTTTATGCGATTCCGCAAAGAGACACCAACCCCATCGCCCATCGACTGCTCGATGCCTTCGGTTCTCTGGTGGCAATATTCGATGCAACGCCCCAGGAACTGATGGAGCGGGGTGGTCTCAGTCAGAATACAGCTACGCTGATTAAACTGATTCCCGCCGTGGCTCGGAGACAGCAGATCTCCAAATCCAGCTTGGAGGAGATTTTGGATACCACCGGGAAATGCGGCAATTATATTCGATCTTATTTCGTTTCGGAAACAGAGGAAGTGGTCTATCTTCTGGGATTGGACGCCAAGTGCAAGGCGCTGGGGTGTGTGCGGCTGTTCGCCGGCAGCATCAACTATGTACACCTGAGTGTGCGGAAGGTCGTGGAAGCGGCTATCAGCATGAAAGCCACAACCGTGGTGTTAGCGCACAATCATCCCAGTGGCCTGGCAACGCCCTCCATGGAAGATTTCCGTACTACAATGGAGGTTGCAAAAGCGCTGGACATGGTAGGCGTATATCTGGCAGATCATGTGATTGTGGCGGATGACGACTATGTGTCCATGGCGGAGAGTGGATTCCTGAAAGAGGGAGAAGTGGTCCTGCCGGAAAAGAAAGCCAAAACAGAGGGGCTGCCGGTTTAAGCGGCATAGAAGACACTCTGTATGATTTTGATACCCGGGAGCGAGTTTTGATACTTGCCCCCGGATTATTTTTTTCCTATACTGATTGTGAGGGATATTATCCCAAATCATAAGAAAAGGAGAGTTGCAAATGAAGAAGAAAGTGCTTGCATCCTTGCTGGCGTTGTGCCTGCTGCTGGGAATGCTGGCGGCCTGCGGCGACAATGCCGCATCGTCCGGTTCTTCCGCGCAGGAAGCTTCCTCGACGGTTGCGCCGGAAGCATCGGAAGAAGCGGCAACTGCGCCCGAAGATCCTGAAAGCGAAGGCAGTGCGGAGCGGGAAACTGCCTCCAACGTGGCATGGCCGGCGAATGCGCTTGGCAAGGTTGACCTTCCGCTGACGGACGATCCGGTCGAGGTCACCATGTGGATGGGAATTAACCCCAACGTACTCAAGATCACAGAGGATATCGACAATGACTGCGCGATTTGGCACGAACTGGCCACCCGTACAGGCGTCAGCCTGAAATGGACCGTGGTCAACCCTGACACGGAGTCTGAGAAGTTTAACCTGATGGTGGCTTCCGATGACCTCAGCGATATCATTTCCAACGCGACAACGCTGTACACCAATGGCGGTGAGGCGGCGATCGCCGATGAAATCCTCATCGACCATCTGCCCTATCTGACGGAGGAACTGACGCCCCAGATCTGCAAGCTGATGGAAGCCTATCCGGACGCAGTGCCGGAAGCGCTGACGGAAAGCGGCTGGCTGGCGGGTATGCCCCAGCTTTCCATGCAGACGGAGACCACCCAGACCTTCGGCCCTATGATCCGCAAGGATTGGCTGGATGAACTTGGACTGGAGATTCCCGAAACCTATGACGAATTGCATGATGTGCTGACTGCGTTTAAGGAGAAAAAGGGCGCGGATGCGGCGCTGGTGCTCAATTATGCTGGCACCGGCATCAACAATGGTCTGGTGCAGGGCTATGGGATCAACGGTCTGGTGGCGGACGCCGCCATGAGCGAGCCGTATTATCAGGTGGACGACAAACTTATGTACGGCCCCATCCAGCCTGAGTTTAAAGAGTACCTGACTATGGTCAATCAGTGGTATGAGGAAGGCCTGATCTGGCAGGACTTCATGTCCTATTCGGATTTCCAGAATCCGCCCACGGATGTTATTCTGGCGGACCGGGTCGGTATGTTCTACGGCGAAGTTACCTTTATGGCTACGCTGGAGGATGCGTCCAACACCGAGGGCTTTGAACTGGTTGCCATGCCGGATCTGGTCAGGAATTCCGGCGACACCATTCCTTTTAAAGAGGAACGGGCTTATGCGGCTTCCACGCCCTGGTCGATCTCCTCTCAGTGCGAATGCCCGGAACTGCTGATGCAGTGGTGCAATTATATGTATACCGATGAGGGCGCACTGCTCTGCAACTACGGCATCGAGCATGAAAGCTTCGAATTTGGCGAGGACGGCGCCCCTGTGTTCACCGATCTGGTGCTCAACAACCCGGATATGTCCACAACGGTAGCCCTGTTTATGTACTGCATGGATCGCGGTCCCTTCTATCGTGACGAGACCCGCGAGCAGTCCGGTTATACTGAAAACCAGAAGGAAGCCAGCGCCATCTGGCAGAGCAATTACTCCATCGGCCGCGGCATTGGCTCCACCATGCTCAACAGTGAAGAGTCCGATGAGGTCAACCAATTCTACGGCGATATTAAGACCTATATTGAAGAGTCTGTGCTGTCCTTCATCATCGGCTCCAAGCCGCTGAGCGACTTTGACGCTTATGTGGAGCATATTGAGGGCATGGGAATCGACGAGGTCACGGCCTGCTATCAGGACGCCTATGAGAGATATCTCAACGGCGAAGTGGTAGAGATGGGCGGCGGTGATCCCGGGCCTCCTCCGGACGACGCGCCTCCTCCGGCCTAAATCAGCATCCGGCAAGCGGGTCTGTCTGCAAATAGGCTTTTCAGAAAGACGACCTGATATTTCAGCGGGAGAAACCACAGGCTTTTGTGATTTCTCCCGCGATTTCCTATCTTTGGGGCGAGCAATTGCGGCTGGAATCGCATTCTGCGGCGAGTCATTAGCCAACATCACAGAGTCTGAGAGGGACAAGCCCTGTCCGGGAAAACACGCGGCGAATACGATGCAATGGCCGGGCTTGTTGAATGAAATGGTATACTTGTTGGCATAAGAATATATGGATGGCGAAAGAAGGATTGTGCTGCGGAACGGCCCATGTTGACAAACTGCATCACAGGTTATATAATGAAAGAAACCTTGGATCTGTTCCAAGGTTTGTAAACTGTGAAATGGAGGGATTTTCTGTGCCGGTAATCAAGCAACGGTTTCACATTGATTCGCAGTTAACCGATCATATTCACGCTTTCGCGCTGGCGCAGCTGAAAATTGCGGGACTTTCCGAGGCGAACGCCGTTAACAGTGCCAACCTGACGGGATCGATCTCGGATCTGATGGCGGCCCGGGAGGCGTCGTTCATCGGGATATCCGTACATACCACATCTGAAAAGGTGGTCATCCGCATCATCTCCGACGGGCCGGTCTATGACCCGCTGGAGGATCTGGACATCCAGTCTCTGATGGACAGCGATCCGCCTGTGCCGGAGCCGGATTTTGACCAGCCGCAGACCAGAGATCAATTGCTCAAGGCCCTTCGGAGCAGTCTGCACTACTATTACCGGAACGGACGGAACGAAGTCGAATATGTGGCAAGAAAGTCTCAGCCAAAGGCCTTGAAACTGGTCACGGCCGCCTTTGTGTCAGCCATTGTGGTGGGGCTTCTGCTGCGGTATTTTGGCGGGGAAACAGTGACAAATGCGGTGTCATCCTATATCCTGACACCCCTGCGGACGATGTTTTTAAATGCCCTGAAAATGCTTGTGGTCCCGGTGGTGTTCTTTGCCATCTCCTCCAGCGTCGCGGGCGTAACAGATATTCGGGAGTATGGGCGTATCGGCGCAAAAATCCTGTTCTTTTACGCCCTGACCTCCGTCGCTGCGATTTTGGTGGGCTATGGAATCTATCAGCTGCTGCAGCCCGGCGCGGGTGTGGCGCTGGATCTGACCGCCTACAGCTATTCGGCGGACACATCCGCATCCATATCCCTGCTGGATACCATTGTCAATATTGTCCCTTCCAGCTTTGCGGGGGCCTTTGAGGGAACGGAAATGCTTCAGATCATTTTTCTTGCGGTGCTGGTGGGCGTGGCGGCCAGCCTGTTGGACAATGGCGAGGATCGGCAGAGGGTGAGCGCCTTTCTGGGCCTGTGCAATCGTCTGTTCCTGAAGCTGGCGTCTGTTGTCATGCTGGCGATCCCGGTGGCGACCTTCTGCGCCATGACCCTTCTGGTACTCTCCATCGACGTCTCCATGATTCTGGCGCTTGTAAAGCTGGTGGCCGGGATGCTGCTGGGGATCGTATGTATGTTCGCGATTTATTCGCTGCTTTTTGCGATATTTGTGCGAAAGAACCCCCTGCACTTCTTCCAAAAGCTGATTCCAAATTTTATTTCTTTCATTACCTTTTGCAGTACCAGCGCAGTGATGCCCCAAAGTTTGGAGACCTGCACGAAACGTTTGGGCATTTCTCCAAAAATCAGTTCTTTCACGATGCCCCTTGGCTCCACCATCAACATGGACGGCGCCTGTATCTACATGACGATCTGCACGCTGTTCCTGGCGGCAGTGTACCATATTCCCATCACCGGGAAGATGCTGCTGAAGCTGGCAGTGACCATCGTGATTTTGTCCATGGGCGCACCGCCTATCTCCGGTGCGGGCTTTATCTGTCTGTCGATCCTGATCCAGCAGATTGGAATTCCCATTGAGGGGCTGGGCATTCTCATGGGTATCGACCAGATCATGTGCATGTGCCGGACACTGATCAACGGCACCGGCGATTTTGTCGGCACCACAGTTGTGGCCAGCAGTGAAGATATGCTGGATCTCGCCGCCTTGCAATCTGTGCGATGACTTCTTGTCTCGCCTGTTCCGTCCCGTTCTATACGCGCTCCTTATCGCAAGTTTGATCCATTGCGGCGCCCTGCTCAGATCCTGGCATCCGCCATCGAATCCTTTTCTGACGGCGTAAAAGAAATTGACAGCAAACAGACTGTGTGATCGACAAATACATGAGCGGAATTTAAGCTGACTTTCAGAACTTCGGAATATAATAGGCTCAGATCGGGATGTGAGGTGTATTCCCATGAAAAATGTTGCCTTGATTCCATGCTATGAGCCAAATAAAAAACTTATCGAATTGGTTTGTGAACTGAATCAGGAGAAATTTGAAATCATCATGGTGGACGATGGGAGTCAAGACTCCTGTAAGACGGTATTCGACGCCGCAAAGGCCTATGGAACGCTGCTCTCCTATGATACGAACCACGGGAAAGGTCATGCATTGAAAACAGGCCTTCAGCATATCGAAAAAAACTGTGGTGATTGTGTCATTGTAACCATGGACTGCGATGGTCAGCATCGAATTGAAGATGCCGAGACGTTGTGCCGCGCCGTGGCACAGGAAGAGAACCTGTTTGCCATCGGATCCCGTATCCTGCCGAAGGACGCTCCGATCAGAAGCCGCCTGGGAAACAGCGTTACCCGTCTGATATATCGAACAATTACAGGCGTGAAGCTGCATGATACCCAGTCCGGCCTGCGCGCCTTTCACTCCCGACGGATCCCGGAATTACTCGGAATTTCCGGGGAACGATATGAATATGAAATGAATGTACTTCTATACCTTGCAAAGCACCGGCTGCCGGTGCGGGAATACCCTATGGAGACAATTTACTTTGACCGAAAAAACAGCGTCAGCCATTTTTCGCCTCTTGCGGATTCTGTCCGTATCTATTTGGAACTTGTCAAATACACAGCCAGTTCCCTTATCAGCTTTCTCATTGATTATCTCATGTACTCGATTCTGTATATGGCCCTCGGCAGAAAACTTCTGATTGCGAACTATGGTGCAAGAGCAATCAGTTCTGTGTTTAATTTTTTACTGAACAGGCAATTCGTGTTTCGCAGCCAGGGCAGGCTGTGGAAGGAATGTGCAAAATACTTTGGATTGGTACTTGCCAACATCACTGTAAACTCTCTGATCCTCACCAGACTTGCAAAATTTGGCTGGAATGTCTACGCCGCGAAGGTCGTTGTAGAAATTATCATGTTCATCCTGAGTTATCTGATTCAGCATTTTTTTGTTTTCAGAATAAAAGCGGCTGACGGAAAGGAGCGCCATGCGTAAGTATCTTCCGATTTTTCTGTCCGCACTGCTGGCGGTTCTCTTTACCGTATATATTTCCCTTGATACCTTTGTCATCGCCCGGGTAAGTGTCGTCGTAGAGCAGGGTCCCGGCGCCCTGCCCCTGCAGCCGGACGCAGCAGGGGCTGTCTCCGCTGCTCCATCCGCAATGCCCGAGCACAGCGCGGCGTCAGAGCCGGAAACCGTACCGGGGGATGGATCCATTATGCCCCCCTTTACTGAAACCACGGTTTTCACGGAGAACTCCTATACAGATCAGAATATTGCCATTTCCCTTGACACCTATCATGACGGTGACACCACCATTCATGTGGCGGACATTCATATTTCCTCCCCTGAATACCTGAAAACCGCCTTTGCGCAGTCTGCCTATGGCAAAAATGTTACCGCGCCCACTTCCGAGATCGCAACATCCGTACAGGCAATTCTGGCGATTAACGGCGACTATTACGGTGTGCAGGAAAGTGGCTATGTGCTTCGAAACGGCGTAATTTATCGGAGTACCGGAAAAAACGGGCAGGAGGATCTCGTCATCTATCAGGACGGTTCCATGGACGTCATTTGCGAGGATGATATTTCTGCGGAAACGCTTTTGGAACAGGGCGCTTCACAGGTGCTGTGCTTTGGACCCGGACTCATTGAAAACGGTGAGATAGCTGTCACCAGCACAGATGAGGTGGACAAGGCCATGACCAGTAATCCGAGAACCGCCATTGGCATCATGGGTCCGCTCCACTATGTGTTTGTTGTCGCTGATGGGAGGACCAGCGAAAGTGCCGGCCTGTCCCTTTACCAGCTTGCCGCGTTTATGCAGCGTCTCGGAACGGAGATCGCCTACAATCTTGACGGCGGTGGCAGTTCCACCATGGTGTTTGGCGGCACGGTGATCAATTCTCCGACCACAACGAGCAGCAGGAAGGGACATTCCTCCGACGGAGAAAGGAGTGTCAGCGACATTGTCTATATCGGCTATTAAATTTGGGCGGCGCTGCTATGCTGCGGCGACGGGATTCTGCCTGCTGTTCGGAATCGTCTATGAATTTTTCTCCCATCAGGTTTACAGTATCTTTATGATCGGAGCCTTTGCGGTTCCTTTATTGGGCGGCGTGCTTGCAGAACTGCTGATTCGAAACGGAAAGCCCCTCCTGTCCCGGCAGTTCTGGGGAGGCGGCGTCGTCTGGCTGACCTTGGGCTGCATCTACAGGGGCGTACTGGATATCTACGGAACCACGAACCGGCTATTGATTGCCTTTCCGGCGGTCGGTGCGGTCCAGTTAATCATCGCGCTTTTTATTCCAGATAAGCGCGGAGGGGGCGGAAAAGAATTTTGAAAACGCCCGTTCCAGCAGGCCAATTTTGCGTTCGATGGGTGAATATCTGAAATCAGGCGAAGCGGTCGTTCTTCCGGATGTGCCGTTGCCTGACAACCGGGTCATCCTCACGGACAAAATTCCAGACGGCGCCGTGACCTGTCAGGCCGCACCGGCCGCCATGCCAATGCCATGACGGTATGCATTGGCTGTCACACAACAGTCCCTTGAAACTACCGCGTCCCCTGAAATAGCAGCATTTCAGGGGACGCGTACATTTTAATAGATCGGATCGCCGTAGCCCTTGGTGGCCGGATAGAGATAGATATCCTCAAAATCGGCGCAGCCCGGGGAATAAGTATGGCTTTCATCCAGCTTCTCATAGGGCTCCGGGCAGGGAACGGTGTCCTGCACGGTCTGGATGATGCTGATGTCATTGTGGACCTGCCGGAGATCCGAGATCCCGCTTCTGGGAGGTCCGGAGCAGTTGCCCACATTCAGTTCGCCGGAGATATATTTTCGGAAGCGATCCTGTGCCCAGTTGTTGGCGTCATAACTGTCGCCAATGTCCGGGCAGACCTGCTCATGGAACCACCACCATCTTCCGTCCCGATAGACGAAATCGCTGCCATAGCGCTCCCACAAATAGCCGCCGGAACGGCCTCCATTCTGGCCGTTCATGCCCATCATGGTGCCGGGCGTCAGATAAAAGCTTCGGGCGGACTTTCCGTCCTCCGCTACCTCGATCACCGGGGACGCCAGCACATGGCAACTCTGCCCAAAGGTGCCGGGGTTATGTCCGTAGAGGTTCATTTTTCCGTAAATATCCCGCATTTTTGTGGGACGGTCAAAGGTCTTTTCAGAGATATTCTCAAAGGGCATCCCCTCTTCTTCCTTTCCGTCCTTGTCCCTGGTGGGACCCATACCGCCCACATCCTCACTATCCGCAGGCGCGAAGGCGTTTGCCCGCAGGGGGTCACCAAAATGGGCCGGAACCAGTTCCTGATAGCCCATCATGCGGCCAAAGGTATGGCCAAAGGTGGAGTTGTCCGAACGGAGCCAGAATGTGCCGTACTCTTCACGGCTGCGGTTAATACCATGCAGATATGCATGGCGGGCCTTGAGTTCCTCGACCTTTTGCCCGGCTACCACGGCAGCCACACGATCATGGAAGGATTTATTTTTGTTCATGTCTCTGCCTCCTCAAATCATTTCCAGCCGCTCGTAGAACTTACGGCCAACCTTGCCCCTGGGGCCGTAGCCCTCGTCTTCGTCATAGGTCTTAAAGGGCCGGGGCATATCATAGAACAGGTATTCCCAGCCGTACTGGTTGTCATAGACTTCTTTTTTCACCGTTGGATCACCGCAGAGCCGGAATACAGGGTCCTTGTCTCCCAGCACTGTTGCAAACTCATTATAGTTGACGCCGCTGGGGATGGAGAAATCATGCTCCTCCACCATGTGCCAGATCTTCCAGCCGTCCTTCTCCCGAACCAGTTCGATCAGAATGGGCGCAAACTCAAAATAGCATTCCGCCGTGCCGTCGGGTTTTCCCTTTCCGGTCATGCCCAGATCATAGCAGAGATACCGGGCATACTGATCGTCCACAGAGATAAACAGCAGCGGCGTGGTGCAGGAATGCATGGCCGTCATACCCAATCCCAACTCCGCATCCGCATATTTTGTCGGATCGGCCTTTTGGAATGCCGCCAGTGTTTTCTGTTCTTCCGCCTGATATTCTTTGGTCAAATGACGTTTTACCTCGTCGATGCCAACAAAGAAGCCGGTATTGGTGGCAAAGGATGCATCTGCGGTATGTGCCGGCTCCTTGACCCATAGGGTATCTATCGCTTCGTCCGTATCGCCGTTGCCCCACATCAGCTGAAAGCGGCTGATCAGATTCTGGATCATTTCCTTATCCCAGGCATGCAGTACCATTTCCTCATCCGTGAACTCCCGCTTGTATTCTTTAAATTTTTCCATCCGTCATCCTCCTCTCAAATACCATAGCTGAATGTCTCGGCAAAAGTGGTATACGGCTCCGGGATCCTGGGGCTTTTGGCCTTGGGACGGTCCGGATAAAAAGTCTCCATCACTGTCGTTGGCACATTTGGCCCCGGAAGCTTGAATTCCGACATCGCTTCCAGCCCGGAAACCGGCTCAAATTTCTTTTCTTCCTCGCAGAAGCCAACGCCGCTCTGATGATCCACATTATAGACCAGCAGCAGATTCAGAAGCTTCCACTCTTCGTCCTCCAGCACAAAGTCCGCCGCAGCCCAGCCGAAGATCCAGTTGGCCACAGGGCCGCTTTCTGTCAGACGGCACGTGGAGCCTCGGACATTCCAGATGCCCTTTGCCGTCTTGCCGTCGTCCGCAATCTCAATGACCTGAGATTCAAAAGGTACATAGGAGATCATGCCTACGCCATAAAGTTCCTCCGCGCTCTTGTCTCCGAGTTCTTTTGGAAACAGCTGCTGGATCAGCTGAGATCCGAGCCGGATCTCCTCTCCCAGCGCCCGATAGTAGCCGGAAACGGCCTCGGCGCCTTTATAATAGCCATTGTTTAAACCCAGGCATACATCCTCCCGGCGGCTGAAATAGCGGTCATAGATTTCCGCTTCCTGCTTGACCGCATAGTCATGGGACATTTTACCCATGAGATTCCGGATCTCCCTCCGCCATTCCAGCCGACAGAGGAGTTCCTCCGGTGTAAATGTTTTCATAGAATACCTCCATTCTTTTTTGCGTGCATGATATTTGAAATTTGATCGGAAACATTATAGCACTGGAACGATTAAAAATCATTATGTTTTTGTGAATTTGAAAAGAACTCGCGGCATTTGAGCAGCCCGCTTGCGGAAACGGGGCCGTCGCATGATTTGCGGCGACCCCTCATTTTCTTATTTCAGGCTGCGGCTCTGGAATCTTTCGTAAGCGGTGTTGTATACCTCCAGAATTTCATCCAAATGCATGGTATCCTGCAAATATGCGCGGAATCCCGCAATCGCCGCATCACTCAGATCGCCGTCGTTGAAGATCACATTGTTGATCCATTCGTCCGCATAGGTTTTCATATCAGAGATATAGACGGAAATTGCATCTTTTTCCTCCTCTGTTAGAGAGAGTCCATCCACGCCCACTGTAGCAGAGGAACCGGTGTAAGCAGATGCCCACACCTCCGCAGCGGATTTCTGAACATCCGTATAGGAAGCTTCTGTCCGTCTGGCGTCGCCAAGACCGGGCATCCCCGGGTTGCACCAGTAGCCCAGTGCCGCATTGGTGGGAATGCCGTCAGGGTTGTTCATGATCAGATCCGTCAGATAAGGCTCGCCGTTTTCGTCCAATTCATAGGACAGTCCCTCAATACCGTAGACAGAGAGCATACCACCCGGCTCTGTAAAGAGATAATCAAAGGCCTTGATTACGACCTCCGGGGCTTTGCAGTTCGTAGAAATGCTGACATTTCCGCCGCCCGCGTTGGCGCCGCTGATATTGGACGGGATCGCGCCAAACTCTGTTGGCTCTCCAATTGCCGCCATGGGAACCAGTTCAATTTTTGCCTGCTCTTCCTCCGGCAGAAGAATGATATAGGAGGGCACGTTGGAAACGGAGTCTCCCTCGATGCCGATGCTGCCCGATGCAAACAGTTCGGACGCTTTCTGATCGGTCATAGTAGAGGTCAGGAACAGGCCCCCATTGGCCAGAGACTGCAGAAACTCCAGATACTCAAAGTAATAATCCTGCATAAAGGAGATCTGAATCTTTCCGGAATCATCCAGGAAGTAGTTGACCGGGCCGTAGGCATTCCAAATGCCCTCTGCGGCGGGGCCAATGGTGCTGTCTCCAGCACGGATCATCTGGAAGAAGCCGGTGGTCGCGCCAAACTCAGAGGAAAAGGCCTCCAGAGTTTTCTTCAAAGACGCAGGATCCCTGGGGATCTCCATACCAAGTTCATCCAGCCAATCCTGGCGGATCCACAGGCCGTCGGTCAACGGATCCGGCTCCTTTGTCAGCGGGTACATTCCGCCCATCTGACCATCGTCAGTCAAGGTGCTTTTCAGTGTGTAATCGTCCGCAGTCAGATATTTGTAGTAATGGGGTGCATTTTCTTCCACCAGCGGCGCAATATCAATGATCTGTTCGTCACGGATGGCTGCCGCAAGGCCGCCATTGTAGACGCTGCCGATGTTCATGATTACATCAGGCAGATCGCCCGCGGCACAGAGCAGATTGACATTTTCCGCCCATGCTAAGTTTCCAACTTCCTGCAGACTCCATGTGGTGTTGGTCGCTGCACCAAGTTCTGCCCAGAATTCAGACTTTCCCCAGCCTTCCGGGAAAAAGCCCTGGAACCATGCCGCATACTGGAACAGCACGGTAATCTCCGTAGTCTCCTCGCAGGCATAGTATGCTTCCGGCCCGGTTGGCTCTTCAATTTCAGACTCCTCTACAGACGCAATCGGCTCCTGCTCAGAAGTTTCCTCTACAGGCACAGGCTCTTCTGAGGGCGCCGCAGCTTCCGACTGAACAGAGGAATCGGTCGCCACGCTGCTTCCGGCAGTGTCACCGCAGCCCACTAGCAGACCGAGCAACATGGTCATCGCCAAAAGCAATGCAATTACAGATTTCTTTTTCATAGCTGAATCCTCCTTAAATGATGGTCACAAATGCATCATAGCAAAGCCACTTCTCGTTTTTCAATGTTTTCGTGAATTTGAAAAAACAGGTTGGCTTTAATGATCTTTGCAATCCTGTTTCTTAACCCGCTGAAACCTTTTGCCAACGCAAGCCGACGCAGAACGGAAAACGCAGCCGTCACGATTTCTCAAAGGGACTCTTTGCGGGCTTATCCCCAACCTTGACCGATGGCTCATTGGACGCCACGCAATACCACTGCTCCCCGCCCTCTTTATAGTACATGGTTTTGCAGTCCTTTCCGAAGGTCTTGGGCATATCAAACATGAAGAGATAATGGGCGCCCACCAGTTCCAGCCAGATGTTTTTGCCGGAACCGATCTCCTTGATCTCCACATCGCCAAGGGACATCTGGAAGGGATCCGGATTGCCGTCATTCAAAAGCGTTACCACAATGCGGACGTCATCGCCCTGCTCCGTAATGTCAAACTTCATCATGGGATTATCCCTGGGGTTTTCCACACGCTTCATGGGAATCAGATCCAGGCTCTTGCCAAAGGGCGGCATATACATGAGAACCCGATTGGGCAGCAGCTTCTGCTGAAGGGCGATCATGGCCCAGCAAATGGAATGTCCCTCAAATTCTATCGGCCTGCCGGACACAACATAGTCGTTGAAATAGTCCTGAAGCTTCATTGCCCGGTCGTCAGGCCACATCTTCTTAAACCGCTCCGAGTTCCTTCGGATGGAAGCTGGATCCGTGGGGAATTTGGGTGGGCCGCTGGGCTTGCCGGCTCCCGCTCCTCCAGGCCCTCCGGATCCGCCCGCCCCTCTTCCGGGACCGCCGGGGCCGCCTTCCGCAACATACCCCAGCGCGGCGGCAACGTCGTTAAAATTGATACGCTCAATGTTGTCTGCCATAGTGAAAACCTCCAAAAAATAGTCTTTTTTATTCCTACAAGCGCATTATTTCACACAAAGATTTGTTCATCAAGAAGGTACAAATGGCTGACAATGGCCAGGCGGTCTGTTTTTGCAAAAATTGAGAAAGCAGAGCGGAAATTGAGGAATTCGCCTTGTTTCTGCATAAAAATATGTTATAATGAATCCAACACGATCATATGGTACAGGAAAGGAGCCGCTATGCTGGAACAATGGCTGCATGAGAATCTAAACGTCCCCATCCAGCTGGTGGGGACCCTGAACGGGGAAAATGACACCTATCTATATGGAATGCTCAGTTCTCTGCTGCTGCGGTCCAGAGAAATGGGGGAGGACCTCTGCGATGAAATGGCATACCGGGGTCTCCGGCTGCCGGACAGCGACTTCCGGCTGGTGTTGTTTATGCTGGACGATCCCCGGCTGGCGCAGCTTTCCGGACGTCAGCGGCATCACTGCCGCATCAATATGTATGAAGCGCTCCGAATGTATTATGCAAGCATTCTGCCGCCGGATATCAGCGGTTTTCTCCTGATGCAGCTTGGCTGTCTGCTGGGGCTTTTGTATATTCCGGACGATCAACCGGATCCCATTGAGGAAACCTGCCGACAGGTAGTGGCCTATGCAAAAAACGAACTGGATTTCTCCGTACACGTCACCATCAGCAGCCGCAGCCATTCCGTCGGCGATGTGGAAGCGGCCTATCATTCCGTCCAGAATTTTGAAAACAGCCGCAGCTTTTATCGAAATGCAAATGACCAAATCTATTGCGTTCCCGAGAATATGCAGGCACGAATTACCGATCAGGAGGAGCGCACACGGTTCGAAGCCACATTTGACGTCACGGCGGAACGGGTCTGCGCCGCGATTCAGGCGGAGGACGTTCCCACCGCAGCAGCGCGCCTTCGGGACCAGCTTGATCGGATCGCCATGAACTGCAAGGGGATGCCCTATCCCACAGCGCTGAATATGACCATCAATCGTTTTATTTCCCGGCTTCAATACCGGCTGACCGACGCGAATCTGGCCGATTGGCGCTACTTATCCAACATTGATTTCAGCAGGGAATTGATCTCTTGCGGCACCATGAACGAATATTTGGCCAACAGCCAGTCGATCGCGGAACGTCTGGCAGCGCACCACCATCAACGCACCTCTGACCGGCATATCAGTTTGATGTTGGATATTCGGCGCTTTATCGAGGAAAACGCATCCGATGTGAATATGGGCCTGACCTCGGTTGCAAAGGAATTTCGGCTCAAGCCCCGGGAGACGGCGGAATCCTTCCGCCGGTACTATAATGAAAGCATCAACGATGTGATCCACAAAGCGCGTGTCGCCAGGGCAAAAGAACTGCTGCTGACCACAAGTATGCCGGTTCAGGACATTGCGGCGGCGGTCGGATACTGCTCCCTGGCCACCATGTACCGCGCCTTTACCAATGTAGAGGGTGTCGCGCCGGGAAAACTCCGGCAGAACATCCCGGACCGGCACCCGCAGCCCCATAAATGACCAACAAGAATGGGCCTGCCGCAGAATAAACTTTTCCGGAATTTAACCAGATATTGAAGCGGGAGAAACCACAGGTTGTCGTGATTTCTCCCGCTGTTTTTAACTTTTTGGACGAACAATTTCTACAGGGATTGCATGTTCCAGAAGCCCGTGCTCCTATCCGCTTCCCTCATGGATCTGGCTTTGATGCTCTCCGGATTTTGATTCGGATCACAAAGATCGTCTTCTTTTTTTTGAGCCATTGAAACTGTAAATTCTCTTATAGAAAATTCTTTCCGCTTACTCCGTCTGAATCAAAATATCCAGCAGCTTTCGGCCCTTTTCCGTCAAAACATACTCCATCCGCGGCGGAAACGTGTGGTAATTCGTTTTCGCGATCAGATCCATTTCCTGAAGCTCCTGAAGCTGTGCCGCCAGTACGCTTCGGCTGATTTTCCCCAGTCCCATTTGTATTTCGCCGAATCTTCTGGGCTGCCGCAGCAGCCGCATAATTGAAAGCATCCATCTGCCGGAGATCACTCGATCCGGAATAGAAAAATCGGGTTTTCTCTGTTCCATTGCCGTCTCCTCTATCCCGCTCTTTTGCGGGAGAACACGCCCTCCCATTGCGACAAGGCCCGCAGCATTGGAATCAGCCGCTTGCCTTCTTCCGTGAGCGCATAGCTTACCACATACGGGGGGCGGTCATTCTTCATGCAACGGCGGAGCAGACCCGCCTGTTCTAATTTGCGAAGCTGCCGCGTCAGGACATTTGGCGCGGCATCTGGCAAACGTCCCGCCAGCGCATTCCGCCGCATTTCCCCCTCTGCAAGGCAATAGAGAATGTCCAGCTTCCATTTTCCCGAAATTTTTTGAAAGACATCCGGTATCACTTCTCTTTTTGCTGCCATCCGGGCAGCACCCCCTTCCATTTCCTGTCAGGTTCCACCTGAACATCGCCTGCTTGTGTTCATTATACAGCAAATTTCTTTGCGCCGGTTTTTCAAAACCCGTCTGTTCTTTTCAAAACTTCCAAATCCCTTGACCTTTGCGTGGGAACCCGGTAAATTTTAAAATAGAACGCGCAGGGGGCCACGCCCCTATGCAAAAAGAATCAAAGGAGGAATCCCGCTTGAGCAAACAGTATACTGCACAGGAAATGGCGGATCGCTGCCTGATCATCCGTGAGGTCCAGAACATTGTCGGCAAAGTTGCGCATTGCGATATGCTGGCAGACTATGATCTGGTCATGGACTTCTGGAGCAAATCTGAGGAGATCTGTCTTGGTGTGAACGACGGTTACTTCAAGGGAGCCGCTGCTGTCAAGAGTTACTATGACCAGAAACTGGCAAATGCCAAAAAACTGACGAAGCTGGTCATGGAAAAGTGGAAGGATCACCCTGATGTGAAAGGCAAGACTGAAGCCGAGATGTTTGGCGCCGGCTATGTCAAGGGCACCGATATGCACACCCCCATTATTGAAGTTGCCGAGGATATGAAGAGCGCCAAGGGTCTCTGGCAATTCCAGGCCGCCGATACCCGTGTGACCTCCCGCGGCCCTTTGTCCATCTGGAAAATCGGCTATATCGGCGCTGATCTGGCGGAGGAAAACGGCGAGTGGAAAATTAAAAATCTGCTTTACGCATTGGATATTGACCATCCCTGCGCTGAACCATGGACGGAAGACTCCAGATATCCGGAACTGGAAGAATATGCGGCGTTTGCCATTTCCGAGCCGACGCCCACAGTAAAGGTTGAGGTCTACAAAGCGTACGCGCCGGATCGCCCCTATCAGGCCCCCCCGAAAATGCCCGTTCCTTACACCACCCTGGCTGAAACCTTCAGCTATGGAATCTGAGAGGAGGTTTCATTATGGAATTCAAATATACGACCCATGAGGCCTTTGGCGGCACATATGACAGATATGAATATCAGTCCATGGTCCACATGAAGCCCAGCAAGTCCAAGCCGGAGGACTTTCCCCCCGAAGTGCGGGCCTGGCGGGCCTATCAGGTGGAGGAAGTCAAAAAAGTCCTCTCCATCCGCTCCTACCTGGAGCAGGCCAATCGCCGCGATGAGATCATCGACACCCTTTGGACCAGGGAACGGGCGGATACCGCTTCCTATGGTCGCAACTGGGGCTACTATGTAGGGCTTGACAACATCCGCAAATACTATGTAGATGGCAACAAGTTCGGCGGTGTCGGCACCGACATCTGCCATCCCTTTACCACTTATATGATCGTCATTTCTGACGATAACAAAACCGCCCAGGTATCCTGGTACTCTATCGGATACGAGATCAACCCCGCAAACGGCCCCGAGACAGACTGCTATTGGGACAACCAGCGCTGCGGCGCTGACCTGGTTCTGGAGGACGGGCAGTGGAAGATCTGGCACTACTTTGCCGGTACGGACTTCGCCCTGCGGCCCGGCTTCCCCTACGCTTCCCTCAAAACCGAGGAAACCACGCCCTGCGACAAATATCTGGAGCAGGAATTCGGCGAACCAACGGAGAAGTTTACCGCGTATACCTCTTTCTACAACTACTTCCCCTATCCCGAACTCACCATGGAGCACGCGACCTTCGCGGACGCCATCAGCAACGGCCCCGAGGGCAACCCCAACTATAAGAAGGGTTAAGGAGGTACGGTCATGAGAAAAAATATTGATTTAGAGACAAAACTCGCCATCATTGAGGCGGGTCAGAACTGCGAGAAAGCCCACGCCTGGCACGCGATTCTCCATGCCTCCGGCCATACCACCGAGGAAATTGAGACGTTCTGGGCCAAATACCGGGACGACCTGTATTGGGGCTATAACATGACCGGCAACTATGGCCGTGACGAGGTCATGACCAACTGGGCCAATGGTCTGGAAGGCGGCGGCCGCCGTATGTTTGAAGTCTTTAACGAAATGTATCCCGAAACAGCCAATATGGACCCCCTGCCCCTGAGCGAGTATTCCCTCCACGCCATCGGCACGCCCATCGTGGAGGTCGGCACTGATTTAAAAACTGCTCGTGCGCTGTATTATTCCACCGGTATGCTCTATCGCCGGATCTCCACCAGCGGCAAACAGATGGCCGTCTGGATGCTGGAACGCTATGGCGAGGACTACGTTCGGGAGGATGGCTTCTGGAAAATCGTCCACGAGTGCGTACTCAACGACGCAGGCGGCGCACAGGATGTGACCAACTTTGCCATCGACTGCTTTCAAAAGTTTAACCGCCCCGCAGGCGGTCCCGGCGGTCCCGGCGGTCCCGGCGGCCCCGGTGGTCCCGGTGGTCCCGGCGGCCCCGGCAATCCCAGCGCTTCGCCTAAGAAGGGGCAGGCCTACTCCAAGATGGCCGAAGGTCCGAAGTCCGGCAGACTGCCCGCTTCCCACAAAACATGGTCCCCCATTCAGCCGGCCCAGGATTCCACCCCATGGCCGGAACCCTTTGATACGCTGGATGATGTAAAGACCCACTACTGCGTAGGTCTTGGCGAAAATAAGGGCGCTGTTCCCAAGAAAAAAAACTGAAGTGTATCGGACGCAGGACTCCGGCGGCGATTTTGCCGTCGGAGTCTGAGTTTTTTGCCGGATATACTGCGAATGAGCAGAAATGACCGGTTTTTTGCAAAGCGTTTTGGCGGCGGAGACGCGAATCGAGCAAGATGTTTTTTCTATGGTTCCTGTTGATATTTTGATGTTTCTGCAATATCATATAGGCGTGAGATTTGGCGAGAGGGGGAACACATATGTCTTTCGACAAAACAAATTGGCCCGAGACAGAGATCACGGTAAAAAAAACGATCTGCGATATTTGTTGTCCTTCCTTCCACTGCGGTATGGATTGCTATGTCAAAGACGGGAAAATCATCAAGGTGGAAGGTACGGCGAATCATCCGGTCAATCATGGACTGCTCTGCGCCAAAGGACTGATGGCGCGGCAATATCTCTACCATCCAAATCGCATTCGAACGCCCCTGAAACGGGTAGGACCCAGAGGCTCCGGTACGTTTGTCCCCATCTCCTGGGATCAGGCCTACTCGGAGATCGAGGAAAACCTCAACCGCATAAAGCGCGAAAGCGGACCGGAGAGCGTCCTGTTCTTTTCCGGCTACTCCAAGTGGTACCGCCCCTTCCTGCATCGGATGGCATACTCCTTTGGCAGTCCAAACTACATGACGGAATCCAGCAATTGTATGTTTTCCACATTCCTGAACTGGTTTGTCACCACCGGCAATCCCATGTGCTCTTCCGATGTAAGCCGGGCGGGCGTGTTTCTGGGATGGGCCTATAACCCCTATCCCTCCCGGCATCTGGCGGCATTGAATGTGGAGAAACGAAAAAAAGAGGGAATGAAGGTCATCATCATTGACCCGCGGATCACACCGGCTTCTCTACGGCTGGCGGATATACACCTCCGCCCCAGAACCGGGACGGATGGTGCGCTGGCATTGGGCATGGCACATATTTTCATTCGAGATGACCGAATCGATCGGAACTACATAGACAAATATGTGTATGGCTTTCCGGAATATGCCGCCTATGTCCGGCAGTTTACCCCCCAACGTGTTGAGGAGTTGACCGGCGTTCCAGCGGCAGAATTGGAGAGGGCGGCGGCAATGATCGCGGACAATCTTCCTGTGGCGATCAATGAGAGCGCCGCCCCGATTTCTCATCATTATAACGGATTTCAAAATTACCGGGCAATAATGTCCCTATCCGCTATTTTAGGCTGTTTTGACCGACCCGGCGGACAGATCCCCGTGCAGTTCAGCTATAATTATCTTTGCGGCGGCTTCCCCACTCGGGAGGACGATTTTATTATGGAGCATTCGAACCGGGTTACAGCTCCGCCCGTTGGAGCGGCCCGTTTTCCCGTCTGGGCTGCGTTTATCTCTGAAGCGCAGGCCAACGACCTGACCCGACAGATTGAGACGAGTTCTCCTTATCCCATCCGGGCCATGCTGGGGTTTGGCGTCAATTACCGCATCTCGCCCGGGGACCAGCGCCTGAAACAGGCGCTGATGGGACTGGATTTTCTGGTCAACACGGATCTGTTTCTGACGGACACCTGCAAACTCTGCGATATCGTCCTTCCAGCCTGTACCGCCTTTGAACGGAGCGAACTGAAAACCTATAGCGGGGGCCTTCTCTATTTGACAAAGCCGGTCATTGCGCCGCTCTATGAATCGAAGAACGATGTGGAAATCATCTGCGAATTGTCCCGGCGGCTTCATCTGGAGGACGAACTGCTGGAAAATGGTATGGATGCCTGTCTCCGAGACATTCTTCGGGATGTTCCCGTGTCGCTGGAGGAACTGAAAGCGGCAGATGGGATGGTGCAGATCCCGGTCGCGCCTTATGTGCCGGGGACGCTGCTGGAGTCAGGTCTGGCAACTCAAAGCGGAAAATTTGAACTCTATTCCCTGGCGATCTCTCAACATCCCGGACTGGATCCTTTGCCCACTTATCTCCCGCCCACGGCAGTTACAGCGGAATACCCCTATCTAATGTCCTCCTCCCCCAGAATTCCCGGTGCGCTACATTCCCGTCTCAATGACGTGCCCTGGGCCAGATATCTCCATCCAGCGGCTCAGGTGGTTATGCATCCGGCGGATGCGGCGGAACTGGGGGTAACAGAGGGCGAACAGATAGAACTGGCCTCGCCCCAGAGCGCTGTCCGGGTAAGTGTAAAGCTGACCTATGCCGCTGAACGCGGCGTGGTAAATCTCTACCATGGAGATCCGGCAGCGGACGCCAACATGCTGACGGACAGCCGCCGTTTGGATCCCTACAGCGGGTTCCCCAGTTTTCGGGAGACGCCTGTTTGCATCAGGAGGTTGGAGCATGGCTAAGATCAAATTTGATGAGCGGAACTGTACAGCCTGCGCCGCCTGCGCACTGGCCTGTATGGATGAAAACGACGTGGATGTGACGGCCACCAGACCTTACCGTATTGTAAAAACGGAAGAGGTTCTTGTAGATGGAACGCCGGTTTTTCGGTTCCAATCCCTGAGCTGCCGACACTGTGACAACGCCTTCTGCATAAGGGCATGCCCCATGGGGTGCTTCTACCGGGACGAAGATCTGGCGCTGGTTCGCTATAACAATGAGAACTGCATCGGCTGCCGGGCCTGTCAGCGGGCCTGTCCCTATGAAGCCATCTCTTTCAATGGAAATGGCCGAATCGAGAAATGTGACGGCTGTGCCGAACGGCAGAAACGAGGGCAAATTCCGGCCTGTGTGCGGGTGTGTCCTTTCGGCGCGCTGACCATGGGATTATAAATTTCAATTTGCTGTGCCATCAGAGACGGCGGCATGGCGGTATAACATAGCAGCTTGCAGCTGTATATCAAAATCCCTCTTGCCGGAATACCGGCAAGAGGGATTTTGCGTCTGATTCGTTTATTTCGGCAACGGATGCCCGGTACGCTCAAATTCATCCCAATGATCCAGAGGCGCAGTAGCGTCAATACCCAGCTTTGTTGTGTGGATGCCGTAGTTATCCCGTCCAAACCCCACTGTATTGGGCACTACCATAATCCCGCGTTCCGCCCGGAGTCGAGTGGACATGGCCCAGAGGATCTCCTTTGGATCGTCTACGTTGACGTCATGATCTACCACAATAAAATTCTTTAGAAATTTAAAGGTGGCAAACGCACCCATCATCGCATTTTTCGGCTCATCCTCCAATTGCTTGCGAATGGCCACAGCACCGGTGAGATAGTTATTGCACAGCTGGAGGCTGATCTGCCGGACGTCGATATTCATGCTTTTCAGCATCGTGCGGATAGCGGCCTCTCTGGGCGTGGCCAGCAGCGTCACATCATCCCGTGAACCGGCATGGATAGACTGGAGGATAGGCCGCTCGCGGTGAGTAATCGCGGTAATGTGGAAGATGTTGTTGGGCATCACTGGAACATAGAATTCCATGAAATCGCCAAAGGGTCCTTCCTCCTCCAACTCGTCGGGAACGATATAGCCCTCCAGTACCATTTCCGCATAGGCGGGAACCTCCAGATCCACGGTTTTGCACTTGACCATCTTCACGGCCTCGCCGCGAAGACCGCCGGCGATCTCCATCTCATCCACGTCTCTGGCCGGTCCACAGGCAGCCGCCAAAAGGTCAATCGGGTGGTTGCCGATGGCAACGGCAATCTCCAGATTGACGCCCATGGCTCTGGCCTTGTTGTAGTAGGCCTCCAAATCCTGTCGGGGCGACATACGGAAGCCAGTGTAGTCACGGCCTTTGAGCTGCATCCGGTTGATGGAACAATTGCGAACATTGGTTTCGGGATCCCTGGCAAATACGATACCGGCAGAGATATACCGGCCGCCGTCTCTGGGCGCGTGCTGGATAAAGGGATAGCGGAGAATGTTAATGTCCGCTCCCTTATGGACGATTGTCTGAACCGGCGCGTCCTCCACCAGCACCGGCGGGATGCGAATCTCATAACGCCGAGCGAATTCCTCGATCACCTGACCGGTTTCGCATTCCAGTATCGCCGCCAAAAAATTGCGGTTTGCAAAGAGATTGTTCACCATAGGACAGTCATAACCGGTAATGTTCTCAAAGAGAACCGTCCGCTCTTTTTTCTCCTGTTGGCGCATGGTACCGGCCAAGGAACTCAAGTCCCGTGGCTCTGAGATAATATCAAGCCAACCCTTTTCCCGGAGCAGCGAAAGATATTCCCGGAGATCCTGGATCATGTTTTCTTCGCACCTTTCTGGTCAGGATCATTCTTTCTGCCATAGCCGGTAATGATCGCAATGATCATAATGACAATCATGATAATGCAGTAATAGTTATGGCTTACCACGTCCAGGGGCGTCAGAGATACATTGGCGCTGCCGTTGGCCAGAGATGCGGGCAGCACTGCGTGGACGGTCCAGGGCGCAACGGCTGTCAGGCACAAGCCGCCGCAGTCCATGAGATTGGCCCGACGGTACTTGTTGACGCCGTACTTCTCCCCCAACTGACGGATGATATCGCCCATGGCAACCATGCCGACGGCAGTTACGCCGGTGACCCAACCCATAAGACCTACGGATGCGCCGGTAATCGCCTCCGTACTCCGGGTGCCCCGGGCCATTTTGATCAGCAATGCGGAGATATCATCGATGATTCCGCTCTCCTGCATGATGCCCAGAAGCATAAACACGCCATAGAGCATGAATACGGTGCCCACCGTGCCGGTGATGGCGTTAATGAAAATCCCGTCGACCGTCCAGCCACCGGGATAGCCGAAAATGTCGCTGATCCGGTACAGGCCGAAAATCAGTCCCACCAGAATGCCCGCAATCACGCCAAAGGACAGCGAGACGAGGAGGTGAAGCTTCATCAGGCAGCAGACAATGACCACAATGGGAACCACGATCATCAGAAGGCTTTTCCACTGGAAGGTCAGATCCGCCGCTTCGGCAGAAGCTGTGCCGCTGCCGCCGAAGATCAGCACCACAAGGAATGTGATGATCGCCGCAGGAAGAGAGTACCAAATCCGGGTACGAACCACACCGCCCATTTCGGCTCCCTGGGTATTGGCGGATGCAATGGTCGTATCGGAGATCGGGGCCAGATTGTCACCAAACAGTGCGCCGGAGACCAGGGCCCCTGCCATGACGGCGGGGTTGGCGCCGGCCAAGACGCCCACAGGAAATAGAATGGGAAAAGAAACCACATTAGTGCCAACAGAGGTACCGGTGGACATGGAGAGCATACAGCAAATCAGGAAACTCATACCCGCAAAAACGCCTCCGCTCAATCCGGCGTGGATCACCAGGTAGGCCAGAGAGGAGATCAGACCGCTGGAGGAAACCAGCTTGCCGGAGATGGCCGCCAAGATAACAGCTACGGAAATTACAGCAAAGATGGGACGACTCAAACCGCTAAGGGCGGCTTCTCCGTAGGCTTTGAAGTCCTTAGCGAAGGGGGCGCCGACAATGACTGCCGCAAAAAACGCCAGGCAATAGCCATTGACATTGGACTGATGGGTGCCTGCGATCAGAATAAAAACGATGGCCACCAGCAGCGGAATGTACTTTCCCACAGGGCCAAGACGAAATTCCAGTTTTTTCTCATTCATAAATTTCACAACCTTTACAGTTTATTTCAATCATTTCAGGTCATCTGCCGCGCCATCGATGAACATAAACGATAAATCGTCTTCTTTGGAAAAACATTTTATCCACCCCTTTTCACAGAAAAATAAAAAGTCCTGTCCCATAGCAAATACTTTGCTGGGACAGGACGATTACTCCTGCGGTGCCACCCGGCTTGACATATCCCGGGGATATGCCCACTCTGCGCATACTGACATATGCCGACCTTTTGTGACGGAGGGTCTGCTCCGGCTCCCATACTTCAGCTATTGCTGTTTCTGTTCGCCCTCGGAAGCCCATTGGGCCGCATGCCTGACACTGTGATTCCACCATCCACAGTTCTCTTTGGAAAAAGCAATTGCAGCTTACTCACGCTTCTTCAACGGTTTAACTCATTATACTGTTAAAGTCTTTGCTTGTCAAGCCTAAAAATAAAGTTTTTCAGGTCTGGATGTAATTTTGATCGCTACATTCACTCTCCCAGGAGCCGCTCACCACTTGTCAATGTGGATACGGTCTGGTTCAAATGCGCCCTTTTCCAACATTGGCTGTCTCGGCGGCATATTCGGCCGATCCTCCGGTTTTGGGGGCACAGGAGGTTCTGTCTCCTGTGTCATATCGGGATATCCAAATGCAATCGCCGAATGCGGAATCACGGTGTCGGGGAGGTCAAACAGCTTGCGCTGAGCCTCCACCCGTTCCATTTGGGGATACGTCCCCAACCAGACCGATCCAACACCCAGGGCATGCGCTGCCAAAATCATATTCTGGGCCGCGATGGAGCCGTCAATGATCCAATAATCCGGCGCCGGGCGGAAAGCCCGTTCCAAGTCACCCAACACCAGAATTCCAAGCTTTGCCCGGCGCAGCGGTTGTGCCGGGCGGCCGTTCGCATCCGCCATTTTCCCGAGAACCTCCGGATCACGGGTGACAAGAAAACTCCAATCCCTCGCATTTGTGCAACTCGGCCCTGTCATTCCAGCCCGGAGGATGGTTTCAAGGACTTCATCTGATATTGGCTTTTCTGTGTAATGTCTGATGCTTCTTCTTGTCATAATATTTTCCAGTGCGTCCACTTCATCATCGCCTTTCATGCTGTGATAAAAATATTTTAACACAGAATTCCATGAAATACAATGACATTGACCAAGATGCGTTAGTTGCCGTAGAAGAAATTACCCCGTTTGACGGATGGGTTCCACCTTTTCAGGAGAGGGAATTCAAACCATGCACGGAATAAAATCCCGCCTGACCAGAACTGCCAAGTATTCAGCAGTCTAAGGTCAGGCGGATGAATTCATTTAAGCTATATAAGCATCGTACGCTTCCTGATATGCTTCAATGACACGTTCAATGCCCATGTCCTTCAAATTGCTTCGGAATTCCTCAAAGTCGCCCAGATCTTTTTCACCGGTGACGAAACGGAGAACGGTCTCGGAAATATAAGTGCGTATATCTCCCAGCAATGCACTGACTTCGGTGCTCACTTCGCTGTCCAAAGTAATGCTGGTGGGATAGATATAATCTCCGTCAACATTGGTCTGCCAGTTCTCTACGGCAGCTTTCTGGCGATCGGAATACAAACTCATATTTCTCTCAGCAGAACCGCCCTCGTTTCCAGTATAAATGGTCAGAGCCTGCTGCTGTGTCAGATTCTCGTTGTTGAGGATCAGGTCAGTCCATTGAATTTCTTCATTGGGGCCATAGTTAAAGGTCTGACCCTGAATTCCAAAATCAAACATAAAGGAAATTTCATCTGTCAGTCGGTAGTCCATCCATGCAACAGCTGTTTCTATGTCCGCGCAGTTGGCGGAAATTGCCACAGCACTCAGCGTAGAAACTGCCTCATAGTAGTTTGTCAGATGGTTGATTTGGCCCGCTTCCTGAACCGGAAGCTGAATGCCAATCCAATCTGCACCATCAGCCTCCATAACATCCTGCGTACTCTGCAGGTTACTTACATCGTTAAGATAGTAGCCAACTTCACCGGAGTTGATTTTATCCTGATAATCACGAACCATCTCATAGTTGATAAAATCGGGATCGATCAAACCTTCGGCATACCATTCTGCCAGCATGGTAACATAGTCCTCATATTCGTTCGTGTACATACCATAGCGGACCTCACCATCTACGACGAACAGCTGTTGAGACATCCCAATCATATCAAAGGATCCAACTGTACCGAAATTGCCAGCGAAACAGTTCCACTGATAATCAAGGAAACTCGGCAGTTCCAGCGGGTGAGCAATGTCAAGTTCACTCTGCATAGCAGCTAATACATCGTGCGTGTCCTCATAGGTGACCGGCACAGATAGATCAAGCGCCTCCAGCCAGTCATTACGGATGATGCATCCATTTACATTCGTGGGATCCTGCAGTTCATAGAAGCACCCAATCGTATTTTCGTCAATATATGCCGCCTTGCTCAGCGTCTCGCTATTTGCGAGATTGTCCATGTAGGTGGGCATATACTCTGCATAATCCAGGAGATTCACATAGTATTCATCCTCAACACCGCCCGCAGCTCCGCCTGTGTAAGATGCGGCTGCGTTTTCAATAAAATCAGGTAAATCGTCGGATGAAAGGAGCAGATTAAACTTCTCCGTAAAGACATCAGGAGAGAAATCCAGGTATTCTACATGAACATTTGTCATTTCCTCATATTTCTCAACGGTAGCGACCGCATTCCATCCATCCAGGATTCCCGCGAGGCTGGGATTAAATGTATTCATATAAGTAAATGTGACTGTTTCCTCCAGCGGGAAAGGATATACCGGAGACTCGTCCTGACCTTCAGAGGATGCTTCAGCCGAATCATTTTCGGCAACAGACACATCTGCGGACTCCGATCCAGCGGACTCTGACATCTCAGATGTTTCTTCGCTGCTTACCTCAGCAGATCCCGCAGATGCTGCACTTTGCGATGAACTGTTGCCGCAGCCTACAAATAGTGAACATAGCATAACACATACAAGCATTAATTCAACAATCCTGCGTTTCATGTTTTTCTCCTTTCCAAACTTTCACAATTTGTATACATAGTCTTTGTCTACGAGATGATGCGGCCCATGCGCAGGGCGCTTTTCACCATTCACTTCCACGGCAGGAGGTGCGGCAAAAAGCTTTTTTGCCTCGTCCTTGGAAATGCCAAAGAGTTTGTTTGTTTGGGCCGTCATACATAATGGTACAGTAGGAATTGCGCTGTTTATTGTCGGCATCCCCTCCGCATGCAAAAATTCAAAAATCTGACAGCTATCACAGAATCCACGATGGGTACAGGTGCCGGTTCCGCAAGTACAGTAAAGGTTTTTGCCGGGGTGCGTATCCGTACGAAATGTGCGTTTTATATCTGGTTCTCCTTCGATTCTGGTCCCCTTCAGAGAAATAACCAGCGCATCCTGCAAGGTAAATGTCGCGACGACCGTATCCTCGGAAACAGTGCCGCCAAAGCGGATCCCGTCGACATGGTATCCGCCCGGAGGGCTTAGATTTACCACTTCACCGCTGGGAAGGCGCACATCCACATAGTCATCAACCTCACCATTGCGGAATAGAAAAATATGCGCCTCAGACTCACCAGGGCTTTGCAGTGCCGTACCGTTGAAAAAAGAACAGCTGCGATCTTTTGCCTTAATTCGTCCGTAGACTGTCAGCCCCTCTTGCAACAAATGTAGTTCGTAATGAAATAAGTCCGAAAAATGTTGCACTTCAACAGCATAAACTCCAGTTATCATTTGAATCACTCCTAACAATCATGATATTTTATTTTAATGCGACCAAAATAAAAAAACAGATTCTCATCGAAATTTGAAATAAAAAAATAATGCACCCTGATAATAAGAACTTATCAGGGTGCATTATTCATTTCATAAAGCTTTGCTTCATTTGATCGATCACGACGCTGCCTGCAGCCAGGAGCGGCAACCGCTCCCAATAGATCAGGCAATATTGCATTGGAAAGTACACGTCATAAAACGACAGGGTGCGAAATAGTTCGGCTTCTTCAAAAGCCTGCACCAGACTGTCCCTGCTTGGAGGGAAAATACCGACAGCCTTATTTTCTGAGACCGCAGTAATGATCTTAATCCCGTTGTCATACTCAATGGATGTCGTCGGCTTGAGTACGTTGAGACTATCCCTGTACGGAAAGCTTTCGTGCAGTTTAATGTTCATTCCATTTAAATCCGCTAATGATACATAGGCCTTTCGGGATAATGGATTTTTGCAGTTGACAAGCAAATTATAGTTATCGTCATAAAGCGTTTCGATGCACCAATGGTATCGTTTCAAATAATTTTCCATTGCAAGTCTGTGTTTCGGAACAATGGGAAGAACTGCGATCTGAAACCTGCCGGTGTTTATTCGCTGCAAAATATTTCCCGGATCTACAAGATGCATGATGATTTTGGGATAGCGCTTGTTAATTGCCATTGCCACATCTTGAAAAAAAGTCAGACCGATTTCACCGGCGTCTGCCGCATAAATGTCACCGCTGACCGTTTTTTCATCCAAATTGCCCGCTTCATCCGTCCAACTCTTTATAAGACGAACAATCTGTTCCGCATCATCAATAATCATTCCGCCTTTAGCGGTCGGTACCACGCCTGACGCGGTGCGTTCCAGAATCTGAAACCCCAATTCATTTTCCAGAGATTCCACCGCGCCGCTGATGGCAGGCTGAGTACAATATAAACGTTTAGCCGCCTGACGCATGGAACCACAGCGAGCAGCCGCGACTAAATATTCGAGATGTTCCGTTCTCATAGCAATCCCCCCATGTGATACCTTTCGCCCAACTGTGCGTATTTGCAGACAGAACGCATTTTCGGTTTGTGAATAAGGGCTTCCCTGCAACCTTCAGATACCGGGGCGCCGGTTATCCGATCAGGCTCGTTTGCGTTTTCCCCGCCGGGCTGGAACCAAAAAATATGCGGACTTTTTTACGTCGGACTGCCGTTATGCTTTTTCAGCTTTTTCACAAAGTTCCGGTAGAGAAAAACCGAAATCATCAAGGTTATGCCATCCGCCACGATCTGCGTCCAGGCAACACCATACATTCCAAAAATGGCGTTCATCAAAAAGAGCATGGGTATGTTGAAGATTCCTTCCCGGCAAAGGGTCACAAGCAGGGACTTTCCGCCATCCCCCATTGCCTGAAATGTGTAGCATATCTTTTTGTTATAGAACAGGATCGGCGTAACCAGGAATCCGATCCGTACAAAATTTGCAGCCAGCTTGACGGTTTCCGGTTCGTCAATAAACAGTCCGGCAATCTGATTGGCAAAAAGTTCAAAGACGACAAGGCAGATCAGGTTAAAGATCAGGCCTGCGTTCCGAGCGCAACGGATAGCATCCGTCATGCGCGTATGGTTGCCGGCAGCGTAATTATAGGCCACCAGGGGGATCAGGCCCTGGCACAAGCCAACGCTTACGTTCAGCGGGAGCATTTCAAGCTTTTTGAAAATCCCGTTGGCAGCCACTGCCGTGTCGCTGTAGGTGGCGTACAGACCGTTTGTGATCATAATCGTGATACTGACAAGGAAGCTGCTGACAGCAGACGGTAGACCAATTACCAGAATCCTGCCCAGCCGCTTCGCGCCGTGAATGGCGTTGCGTGGTGAAAAGGAGAGGACCGACTTCTTCCGCAGGCGGAAAAAAACCACCGCGCAGTAAATCATAGCGATTATGTTGGAAAGCATCGTGGCAATCGCCGCTCCGGCGGCCTCGTTTCCCTCCGGCAGGATGACGAACATGAAGAGCGGGTCAAGCACGATGTTCAAAACACCGCCCATCCCGACGCCGAAGCCGGCCTGTCTCGCATAACCGGCATTTCGTAAAAGATGGGACATCGCCATACACATGGTCGCGGGAACGCCGCCAATCACAATCGCGAACAGCGTGTAAGACGCCGCGTAATCAATCGTGTTCTCCGTTGCGCCCACCAAACTCAGCAACGGTTTCCTCAGAACAAAGCACAGCAGGGCGTAAATTCCAGAGATGATAATTGTGCCATACATACTGACCGCGCAGGCTTCTTTTGCGCCCTGCTCGTCTTTCTGCCCCATCAGCTGGGACATCAGGCTTCCTCCGCCGATTCCAAACAGATTCGCCCATGCGGTCAGCAAAAAGAACAGCACGCTTGCTACCGATACGGCGGCGACCTTGAGCGGATCGTTTGTCTGCCCAACAAAGAAGGTGTCGGCCAGATTGTAGATCATAGTGATCAGCTGGCTGATAATGGTCGGTATCGCAAGCTTTGCAAGCGCCTTGCCTACCGGCATGGTTTCGAAGATTTCAGTGTTATTATCCATAAATCGTTCATTCCTTTCCTGCACGAATTGCGTGCATATTGTCAAGAGCTATTTGCAGAAGCCTGTCAAATTCTATTTTTTCTTCCTCGTTCATTCCCGCCGTAAGTTCCTGCTGCGTTTCGAGCGCGGTAATCTTTAAGGATTCCGCCAGTTCTTCCCCAAGCTTTGTAGCGGAAAGAACAGCTTTTCTCCTGTCGTTTTTATCCGCCGATTTCATGATAATTCCCTTATGCTCCAAACGGGACAGGATACCGGCCATAGTGGACTGTGATAACTTCATTTTTTCCTTCAACATCACGGCGGTGATTCCCGGATTCTCTAAAATCGCGCGCATAGCGTCGCTCTGGACAGATGTCAGACCGATTTCCTTCTCTTTCGTGTTTCTGAAATAGGTAACGGCATTTCCAAGCTGAACCAGCTTAGTTGCTGTCTTGAATTGAGAAACCTCTATCATTTAGTAACCTCCGAAAACAATACAAATCGCAAGCGAAGTATCGCTTGCGAACTAAATCATATCACTATTTCTGTCATCTGTCAATAGCAGATAACGCTTTTACATGGCGGTCACAATGCGGCCACAAGCAGCAGATCATAGAATCAGAAAAGACCTGCAATCGTATGCCTCGGGGCGTTCCCTCTGAAATCTCTCCCCGTGGAGATTGAACACGGTTGCAGCATTGGGAATTCGATCAAAAGGATCTCCTTGTCATGTTCTATTCTCTGGGCGCCGTCAGTTTCCGGCCGGCGCCATAATTTGAATGGGCGTGGGAATATTTGTGACCTCCGCTTTGGCAACGGTACCGCCGTATTCTCCGTCCAGCGTCCAGGATACCGACTCATCAAACTCCAGCGTTACCGCGTCGGACTGCAAAATATGAAAATGATCCGGCTTAAAATCCCGGGCAATGACGCTGGCGATAATGGCATTATAGTCCGCCAATCCCCTGGGCGCCTTGACCAGCACGATCTCATTGAGCCCATCGTCCATTTTCACGATAGAATCGTCCAAAGCCTTGAAGCCACCCACAGAGGTAGCGTTGGTGACCATGCCCAGAATCACATCGTCCTCAATAATGGTGTCCCTTGTTTCTGCCACCACATGGATGGGGCGGATATCCGAGAGCGACCGGATGCCCTCCAAAATGTAAGCAGCACGGCCCAGCGCCTGTTTACTGGCGTGAGACGTTTCATAGCTGACCTTGGTGAACGCTCCAAAGGCCGCCACATAGGTAAAATATTGGTCGTTAAACCCGCACATATCCACTGCAACGGGCGCTCCCTCAATGATATTATGGGCTGCCTCCCGAATGGTCTTTGGAATCTTCAGGGACGAGGCAAAATCATTGACTGTCCCTGCTGGAATGTAGCCCAAAAGAGGCCGCTGTTCCAGCATCATCAGCCCGGTGACGGTTTCGTTCAGCGTTCCGTCTCCGCCGCAGGAAACTACTATATCAAACTCTTCGCCCCGCGCTCCGAGAAACTCGCAGATATCCCTCGGCTTCTGGGTGGGATGGCACAGAACATCATAGCCGTTTGCCGTAAAATAGGAAATCACATCCATCAGCTGATAGCGCATTTCTTCCTTGCCGGCGGCAGGATTGACAAAAAACAGCATTTTTTTCATTCAAGGCTTCCTCCATCCTCTGCTGTAATGTCCTTGTAGTTTAGCACAGGTTCTCGCAAATTTCAATTCTTCTTCCTATGAAGTTTTGCTATGCAATCCGCCGCTTTTGTGTTAAGATAAGACAAACAAAATTTGGAGGCGGAACCATGACAGAAGAAATCAATCTGAAAAACGGTTCAGTCCTGGTAGCGGTGACCGGCTACAGCGGCGAAACCGATTTTTACGCCATGTACGATATCATCAAAGAACTTTTGACCCCGGAACATATTACCTACGGCGTGGACAGTATGTGCGTAGACGGTTCCTTTCGAAAAGATGGCCTGCTGGTTCGCATGAGCAGCGAATGCGTCACCGACGACTGCTGTTTCCACTATGACGCGAACAGCATGACACTGGAGGACGTGGAGAAGGTCAGGGGCTGGATTGCGGCCGTTGCCGCCGAACTCCGCCGGCGGTTCCCAAAAAATGAACAGACACAAAAGGGGCGCGCTGCAAAATAGACTTTTCACAAATTTGACCGGATATTGACGCGGGAGAAATCACAAGTTTTCGTGATTTCTCCCGCTGTTTCTAATCTTTTGGGTGAGCGTGAGCAATTTCTGCAAAAATTGCACTCCGTAACGCGCTCCCGTTTTTATATTATTCTGCAATTGCCGCCATACGGACCAGCATGGCGGCTGCTTCCGCCCGGCTGGCGCCGGACTTTGGCTCAAAGCTGCCGTCTGTTCTGCCGGTGACGATTCCCAACGCGGAACAATAGGCAACGTCCAACTCCGCATAATCGCTGATCTCATCTTTATCCAGGAAGTTGACACTGGGCGTCCTGACCGAAATATTCTGTTCCCGGAGATACCGGGCCAAAACGCAGCATATCTGCTCTCTGGTGACCGCCGCCATGGGTTGGAATGTTCCGTCCTCATAGCCAGTGACATAGCCCATATCGGAGGCCCAAGCCACTGCGGCAGTATACCAGGTGTTCGGAACATCTGTAAAATCCGCAGCTTGGCAGGCGTTGAGGTTTGCGCCGGCAAAGTTGGCCAGCGCAACGACCAGTTCGGCCCTGGTCATCGCCTGATTCGGTGAAAAGGTACCGTCTCCATTGCCGTTCATCAGGCCCAGTTCCTTCGCTGCGGTCACCGAATCATAAAACCAGTCCTCCGCAGTTACGTCAGAGAATATTGGCTCTGGCAGCCCCGGTTCCTGACTATCCGGCGTTAAAAACAACTCCGCTTCCATAGCCCGGACCCGCACCAGCGCTTCAAGTTTGACACCGCCGGCATAGACCCAGGTACCAAAGGCCTCCCGGACCCGCTCTTCTGTCCAAGTGGAAGGCTCGTCCAACAGCATGATCTTCAGCTTGCACCATGTGCCATCGTCCGCATTGACATAAGCGATCCAGCCAATGCCCACGCCATATGTAAAGTCCGCCAGCGCATCATATTGATTCTGATTGACAACAATAGCGTTTGCTTCGAGAAATTGATTCAGCGCCGTGTCAATCGCGTCCAGCTGATGGCGGGTCAGTTCCGCGGCCTGTTCCTCGGTGATCGGTTCACAGCCCTCGCCGAACAAAGCCACCGCGTCAGAATACTGCGAGCCGTAGCCAATGTATGTACCGGTCGCGTCCGTCATAGGTTCCGCCACAAAGCCCTCATGCGCCGCAATGATCGCTATGAGTTGATTGCTGGAGGTATGCGCCTGAAATGAATCATTTGCGCATACTGTCAGCGTCAAACACGCGCATATTGCCAAAACAGGCAATATACAAATCATTTTTTTGATTTCTCTCATAGTTCCTCCTGTTGTTTTCGTTTTTGTAACGAATTTGTCACTTTTATTATACACGAAATCACAGGATTTTCAAGGGTTTTCCGTCGAAAACGGAAAATTATTTTCAATTTTCCGGGAAATTTATACAAAAATACGTGATTTTTCGTCTTACGGAATCAATTCAAACCGAAATTTCCGGGATATTTCGGGGTATTTGTTGTGATCCACCTCGCTCAGAAACATCTCCATTGAGCGGGCGTATACTCCATAATCTCCATAAAGCGCCTGATAGATCACAAGCATCTCCCCTGTTTCGGAATGCTTTGCAAGGCATACGACCTGATAAAGCTTTCCCTTAAAGTGTCGATATTTTTGACCTGGCGTCACCGTGCGTTCCATCAAGCTTTCTCCCCTTTTCGCCAAACAATTTCCGCCTTGGGCCGCCAAACCGGGTTGATGTATTTCTCTCCCTGGGCTTTGCCCACCATCAGCGCACAGCGCACACGGCAGTCCTCCGGCAATCCCAGCCATCGGCGAATTTCCACAAACCGGTCGCTGACCTGCCGCAGATAGCCGCCCCAGCAGGTTCCCAGTCCCTGTTCCACCAGCAGCAGTTCCAGCTGCGCCATGGCCACCGCCGGGTCAAGCACCGGGTTCAGCGCATCCTCCGGACTCCAGGCCACGATCATGCAGGGTGCGCCGCAGGTCAGCAGATCCATCCCTTTCTCAAACAGCTTCGGCAATTCCGGCGCTTCGCCGAACTCCCGGCAGAAATGCAGACACAGATCCCGCAACGCTTCCACTTGCTCCGAACCCCAAACCACCGTAAACCGGTAGACCCGCTGATTCTTTCCGCTGGGCGCATAGGCTGCCGTATGCAGCGCATATTCGATCACCGCCTGATCGGGCAGCGTTTTGGAAAAATGCCGAATGGAACGGCGTGAGCGGATCAGATCCTCCAAAAATCTGCCGGACAGCTGCGGATAAACCGCTTCCTCCTCCAACGCTTCAAAACGGATCGCCTTTTGGGGACAGGCTCCCGCGCAGTGCATACATTGGATGCACCGGCGACGCGGATGGATCCCCGGCGTCCGTTCTCCCGCAACAAACACGCCCATGGGGCATAGCCGCAGGCAGGTCAGGCAACCGATGCATTTGTCCGTATCAATGTACACCAATTCCCTCCACCTCACTTCCTGAAAAATCAACGTCCAACGGCCCGGTCAGGGGCAGTTCCCGCTGAACGCACGCGAAGAAATTTTCCAGCGTTTTCGCTGCAATGGGGATCGCTTTTTGAAACAACTCCCGCATATGGTCAAGCTGTTCCATGGTCTCTCCCTGCGGTTCTTTCCCCAGCACCGCGCCCCGAACTGACCGGATCCGAGGTAAAACGCTGGCGGCGTTCAGTATATGATGCGCCGGCGTCCCGCCCCACGCGCCCATGGTGCAGGACACCTGCCGAAACCGCTTGAGGGAACTCTGATAGATTTTGGCTGTTATCTCCGGCGCCATTTTTGCCGCCGTCATATAAAAGCTTTCCGGCATTTGTTTTTCCGGGATGGCATCGGGATAGGCCTGTCCATCCCGCAGAAGCAGGTAACGGTCAAACTCCCCCTCCAGCGCAAAATGCGTGATTTTCCCCTGCGCAATCGCCTGATGGACATAGGGATGAAGCCGGCTGTCCAATAAAAAGTGCAGCAGATACCCAGCGGAAAAGCTCGCCGCAAATGGCAAGCCCTTTTGCAGCGGGCGGCGAAAGCATTCCATGGCCGCCCGTCCGGTACCATGATGGATCCGGGTAGCCGTCTGCCGAACAGCCGCGGACTGTTTCCCTCCCACATAGAAGTACAGAGGATCCGGGCCAAAATTTCCGCAGCAGAAGCTGTCCCATTCCCGCTTCAGCGTTCGCCGCAGCGCCGGAGATATGCGCTCGCTGACCTGTCTGCCGAAAAGCAGATGTGCATAAAAATTAGGCATAGACTCACCGGCTCTCCCTAGGCAGTTCTTCCTCCGCATAGGCAATATAGTGGCTGACGGACCAGCTGGTAGCCATCCGATCCTTTTCCGTCGTCTCGCGGATCACTCTGCCGGGTATGCCCATGACCATGGAATTCGGCGGGATCGTCTTTCCGGGCGACACCACCGCCCCGGCCGCGATGACGCTGCCCGCGCCGATATGGCACCCATCCAGCAGCACAGCGCCCATGCCGATCAAGCAGTCATCCTCCACCGTGCAGGAATGGATGACGGCGTTGTGCCCCACCACACAATTTTTCCCGATCACCGTTGGAAGATTCATGGCGCAGTGGGCCACGGAATTATCCTGAATACTGGTGTTTTCGCCGATGACGATCTTATCCACATCGCCCCGAAGCACTACGCCGTACCAGATGGAGGCGTTTTCGCCTACCTCTACATTTCCAATCACAGAAGCATCCTCGGCAATATACGCATTCGTTATTTTCGGAAAAATTCCCCTGTATTCTTTCAAAAGCATGATATTTCACCTGTCCTTGCAATTAAAATTCCATGTGGAACGACGGCACGCCCAAATGCGCCCGGTGATCCGCCAACGCCGGCAGGCCGCTCTGGGGTACATCCAGAACCGGGTCTCCAAAGACCTCCTCCAGCCACAGCCTGCAATCCTCCATCCACCTTGCCGCATGGGGAATATCCCGCTCCCCAAATCCCAGGGCATCCGCCCTGTTCCCGGAACCGATACCATGATTTCCGTTCATATAAGTATGGCATTCGAAGGGCACGTCATGGGCCGCCAGCGCTTCCATCAATTTGATGCCATGCTCCACCGGCACCAGCTTATCCTCATACATATTCCATAAAAACACCGGCGGCGTATGACTGCCGACCCATTGCTCCGCCGAAGCCATCCTTTTCAACTCCGCCATGGTATAACGACCCGTCAGGTTCTGGTACATCTCCGCTTCGCCCTGAATATCTGCGGTAATACAGGGATACCCCAGGATCAGCGCGTTGGGCTTTCCCTCCTCATTTTCGCAGCCGGAAAGTTCCAATACATCCGCCCTGTTCCACATGGTTCCCACGCAGGCGGCTACATGGCCGCCTGCGGAAAATCCGCAGAGGGCCAGCTTGTTTTCATCCTGATGGAAGTCCGCCGCATGACTCCGAAGCAGTTTCAGTGCCCGGCATACGTCTGCTGCGGAATTTGGGAATTCTGCATGGGGCGCTACGGAATATTTGAGCAGATAGGCATTATAGCCCGCCGCCGCAAAAGCCGTCGCCACCGGCTCCCCTTCGCAATTTCCATGCATCAGATAGGCCCCGCCGGGCAGCACCACAACGCCACTCCTTAAGGGATAGTGCCCCGGCGTTGTCGTCCAGTTTGGGAGATAGGTGTAGAGCATCACCCGATGATCTCCGTATAAATCTGTTTTTTCACAAATCATAATACACCTTCTAATGAAAAATCCGGCAGATATTCCGCTGTCGCCGCAGACGGCTCCTGCAAAAATCCATCCTCCAGCCCCAGCATATACAGCCAGTCCGCCACCGCTTCATATTCCTCCTGGGAAATGCGGCGGTCAAAGGGCGGGACCGTTTTTACCTTACCAGAGGGCACATATTGCGCCATCAGGCTGAGCACCACACTGCCCGTTTCAAAATGCTCCGCAATATAATCGAGCACCTTCAGACTGTTCTGCACCTGCCCCGGCAGGATCAGGTGCCGGATGATCACGCCCTTCCGCATGATCCCATCCGCGTCATATTGGGGCGGCCCCACCTGTCGGAGCATCTCGTCGATGGCAGCCTTCGCCCGCTCAAAATAATCCGGAGCGTTTGCCAGCTGCTTCGCCAACAACGGCTCGGCAAATTTCAGATCCGGCAGATAGACGTCGATTTTGCCGTCCAATTCCCGCAGAGTCTCCACGGATTCATAGCCCCCAGAGTTATAGATCACCGGGACCGGCAGCTTCGGCTCCAGCGCCGGCAGAATTTTGGGGAGAAAATGAGTCGGTGTGACCAGTTCAATGTTATGCGCCCCCTGAGCGATCAGTTCCTCAAAGATCGCCCGGAGCCGGGCCGATGTGATCTCTCCGCCAAATTTTCCGTGGCTAATCTCTGTATTCTGGCAGAATGCGCAGCCTAAAGAGCAGCCGGAGAAGAACACTGTCCCCGCGCCACGGGTGCCGGAAATGGGCGGTTCCTCCCAGAAGTGCAGGGCGGCACGGGCAGCTGTGAGTCTGTCTCTCATACCGCAATAACCCGTTTCTCCTCTGGTCCGGTCTGCGCCGCAGTTTCTCGGGCAAAGACGGCAGTTCTCAAAATCCACTTACTTCACCAGAATCTCTGCGACCGCATCCAGTTCCGGCACTTCCGCATCCGCGATCCGGCCGAAATCCGCCATGACGGAAAGTTCCAGGCTCAGAGGCACTTCGGCCAGCAGATTCAAATCCAGCGCTTCCGCGTGTTCCATCGGCTCTGTCCCAAGCCGCACCTGACCATCCTCCAGCTGGATCGCCGTCTTATTTTCAATGACCCCCAGCACTGGAATCATGATCATCCGCATGAGATTGACGGATTTCAGTGCCAGAAAATCGCAGAGATCCGAGGGATTCGACACGCAGACCGCCCCGTCAAAGGGAACGATCGTTCCGATCTGCAGGGGCACATCGCCCACGCCGGAGGGCATATCCACCAGCATAAAATCCAGATCCTCCGACCATTTGACATTCAAATAATAATAGAGTGCGCCTTCGGCAATGTCCTTGCCGTAGGAGAGCAGCGGCTGAGAGGGAACCTTTTCCACATTGCCCATGGAGATGAACTCCACGCCGCTGTCCGCTTTCAGTGGCAGAAGCCGCTCCCCTTCCTCCTCCGTCGGCAACACCTGACCGTAGAGATAGTGAATCGAAGGGTTTTCCAGATCCGCGTCCAGTATCGCGACCTTTTTCCCCATTTTTTGCAGCTTATCCGCCAGCAAACAGGTGATCACAGATTTCCCTGTGCCGCCCTTTCCGCTGAACACCATAACAATGCGTTTGGCCTTTTTGGGCGTCTTTTCCTCTGACTGTGCCTGATCGCATTTGCTCTCGCAGGATCCGCAATTCCCGCCGCATTTGGTATAATCTCCGCCTACCGCCTCAAAGTCCGCCATGTATTTCATATACTTTTCTTCGTGCTCCTTTTGGAGCTTCTTCTGTTCTTCCGTCATTGCAATGCATCCTTTCCATGGAGCGCATTTATCGTATCTCATAGCTGCCTGCGGCCAGGACAGATCGCCATGTGCTGTCTGGAACGGCACGGCGAATCGAGCCTTTAGCGCACAGACGCACAGCGCCTGTATGCGCGATATCATACGCTTTGCGGTTATTATATCAATAATTTCAATAAAAAACAACCGCAGACGATTTCCCTCAAAAAAGAGAAAT
>CAZGOQ010000001.1:6539-74295 GCA_964527315.1 uncultured Oscillospiraceae bacterium | reverse complement strand
GCCAGCACCTCCATGGGATTGAATGGCTTTGTGATATAATCATCCGCACCCATGTCCAAGCCCAGAACTTTGTCGGTGTCCTCGCCTTTGGCGGTCAACAGGATTACCGGCGCATTGCTGATTTTCCGCAGACGGCTCAAAACCTCGATACCGTCCATGACCGGCATCATAATGTCCAGCAGCACCAGCGCAATCTCCTCTCGTGCAACGGCGTCCAGCGCTTCCTGCCCATTGGCGCAGAGAATTGTTTCATAGCCCTGAGCAGTGAGATAGATATTCAGCGCATTGCGAATATCCGTTTCATCATCGCAGATCAAAATTTTGTACATTGCTTTCACCTTCTGTTCATAATCTATCAGAATACGAATTAAAATCAAAGTGGGGAAGCGGTTAAGAAAGTTTTAAAATATAAAAAAGCTGCCGCGAACGGACGGTCAAATCAAGCTTTGTCCGGGAAGTAGAGGTTCCCAAAGAAAGCGGATCGCGTCCCTGCGGCAGCCTTTTGAAAAAATTATTCCAGCTTTGCCAGCGCTTCGCCCACCTGATAAATGTTGCCGGCGCCAATGGTAAGGATCAAATCTCCGGGGGCAGCAATCTCCTTGAGCCGTTCGGTAATCTCGTCAAAAGTCCTGTAATACTCTCCGCCGGGAATCTGCTCCGCCAGATCTCTGGCGGAAATGCCAATGGTGTTTTTTTCTCTGGCGGCGTATATCTCCGCCAAAATGGTGATGTCCGGACGCCGGAGTTGTTCCACAAATTCCGGAAACAGGGCTTTTGTACGGCTATAGGTATGGGGCTGGAAGACCACAATGGTGCGGCTGTAGCCCCGCTGGGGCACTGCGTCCAGCGTTGCCTTTAATTCACCGGGATGATGAGCGTAGTCGTCATAGATGTCCGCTCCATGGTACACGCCCTTGAACTCCATGCGTCGGGCGGCGCCGGTAAAGGATGTCAGTCCTCTTGTGACGGCTTCCGGCTCGATGCCGAGCGCCCAGGCAGCGGCAATGGCGGCCAGCGCATCCATACAGTTATGCCGGCCCAGAACCCGCAGGTCAATGTGGGTATAGTAGTGATGCCCGCAGATGACGTCGAAGCTGGAGTAGCCCCGGTTGAAATGCTCCGGGTAGACATCCATATCCGAGGTCAGGCCAAAGGTGATGACCCGGCGGTCGATTCCCTCCAAGGCCTCCATGGTGTTTTTGTCCATGCCATTGGCAATGACAATGCCCCGGTCCGGCGGCGTCAATTCCGCAAATTGCCGGAAAGAGTGCTGAATGTCTGGCAAATCTTTAAAAAAGTCCAGATGGTCGTTGTCGATATCCAGGATCACCGCGATGGTAGGGGTAAAGTTCAAAAAGGAATTGCAGTATTCACAGGACTCCATAATGATGGTATTTCCCTTGCCTACGCGGTGGCCTGCATCCAGCAGGTTGAGATAGCCGCCGATCATGACTGTTGGGTCAAGATTCGCTTCCATAGCAATATGGGTCATCATGGAGGTGGCGGTGGTTTTTCCGTGGGTGCCGGAGAAACAGACCGCGTTTTTGTAGGCCGACATAATATAGCCCCAGGATTCCGCCCGTTCAAAGACAGGAATTCCGGCGGAGCGCGCGGCGGCGATTTCCGGATTTTCATCGTGGGCCGCAGCGGTGCGGATGACGCAGTCCGCTCCCTCGATGTGCCGGGCGGCATGGCCGATCGACACGGGGATGCCCTTTTCAATCAGGTTATCCGTGGCCTTACTTTTCTGCATATCAGAGCCGGTGACGTGGATGCCCATGCCCTTGAGCACCAGACCCAGAGCACACATGGAGACGCCGCCAATGCCTACCAGATGGGCGTGCTTTCCCGGCCGTAAATAAGAAGCGATTTGGGTGCTGTTATGATTTGTCAAATAGATTCCTCCTAAGGGCAAAATGCCCCTTGATCGATCCAGTCTCCTATCTATTATAATATGAGACATCTGATTTCACAAGAGGAATTTTTAAAATCTGTTTAACGCTGAGAGAGAGGGAGATAGGGGAGCCCGTGGATCAGGGACTTATAGGCGGGCCGGATGATGCGATTGGAGGTCATAACCTCCTCGATCCGATGGGCGCACCAGCCGGCGACCCTAGCAATGGCAAACAGGGGCGTGAACAGTTCCTCCGGAATGTTCAGCATGGTATAGACCAGGCCGGAATAGAAATCCACATTAGCACACATGACCTTATCAGAGCCGGTGACCTGATGAAAAACCGCCGGGGTCAGCCGTTCGATAGCGGAAAGCAGATTCAGCTGGTCAAGATAACCGGTCTTTTCCGCCAGGGCAGTGGCGGCTTTTTTCAAAATGACCGCCCGGGGATCAGAGTAGGTATAGATGGCGTGCCCCATGCCGTAAATCAGGCCGGATCCGTCTCCTGCTTCTTTTTTTAATATTTTGGTCAGATATGCGGAAATTTCGTCATCATCCTTCCAGTCCTTGACGTTCTCTTTGATTTCCGCAAACATATTGGTGACCCGCTGATTTGCGCCGCCATGCTTCGGCCCCTTTAAACTGCCAATGGCGGCGGCAATCGCGGAATAAGTATCGGTCCCGGAAGAGGAAAGCACCCGGCAGGTAAAGGCAGAGTTGTTTCCGCCGCCATGCTCCGCATGAAGCACCAGGCAGAGATCCAGCAACTTTGCTTCCTCGTCGGTAAAGCTGGAATTGGGCCGGATCGCGTGGAGAAAATTTTCCGCAATGGAATACTCCGGAACCGGCCAGTGGAGAAACAGGGAGCCGCCGTCAAAATAATGGACCTTGGTGGCATAAGCATGGGCAGCAATGGTTGGAAACCGGGCCACCAGTTCAATGGCCTGGCGAATCATGTTGGGCAGATCCGTCGCATCGGGATTACCATCGTAGGAATACAGCGCCAGTGTGGAGCGGGCCATTTTGTTCATTATGTTGCTGCTGGGGGCCTTTAAGATCATGTCCTCCGTAAAGCCAAGAGGCAGTTCCATATTGGAGGCGATAATTTTCCGAAAGGTACGATATTCTTCCACATTGGGCAGCCGACCAAAGAGCAGCAGGTATGTGATCTCCTCAAAACCGAAGCGGTTTTCTCCCATAAATCCGCGAATCAGCTGGGAAATGTCATAGCCACGGTAGATCAGGCGGCCCTCCATGGGCGATTTTTCGCCGTCAATGATGCTGTAGCCCTGAACAGAGCCGATTTTTGTGCAGCCGACCATCACACCGGTGCCGTCGGAATTTCTCAGGCCGTGTTTTATGCTACCGCTGTCCCGGGTCGTGACATCAAAAATAGTACTGTTTTGCAGCTGCTCGCATAGAGTATGGAGAAAGGCGGAAGATGAATTTGAAGTTGGCAAGTGCTGCACCTCCTGAAAGAATCAAAAATCATTTTCTTTATCATAGCAGAATTCCTGTAAAGCGTCAATCGTAGCATTTGCCGAAATAAATACGAAATACGCCGAAAAAATATACAGACATATGAAAAGAGAGGAAAGGAATCTGAATGAAATAACGATTTATTTGTCTTGCATTTTGGGGGGAATGGAATGAACAGAAGAATTGTAACGGGACTTTTGGCAGCGGTGGCGGCGGTCCTTCTGCCGCTATTGATCTGTGGCATGGGAAAAAGGATGGCCACAGAAACTGCGGCGCCGCAGGAGGCAGAACAGCTGTGGCACGAAGCGCGAACGGTACGGGAAATCGTGATCCACCAGAGCATTGCAGCCGGGCAGCTGCCAAAGGATGATACCGATTGGATTAGCGTCTGTGTGGACGGCACTTTGGAGAAAATGACACTGTTGGATTACCTTACCGGCGTTCTGATGGGGGAGATGCCAGCATTCTTTGAACTCGAAGCCCTCAAGGCCCAGGCAGTTGCGGCCAGAACTTATACGCTCCGTCGAATCGAGGAGGGCAGCACACTGTCTGACGATCCCGCCGTCTGTCAGGCGTTTATCCCTCTGTCCCGGAGCGAAGAAACGCTTGGGGAAAACTGGGAAGAATTGTTAAAAAAGCTTCGGACTGCCGTCCGGGATACGGATCATCAGGTGCTGACTTACGACGGGGCGTTGATTTCCGCTACTTATTTTTCCAGCGCTGTGGGAAGGACGGAATCCGCCCAGGCGGTATGGGGCGGTGAGCGGCCCTATCTGGTCAGCGTGGAAAGCCCGGAAACGGGGAGCCAATATGAGAGTGAAGTGACCCTGTCAGTGGAGGAATGCAAAGAAATCCTGGAGATTACAGACCTTGGCGTTTCGGATGTGACCTATACGGAGGGGGGCGGAGTTGCAGCGCTGACCATCGGCGGAAAAACCTTCTCCGGCACGGAACTGCGCCAGCTGTTCGGCTTAAAATCCACCTGTTTTTCGATGGAGATCACAGCGGATACCGTAACCTTTCAGGTCAAGGGAAGCGGGCACCGGGTAGGCATGAGCCAGTATGGCGCCCAGACCATGGCACAGGAAGGGAAAACCTATGAGGAAATTCTCAGCTGGTATTATACCGGCGTGACCCTTTGCGATTATGACAAATAAAAATGCCCGGAGCCAAAAGGTTCCGGGCAAAATTTATTTTGTCGATCAGGCCGCAGTGGAAGCGGGAATCAAGGAAAGCACCAGCGTCAGCAACATAAAGCCAATGGCGATCCACTTGGTGGCCCGGGTCAGCCGGGCGTCCCAGGTTGTGGCTTTACTTTTGGAGAGGAAACTGTCTGCCGCGCCGGCAATAGCGCCGGAAAGACCGGCATTTTTACCGGACTGAAGCATAATGACAGCAATCACTGCCAATGCAAAAACAACCTGAATTACTGTAACAATGGTTTTAATCATGATAATCCTCCATTTATGCCGCTGTGCGGTATACGTAATCTTTCAAACAGTGTTGAATATCATAGCATAGCAAATGAAAATTTGCAAGTGTTTTTTCATAAAATCTGTCAAAATTTTGGGATGTCTGCCGCAGCTACCGATTATTTCTGCACCCAGGTATTGGTGGCAGCGCAGGTCAGGTAGCTGTTGATAAACGGATCCAGATCGCCATCCATTACGCCATTTACATTCGAGGTTTCACAGCCGGTGCGCGTGTCCTTCACCAGTGTGTAGGGCATAAAAACATAGTTCCGGATCTGGCTGCCCCATTCGATCTTCTGCTGCACACCCTTGATGTCGGAGATCTTGTCCAGATGTTCCCGCTCTTTGATCTCTACCAGCTTGGAGCGAAGCATTTTCATACAGTTGTCCCGGTTCTGGAACTGGCTTCGTTCCGTCTGGCAGGCTACCACAATGCCGGTGGGCTTGTGGATCAGCCGAACAGCGGAGGATGTCTTATTGATATGCTGACCGCCGGCTCCGGAGGAACGGTACACCTGCATTTCAATGTCTTCCGGACGAATCTCTATATCGTTGGCATCGTCATCAATCTCCGGGATCACTTCAATAGCGGAGAAGGAGGTGTGCCGCCGGGCATTGGAATCAAAAGGAGAAACCCGAACCAGCCGGTGCACTCCGTTTTCGCCCTTTAAAAAACCGTAGGCGTTCTGCCCCTCAATGAGAATATCCGCGCTTTTCAGTCCCGCTTCTTCGCCCTCCAGATAGTCCATGATCTTATAGGTGAAGCCATGGCGCTCGGCCCAGCGAGTATACATCCGGTAAAGCATATGGCACCAATCCTGTGCCTCTGTGCCGCCGGCCCCGGCGTGGAAGCTGACCAGGGCGTTGTTACCGTCATATTCGCCGGTCAAAAGGGTTTCCAGCCGGGCGTTCTCCATCCGCTGCTCCAGATTGGTGAAGCCCGCCACCAGTTCTTCCAGCATGGAGTCATCGTCCTCCTCCAACGCCATATCGCAGAGCACCAGCAGATCCTCCTGATCGCTGCACATTTTATTGTAGTTCTCAATTTTCATTTCCAGCTGACGGGTCTGTCTGGTGACCTTCTGGGAGTTTTCCGGATCGTTCCAGAAGCCATCGGAAGCAGCCATGGCGTGAAGTCGATCCAATTCTTCTTTGGCGGATTCCAGCCCCAGCGATTCTCCCAACGCTCCAAGCTTCGGCGCAAGTTCTGTCAGCTTTGTTTTGTATTCGTCAAATTCAATTCTAGCCATTTACCCAACCACTTTCGTATAAAATATGCCGTTTGAAAAATGACAACGGTTTTTAGCCAATTATACAGGAAAGAGAATCCAATGTAAAGAACAAAAAAACGTCTCCGACCTGCGGAAAAGGGCGGAAGCAAAAGGATGTTTGCGGAAAAGAAAGGCTTTCCCCTTGCAAAGAAGCGCTGGATTTGCTATAATAAACAAAAGTAATATGAAAATGGGGAGTTATTATCATCCCCAGGCTGGGAGGAAGGCTCCATGATCCGTAGCATGACCGGTTACGGCCGGGCCCAGGGCAGTTTTTCCGGCGGAGAGATTACGGTAGAAATCAAATCCGTCAACAACCGATATCTCGATTGCGGCGTGAAATTACCAAGAGGGTATCTTTATCTGGAGGAGTCCGTCAAAGCGCTGGTGCAAAAGTCCATTTCCCGCGGAAAGGTGGACGTGTATGTGACTATTAACACGCTGGGGTCTGAAAATGTCAGGATCACGGTGAATCATCCGGTGGCGGAGGGCTATCTCAGCGCTCTGCGAGAACTGACGGAAACCTGCCCGGTTCGGGATGATATTTCCGTCAGTACGCTGGTTCAGTTTCACGACGTGCTTCTTGTGGAAAAACAGGAGGAGGATGAGACCGAAGTCAAGTCCGCCATCACCGCCGTGGTGGAAGATGCGCTTTCCGCTTTCGACGAGATGCGTCAGCAGGAAGGCGAGGCTCTCCGGGCCGACCTCATGGAAAAAGCAAAAGGCGTTCTGACACTGGTCTCCAGGATCGAGGCCCGCAGTCCGGCCACAGTGGAGGCCTACCGGGCCAAGCTTTTGGCGAAAATGCAGGAGGTTTTGGAAAATACCCGGATCGATGAAGCCCGCATCATACAGGAAGCGGCTATTTATGCAGACAAGGTCGCCGTGGATGAAGAAACGGTTCGGCTTCGGAGCCATGTGGCCCAGCTGGAAAGTATGCTCTCCGAGGGCGGCGTGATCGGTCGAAAATTGGATTTTCTCATGCAGGAAATGAATCGGGAGGCCAATACTATTGGCTCCAAGGGCAACGATGTGGAACAGGCCAGAAACGTGGTCGATATGAAGTCGGAACTGGAAAAAATCCGGGAACAGATTCAGAACATCGAATAGGAGACGCTATGAAGTTCATGAACATCGGCTTTGGAAATATGATCTCTGCGGAGCGGCTTTTGACGGTGGTGTCTCCGGATGCTGCGCCCATCAAACGGCTGATACAGGAGGCCAGAGAGCGCAGAATGCTCATTGACGCCAGCTGCGGCAGAAAGACAAAGGCTGTTCTGGTGATGGACACGGATCATGTGATCCTCTCTGGTCTCAGTCCGGAAACCATTGCCCACAGAGTTGGACTGGATGCGGAGGAGGAAGAATAATGGATCGGGGAAAGCTGCTGGTGATTTCCGGCCCATCAGGGGTTGGAAAGAGTACTGTGATTGCCGGCGTTCTGGCGCTGCATCCGGATATGTACTTTTCTGTGTCCGCAACTACCCGTGAAATGCGGGAGGGAGACCTGGAGGGCGTTACATACCTCTTCAAGTCCCGGGCCGAGTTTCAGAAAATGATCGATGACGGCGCTTTTTTTGAGTACGCAGAGTATTCCGGCAATTTTTATGGCACACCGAAGGAACCGGTGGAACAACGGCTTTGGCAGGGCATCGATGTGATTATGGATATTGATGTGCAAGGCGCCATGCAGCTCAAGGAAAAATGCTCGGACACCGTGCTGGTGTTTCTGGTGGCGCCCAGCTTTTCCGTGATAGAAAACAGGCTTCGCAGACGCGGAGATACCAGCGAAACGGATATGGAGAAACGCCTGAAACAGGCCAGATGGGAATACGGCCAGGCGGTTTATTATGACTATATTGTTGTCAATGATATAGAAGCGCAGGCAATTCGTGATGTCGATTCCATTTTGACCGCGGAAAAGCTTCGCGCGGAGAGAAAGACAGATTATTTGAAAATGGAGGAATTACTATGATGCTCTATCCATCCGTACCGAAAATGCTGAAAAGCGTGGGAAACCGCTATCTTCTGGTCAATGTGATTGCTCGCCGGGCCCGTCAGGTGGCAATTGAAAATGAGGAATTCAAGATCCCCTCTGAGAAGATGTGCGTCAGTCAGGCCATTGACGAGATTGCTGACGGGAAAATTACCGCAACAGTCAAGAATGAATACCTGCACTGAAACGGGGTAGGGCCGGAAGCCATCCGCTTTGTCTGTTCATCCAGGCGGCGGTGGCTTTTGCTGTTTGAAGAAATATGATGAAAATTGCAAAAATCGCGGTGTCAGCTGCAGTATATTGGGTGGATAAGCCCTATGATTATCTGGTTCCGGAATCGCTGTCAGAGCAATGCGTGCCAGGCGTTCGGGTCACGATCCCGTTTGGAAGAGGAAACCGCCGCAGCGAAGGGCTGGTGCTGGAAACGTCGGAGTATCTGCCAAAACAGCAGCTCAAAGCAGTGGAAAGCGTTTTGGATGAAGCGCCAGTGCTGGATCAAACCATGCTCCGTCTGGCGGCATTCCTGCGGGAGCGGTATTTTTGTACCTTCTTCGAAGCGATCCGTGCAATGTTGCCCTCCGGTCTCTGGTTTCACGCCAAAGATACGGTTGTCCTGACGGCGCTGGGCATGGATGCGAACCTGGCTGCGAAGTTTCCGGACTGTCCGGAAGCAGTCGCAGTTGGACAGCACTTGCAGGAGTTGGGCGGGAGCGCGGAGGAAGCGTTGCTCCGAAAACAGTTCGATGCCGATACGCTGGCGCTTGGCCTGAAACGGCTCAAGAGGAAAAAAATGCTCCTGTCAGAGGGAATGCTGATTCGAAACGTAGGGGACAAAACCGAAAAGGTTGCCGCCCTGACGGCATCCCCGGAGGAAACGCTGCAATATGCCCAGACGAAAAAAAAAGCACCCATGCAAAAAGCAATTTTGGAGATGCTCGCGGTGATGGGGACCTGCTCGGTCAAGGAACTTCGCTACTTTACCGGCGCATCGGCCAGTTCCGTTTCCGCGCTGGAACGGACTGGTTATATCAGTCTGAGCCATCGGGAGGTGTTGCGCCGGCCCCAGGTGACGCCAGGCCAGAAGGCAGAGCCAATCGTGTTGCAGGAAGAGCAGCTTGCGGCATATGAGACACTCCGGACGGGGCTGCATACCGGCGGCGTTTCCCTGCTCTATGGTGTGACAGGCAGCGGGAAAACCATGGTGTACCTCCGACTCATTGCCGATGTGCTTGCCATGGGAAAAACGGCGCTGGTTCTGGTGCCGGAGATCGCCCTGACACCTCAGTTGCTCCGTACGTTTATCAGCCACTTCGGCGATCAGGTGTCGCTGCTGCACAGCGCACTGCAGATGGGCCAGCGCTATGACGAATGGAAACGCATCCGCAGCGGAAAGGCTGCTGTGGTGCTGGGAACTCGCTCGGCGGTGTTCGCGCCGCTCCATAATTTGGGACTGATTGTGCTGGATGAAGAACATGAATCCAGCTACAAATCGGAAATGAATCCCCGATATCACGCCAGAGAGGTCGCAATATGGCGGGGATCCAGAGAAGGCGCGGCAGTGGTACTCGGCTCGGCAACACCGTCTCTGGAAACGATGTTTCTGGCAAAGTCCGGGGTTTATCAGCTGGCGGTCATGCGCCGGCGCTATAATGGAAACCAGCTTCCCAGGGTTTTCTTCGCTGATATGAAGGAGGAACTGAAAAGTGGAAATTCCGGTTCCATCAGCAGCCTGTTGCGGGAAGCTCTGGAGGAGAATTTTCACAACGGACAGCAGTCCATTTTATATCTCAACCGCCGGGGTGCCAGTCAGATGATGTTTTGCCCCATCTGCGGTCATGTGCCCATGTGCCCCAGCTGCAGCGTCAGCCTAACTTATCACTCGGCTAATGACCGCCTGATCTGCCACTACTGCGGCCATTCCCAAAAGGCCTCCGGCAGCTGTCCGGAGTGCGGCTCTGCACTGCGGCCTGTGGGGACTGGCACCCAGAAGGTGGAGGAGGAACTCCACACGCTGTGGCCCTGGATGGAAACCATCCGCATGGATGCGGATACGGTCACAGCCACCAATACCCATGATCAGATCCTGACGCGGTTCCGGCAGGAGAAAATTCCGGTGCTTATTGGAACACAGATGGTGACCAAGGGGCTGAATTTTCCCAATGTGACGCTGGTGGGCGTTTTGGACGGCGACAGCGCGCTTTATACCGGGGACTTCCGCGCAGCGGAAACCACCTTTTCGAAAATCACCCAAGTTATCGGCCGGGCAGGCCGCGGGGTGGAGGCAGGACGAGCGATCATTCAGACTATGACCCCGGAAAATCAGGTGCTGTTACAGGCGGCCAGTCAGGACTATGACGCATTTTATGAAACGGAACTTCCTCTACGGAAAATACAGGGCTGCCCGCCCTACAGTGATATCCTGCGCATCAATTTCTTCGGTCAGATGGAACGGGAGGTTGCCGATGGCGCCATGCGGTTCCGTCAGACGCTGGGGCAGAGTTTGAAGGAGTATCCGGATAAGGTGACCGTTATGGGCCCCGCGCCGGCGAGGATTCTTCGGGTCATGAATCGTTACCGCTACCAGATCACGCTTTTGGCCCGAAACAGCAAGTCCCTTCGGCAGCGGCTCTCCGGGTTGATAATCTGGTTTAAAAAGGAGCAGGGGAATAAGCACATAACCGTATCAGTGGATGTCAATCCGCTGGATTAGAAAACAGGAGGAATGCCCCATGGCATTGAGAACTATTTTAAAAAAAGACACGGACGAAGAAAGCCTGCGGAAAAAATCCCGCCCGGTTACAGTTTTTGACCAGCGGCTTCACAATATGATCGACGATTTGGCGGAGACACTGAAGGATTCCGGCGGCGTTGGTCTTGCAGCGCCTCAGGTAGGAATTCTTCGCCGCATTGTGGTCATTCAGAAAGAGGATGGGACGATTTTGGAACTGGTCAATCCCTCGGTGGTGGAAACCGCCGGAGAACAGGAAGACCTGGAGGGCTGTCTCAGCGTACCTGGCCTGTGGGGCATCGTAAAACGGCCCATGACCGTGACGGTAAAGGCCATGGACCGGGACGGAAACGTATTTACAGCAACGGAATCCGGTCTGATTGGCCGGTGTTTTGTCCATGAATGCGAGCATTTGGATGGCATTTTATTCGTAGACCGGGCTTCCAAACTGATGACGGAAGCGGAACTCGCCGAAATGGAGATGGAAGAGCAGGAGGAGACAGTTTGAATATCGTCTATATGGGAACGCCGGAGATTGCAAAGACCTGCTTGAGCCGGATCTATCAGGACGGCCATGAGATTTCGGCGGTCTATACCAAGATCGACACGCCCAAAAACAGGGGCATGAAGCTGTCGGCTTCCCCGGTCAAGGAATTCGCGCTGGAAAAGGGACTGAAGGTCATTCAGCCAATCTCGTTTCGGGAGGAATCGGTGATTGAGGAACTGCGGGCGCTTCAGCCGGATTTGATCTGCGTGGTGGCCTACGGAAAGCTTTTGCCAAAAACGGTGCTGGATATCCCCAAATACGGCTGTATCAACATCCATGCCAGTCTGCTGCCAAAACTGCGGGGAGCCGGTCCAATTCAATGGAGCATTTTAAACGGAGACAAAGAGACCGGCGTGACGGTCATGTATCTTTCGGAAAAAATGGACGAGGGCGATATGATTGCAAAGAAAGCGCTCCCCATTGCGGATACCGACACCACGGAAACCCTGACAGAAAAATTGGCGGCGCTGGGCGCGGAACTGCTCAGCGAAACGATTGCTATGATCGATCAGGGAACCGCGACAAGTACGCCGCAGATAGAGTCAGAGGCCACCTATGCGCCAATGCTGAAAAAAAGCATGGCCCCTATTGACTGGACCAAGTCGCCCAGAGAGATCTCCTGTCATGTGCGGGGTATGATCCCCTGGCCGGTGGCGACCATGGAACTGAATGGAAAGCCCGCAAAGGTCTTTTCTGTGAAAATACTGGAGCAGCAGACAGATAAAGCCCCGGGGCAGCCGGTGGCTGTGACCAGGCAGGGCCTGGAAATGGCCTGCGGCAGCGGCAGTGTGATTTTGGTTGAGGAAGTACAGGCCCAGGGGGGCAAGCGGATGCGCTGCGCCGACTATCTACGGGGGCATCCCATAGTGATCGAATAGAAGGGAAGAGAGGAGCGATCAGGTTGCCGGCCAGAAATGCAGTCCTTCGGGCGCTGACGGTCTGCCGTAAAAACGGCGGATGGTCAGATGCTGTGCTGAAGGAAGAAATAAAAAATGCAAGACTTTCTCAGCGAGACGCGGCGTTCGCTACGGCGCTTTTCTACGGCATACTCCAAAATCAGGCGCTGCTGGACTATGAGATCAATCTCCTTTTGACCGGTCGGAAACATTTGCAGCCCGTGCTTCGGGATATCCTGCGTCTGGCTATTTATCAACTCCAGTTTATGAACCGGGTGCCGGACTCCGCCGCAGTCCATGAGGCTGTAGAGCAGGCGAAGAAAAAGTTTTCCCTGCGGGAAGCTGGTCTGTGCAATGCCGTGCTTCGGAATTTTCTCCGGAAAAAAGATACTCTGGAACTACCGGAGGACTATGCCATCCGCTACAGCCATCCGGCGGAACTGGTGAATCTGATCAGGGAATCGGTTGGGGAAAAACTGGAACCGATCTTGCGGGCGGACAACAGCAGTCCGGAGACGACTGTGATCGTCAATTCGCTGAAAACAACGCCGAAAAGACTGGCGCACAGCCTGGCGGAGACGGGTGTATCCGTTACGCCCCATCCATGGCTTTCCGGCTGCTTTCTGCTCAGGGGCACAGGAAATTTGGAACAGCTACCGGCCTTCCGGGAAGGACTGTTTCAGGTGCAGGACGCCGCAGCGAGGCTGGCGGTGGACGTGCTGGCGCCCCAGCCGGGGGAGAATGTCCTGGATCTTTGCGCCGCGCCCGGCGGAAAGTCCATGGCTGCGGCCATGCATATGAAGAATCAGGGAACTATCCTTGCCTGCGATATTCACAGGGGCAAGCTGGAGGAAATACAGAAAGCCGCATCGAGGCTGGGAGTCTCTATTGTGGAAACCGTAGAAAATGATGCGTTGGAATTCCGCAGGACATGGGAAAAGCAGTTTGATATCGTGATCGCGGACGTACCCTGTTCCGGCCTGGGCGTGATCCGGAAAAAGCCGGATATCCGATATAAGAATGTGAAAGCAATAGAAACGCTGCCTGCTCTTCAAAAGGAAATCTTAGCCCAGGCCGGCCGGTATGTCCGCCCCGGTGGACGCCTTCTTTACAGCACCTGCACGATTTTGCAGCGGGAAAATGAGATGGTGGCAGAGGGATTTTTCAAGCAGCATCCGGAGTTTTCGGCAGTTCCATTTTCTGTACCGGAGCCGCTTTCCTGCCAAAGCACCGGTATGCTGAGTTTATATCAGGGTCTGGACGACTGCGACGGCTTTTTTCTGTCGGTGATGAGGAAACAACAATGAAACAGGATATCAAATCCATGAACCTTTCCCAGTTGGAAACAGCGCTGATGGAAATGGGAGAGAAAAAATTTCGGGCAAAACAGGTTTTCAGCTGGCTCCATCAGGGCGCGGTGTCTTTTTCGGACATGACAAACTTGTCCAAGGCTCTGCGGGAGCGCTTGGATGAGGAATTTTATATTTCAGTTCCCAGCGTGGAGCGGAAGCAGGAGAGCAAAAGGGACGGCACCATCAAATATCTTTGGCGGATGGGAGACGGCAGCTGCGTGGAAACGGTTTTGATGCGGTATCAGTATGGCAATACCGTCTGCGTTTCCACAGAGGTGGGCTGCGCCATGGGCTGCGCCTTTTGCGCTTCAACGCTGGGGGGACTGGTCAGACGGCTCACTGCCGGAGAGATCCTTGATCAGGTTCTGTTTACAGAGAAGGACAGCGGCAAGAAAATTTCCCATATCGTTCTTATGGGAATTGGAGAGCCGCTGGACAATTTTGATGCTGTGGTCAGGTTCCTGGAACTGGTCAATCATCCGGATGGCATGAATATTTCCATGCGGCATATTTCACTTTCTACCTGCGGTTTGACAGAAAGAATTGACAAACTGGCCTCTCTTCATTTACAATTAACATTATCTGTATCCCTTCACGCGCCGGATGATGAGACCAGGAGCAGGATCATGCCGGTCAATCGCCGCTATAGCGTGGAGAAGCTGATGAAAGCCTGCCGCCGGTACTTTGAAGAAACGGGTAGGCGCATTTCCTTTGAATACGCGATGATCGATGGGGTCAATGACACGCAGGCTCATGCGGAGAAGCTGATCAGCCTGCTCCGCGGCATGGGCGCTCATGTGAACATGATCCCGCTCAACAACGTGGAGGAAAGCCCATTCAAGCCCTCCACCAAGGGGAACATCCTCCGCTTTCAGGAAACACTGGAGCGTGCAGGGATCACTGCCACTGTGCGAAGAAGGCTGGGCGGTGATATCGACGCCTCCTGCGGGCAGCTTCGTCGGAAGGCCCTGCAGGAATTGTGAGGTGACGAAAATGGAAATTTGGGGCGCGACGGATCAGGGAATGGTCCGGAAGCAAAATCAGGATTATTATCGCTGTCTCAGCCTTGGCCCGGGCCAGTTTCTGGCAGTGCTCTGCGATGGAATGGGCGGCGCCAAATCAGGCGATGTTGCGTCACGGCTGGCTTCGGAGGTTTTTTTGCAGGATATTTCCGGCAGTGTGAGCCAGGATATGCAGCAGCAGCAGATCGTTTCGATGCTGGTGGATGGGGTGAAAAGCGCCAACCGCGCCGTCTATGAGCAGTCCAGGGTCAGCCCGGATTTCAAGGGCATGGGCACAACGCTGGTGGCGGTCTTCCTTCAACATCAGGGGGCCTATATTGTCAATGTGGGAGACAGTCGGTGCTATTATATCTCCGGCGAAGAGGTACAGCAGGTCACGGAGGATCACTCGGTGGTCGGACTGATGGTCGCTCGAGGGCAAATCAGCGAAGAGCAGGCCAGAAAGCATCCCAATAAAAATCTGATCACCAGAGCGGTTGGGACTGAGCCGGAGGTAGTGCCGGACTGCTTTTATCTGAACATGGAAAAGGGAGAGTATCTGCTACTCTGCTCGGACGGCCTTTCCAATCTGGTCACAAAGCCGGAACTGCTCTATGAAGTAACGCATACCGACGAAGGCACAGAATGCTGCCAGAGACTGATCGATACGGCCAAAAAGCGGGGAGCCCCGGACAATGTAACGGTGGTTCTCATCAAATTTTAAAAACACGCCGGGGGAGCGATGCAAATGGATAAATATATTGGACGGCTGCTGGATGGCCGCTATGAGATTTTAGAAGAGATCGGCAGAGGCGGGATGGCCGTGGTTTACCGGGCCAGATGCCATCGCCTGAACCGATTTGTGGCGGTAAAAATTTTAAAGGAAGAACTGAGCCGGGACGAAGATTTCCGCCGCAGATTCCACGCGGAAAGTCAGGCAGTCGCCATGCTGTCCCATCCCAATATCGTCGCAGTTTACGATGTGGGACATTCCAGCGATGCGGATTATATCGTGATGGAATTGATTGACGGCTTGACGCTCAAGCAGTATATGCAGCAGCGGGGCTCAATTTCCTGGCGGGAAGCGCTGCATTTTGCAACCCAGAGTGCCAAGGCCCTGGAGCACGCACACAGCCGCGGCATCGTGCATCGGGATATCAAGCCCCATAATATTATGATCTTGAAGGACGGCAGCGTTAAGGTGGCCGATTTTGGGATTGCGCGTCTGAATTCCTCCCAGAATACGCTGACCCGTGAAGCTTTGGGGTCTGTACATTATATTTCTCCGGAACAGGCCAAGGGGGCGCAGGTGGACGCCCGGTCGGATCTCTATTCTCTGGGTGTGGTCATGTATGAAATGCTGACCGGAAAACCGCCCTATGACGGAGAATCCCCTGTGGCGATCGCCATTCAGCATATCAACTCCACACCGACGCCGCCCCGTCAGATCAACCCGAACATTCCGCTGGGGCTTCAGCAGATCACCCTGCATGCCATGTGCTCCGATATGACGGCGCGCTATGCTTCTGCGACAGCAATGATAGAAGATCTGGAAGCGCTTCGAAAAAATCCGCAGGTGGTGTTCCGCTTTAACGCCGGACCCGGCGGCTCCACGGCCTATGTGGACACCCGTTCGACTACAGCGGGCCAAACCCAGCAGCGCCAGGGCGGGCAGTCACGGCAGCAGGCGCAGGCAGCGCAGCGTCCGGCGCAAACAGCCGACGCCCAACAGGCGGCGCAGCAAAAGGCTCGTAGTATGGCGGAACGCTCTGTCCAGCGGGCCAATCAGGAAAAGGCCGGCCGAAAGCAGCAGCGTTACGCGGATTACTATGACGATTCAGATGAGGAGGAGCGCCGGAGCAGCAAAACGCCAATTATTGTAGTATCTGTGTTGCTGGTGGTCGTTGTAATCCTTGGAATTGTCATGTGGCGAACCGTATTTTCCGGTGAAAGCAGCGACGGCCTTGTGTCGGTGCCGAATTTTCTGGGCAAGCAGTTGGAGGACGTTCTGGAGGATGAACTATACAGCGACCTCAATCTGGTGGAGGGCGAACGGGTTTACAACGAGCGGTATGCCGAAGGAGAGATTTGCGAGCAAAGCGTGGATAAGGGCAAAAAAGTGACGGTTGGCACCACCGTCCGACTGACGGTTTCCAAGGGTACGCAGACCATGCCTATGCCAAATGTGGTCGGGAAGACAGTGCAGGAAGCGGAGAGTGCCATGCAGGAATTGACCGATCAGCTTTCCCTGTCCATTAACTACAGTTATACGGAGTCGGAGAATGTAGAAGAAGGGAAGGTAATCTCGTCTTCTCCGGTATACGGAACAGAACTTCGTTCCGGCGATACTGTAACGATCACGGTATCCAGCGGCGAAGGAACCAAACTGGTCGAGGTGCCGGATGTTCTGGATCTGGAAGAGAAAGACGCGGTCGCGCTGATTGAATCAAGAAATTTGATCGCCAATGTAACCAGAGCGGAAAATGAAGCTGAGGAAGGGCGCGTATTCTATCAGAGTATCAAATATAAGCAGGAGGTCAAAGAGGGCACCGTGATCAGCATTAAGGTTTCTCTTGGCAAAGAAGAAACATCTCCTTCCCCGTCTCCCTCGCCGATACAGGAGACGACTTCTTCCCCGTCGCCTTCTCCCTCGCAGGAGCCGTCGTCTCCGTCTCCGTCTCCTTCTCCTTCCCCTTCTCCCTCACAGGAGCCGGATCCCTCTCAGGCGCCGACACTGGACCCTCCTGTGGAACCGATTGAATGACACAGGAATATCAGGGAATAATCATTCGCGCCCTTAGCGGCTTTTATGATGTGGACACTGGAACGGAAATCGTCCGATGCAGAGCCAGGGGAAAACTGAGAAAGCTGGGCGTCAGTCCGCTTGTGGGAGACCATGTGACCTATTTTCTCAGTGGGGATAGCGGCTATGTGCAGGAGGTGCTTCCCCGCAAAAACAGCTTTATCCGTCCGGCAGTGAGCAATGTGGACGTCCTTGTGATGATGGCGTCTCAGGTCAATCCGGTCACAGACCCTTTTCTCATTGACCGGATCTCAGCGATCGCGTCGGTACAGCGGGTGGAGACCATTTTGCTGCTGACCAAGTGTGATCTCGACCCGGCGGACACTCTGTTCGCGATTTATAACCAGGCAGGAATCCCTGTACTGAGATCCAGCGCGAAAACAGGACAGGGCGTGGAGGAACTCAGGTCAATGCTGAAGGGAAAGCTGGCAGCCTTTACCGGAAACTCCGGCGTTGGGAAGTCTACTATGCTCAACGCTCTCTATCCGGAAGCGCGGATCGCCACCGGCGAAGTCAGCAAAAAACTGGGCCGCGGCAGACATACCACCCGGCATGTAGAACTTTTCTCCCTGCCGAACGGCACAAAGATCATGGATACGCCCGGCTTTTCCTCCTTTGACACGGAACGGATGGAGGTTGGTTCGCCGGAAACGCTGGCGTTGGCTTTCCCGGAATTTTCCCCTTACCTGGGCAAATGCCGGTTTGATGACTGCGCCCACATCAAAGAGCAGGGCTGCGCGGTGCTGCAGGCGCTGGCCGACGGAAAAATCGGAAAGACCCGGCATGAGAGTTATGTCCGGCTCTATGAAAAGCGGAAAGAATATCGGGAATGGGAACACAAAAAAGATTAACATATTTCCACTCCTGCCGATTTTTACTTTAAAATTGATCATGGAATTGCATCCCCCGCATAGACTGTGCGGGGGATGTTTTTATGATTAGAAAACGAGAGGTTATTGGGATTGCGCTGTTTGCCTTCGGTGTAGGGATGATTTTGGCCGTTTTGCTCCAAAGTGGGCTGTGCCCGATCCTGCTGGGGATTGCAGCCGTTGTGGCTGGCTGTATTTTCATGCATTGCTGAAATCAAATTTTTGGATCAAATATTTGCTGGTAAAGGGAAACGCTTTTCTGACCGGAAAAATGAGACATAGAAAGCGAATTGTGAGAATATACTTTTTCATAAAGAGGTGCCCTGAGCGCCCCAATGAAGGAGTGTATCAAGTTGAAATTGGAATTTTTGAAACAGAGCGCCTCCTACCTCAGGCCGGCGCTCCGGGAAACCAGGAGCATGGAGGAGACGGCGGAGGCCATCATCCCGGATTCCTGCCCCGATGTGACGGAGGTACTGTTTACCAGCGGCATGGCCTTTCTCCGGGGAAAGGAATTGACAGAGGGGATTCTCAGCATCTCCGCCGGCGTCAGCGCCACGGCGCTGACACAGCCCGAGGGCAGAAAAACGCCGGAGGTGGTGGAGGTCTATATCCCCATGAGTTTAAAGCTGGAAAACAGCGTATTAAAGCCCGGAATGGAGACCCGGGTCCAGGTAACGCTGCGTCGTCTGGACGGCCATCTTGTCAATCCCAGAAAAATCATGGTTCGTGCAACCATTGCGGTTTGTGCGACGGTCTATGAGCCGGCGACGGAAGAACATTTGGACGGAACGCAGGACAAGCGGGTCTGCCTGCTGCGAAAAACGGCTCCGGTTCGCTGGCTTTCCGCGCTGGGGGAAAAAAATTATACCGTGGAAGACACGGTGCGCCTGAGTCCGGAGGGACTGGCGGAAAATCTGGCAGGCTATCAGGTGGAATTGACCCACGCGGATTCCCGCTTGACAGGAGCCAGAGCGGTGCTCAAAGGCGAATGCAGGCTGTATGCGCTCTATATGGATGGCGATGGCCGTATGCAGACCGGCTCCGCGACGCTTCCCTTTTCTCAGTACATCGACCTGGGCGATTGCCAGGAAACAGACGAATTGAAGATCAAAAGCTGTCTGACCGGAGCGGATGTGGAACTGTCCGCCGACGGCGGCAGCCTCAACGTAACCCTGCAGTTGCTGACAACGGCGGAGGTGTTTTCCAGACGGGAGATCAGCTATGTAGGGGATATCTATGCGCTGGATGGAGAAATTACGCCGGAAACGGCTCAACGGAGTTATGATTCTCTGCTGGACTGCCAGTATTTCGCCCCAGTGGGCCATGGCAACGCTGATGGACAGGCAAACCGTGTGATCTATGTCAACTGCCTGACCGGAGAAACATCGGAAAAGCGATCCGGGGAGCAGATTGAATTTACGCTGCCTGTGACGGCGCAGATCTTATGGGAAAACGATCAGGGGCAGCTGCGCAGTTCCAGCGTCCGCACAGAACTGACTGCAACAACCCGGGCTTCGGAAGGGTGCAGATTCGAGGCGGAAACAACATCTTTGACGGCCTCCGGCAGTCCGGGTATGGACGATATGGACATCAAGGTTAACGGCACCATGGCGGTGAGCACCTACCGGCCCATGGATTTTTTAGAAATTATTGGTGGAAACCTGGAAGAAATGGAACAGGAGCATTCCGCTCCGGGATTGATCATCCGTCAGCCGCGCCGGGAGGAGAGCCTTTGGGATATTGCAAAGGAGTACCATACCACTCAGGAGGCCATTCTGGCTGCAAACGGTCTTTCCGAGGATGCAGCGCCGGAGGGAATCCTGCTGATTCCAAGATGAAGCCATGTGTCATAACCGGAATTTTTCCAATAAGGAGGAAATTGCTTGAACAGTATCTATGAAGAGATCGGGCGCAGAACTGATGGAAATATTTATTTGGCGGTGGTGGGGCCGGTTCGCACCGGAAAATCCACCTTTGCCAAACGGTTTATGGAGGAACTGATCATCCCGTCCATTGACAACGTATATCATCGAGAGCGCGCACGAGACGAACTGCCCCAGAGCGGGAGCGGAAGAACCATCACCACATCGGAACCCAAATTTATTCCGGAACAGGCGGTTGAGATTTCTCCCGACGGCCAGACGCGGCTGCGGGTGCGGCTCATTGATTCTGTCGGATACATGGTGCCGGGAGCCATTGGCGCTGACGAGGATGGGAAGCCAAGGATGGTCACAACGCCCTGGTATGACCATGAGATTCCTATGACGGAAGCAGCGGAAACGGGAACCAAAAAGGTGATGGAGGATCACTGCACCATCGGCCTTGTGGTGACCACAGACGGCAGTGTGACGGACATTCCACGGGAGGACTATCTGGAAGCGGAGCGGCGTTCCATTCTGGATATGGAGAAAACGGGAAAGCCGTTTCTGGTGCTTTTGAATTCCACCGAGCCTTATTCCCAGGAAACAAAGGCTCTGGCCGGAGAATTGGAGAAGGAATATCATGTTCGGGTCTTTCCGGTCAACTGCTTGACCATGGAGCAGGAGATCATTTTGAATATCCTTGAGCAGCTGCTCTATGAGTTCCCGGTGCAGGAACTGGACTTCTATCTTCCCGGCTGGGTCACGGCGCTGCCCTCTGAGCACCCAATTAAGGCGGAACTGTATCAGAGCCTTTTGGAGATGGCGAAAAACACCCGGCATCTGCGGGATACCAGAGAAGTGTTTTCTGAAATTCCGGAAAACTCCGGTCTGGAACGAATGGAAATCAGAAGTCTGGAGCCGGGAAGCGGAATCGTGGAGATCCAGCTGCTGTTCCCGGAGCAGTTGTTTTATCAGGTGTTGTCCCAGGAGACCGGTGTTGAAATCGCCGATGATGGGGCTTTGATGGCACATCTCCGGGAACTGGGAGAGGTCAAACGGGAATACGACCGGGTGTCCGGTGCGCTGGAGCAGGTTCGGGCGACAGGCTACGGCATTGTGATGCCGACCACTGATGAAATGCGGCTGGAGGTACCGGAAATCGTCCGGAAAAACGGCAGCTACGGCGTCAAATTAAAAGCCTCCGCGCCCTCCATCCACATGCTCCGGGCGGATATCACCACAGTGCTGAGTCCCATGGTGGGGGATGAAAAGCAGTCGGAGGATCTGGTCAGCTATCTGCTGGAGGAGTATGAGGGGAATACGGAGAAACTCTGGGAGAGCAATATTTTTGGAAAGTCCCTGTTTGAACTGGTCAACGAAGGGGTCAATACAAAACTCTCAAAAATGCCGGAGGACGCCCGGATGAAGCTGCGGGACACCATTCAGAAAATCATCAACGAGGGCAGCGGCGGGCTGATTTGCATTATTTTATAAAAAGTCCCGGGGCGGTAAAAACCGCTCCGGGTATTTTATAGGAAAATCCAGTACCGCTGTGTTACGGTATTGCCGCTGGGGTCAAACACTTCATTTTCCAACATGCCGCCGCAGCGCTGGATGATTTTGGCGGAGGCAATATTTTCTTGATCACAGGTTACAAGCACACGGTTAAGATGAATGTCCCGGCATTTCTCCAGGGCAAGCATCAACTGCCGGGTACCGTAGCCCTTTTTACGCTCTGAGGGGCGAATGGAATAGCCAATGTGGCCGCCTGTTCGCAGAAGGGAATCAATTAACTTGTGACGTAAATCCAGCATACCGACAATTTTTTGGTCAGAATTGCGAATACAGACAAACAGCGTTTCAGGCACCCGCATCGCAGGGCAGGTCTCTTCGTGCTCATATAATTGCATGCGCGCCAGCCACTGTTCGCAGTTATCGTATTTCTCCAGACCGGAGCAGCCGTGCATCACGTCTCCGGTATCTGAAAACTCCTGCCGGTAGGCCATAATGTCTTTGCCATATTCCAGCGTGGGCTTGATCAGCGTCAAGGCGTCCATAAAACCCCTTCTTTGTTTGGCACATTATAGCATATATGTAATCCCTGCGCAACCGCAATTCCCCTTGTATAATTTTTAAAATTCGTGTACAATAACACAAAGGAAAAATTGACCTCGGGAGGGAATTTTGAGATGAAAAAACCCGTTGTTCTGGTAATTATGGATGGCGTGGGTCTGGGAGACGGCGGTCCCGGAGACGCGGTGAAGCAGGCCCATACGCCGAATTTGGACCGCCTTTTGGAAACCTGCCCCCACACCCGGCTCAAAGCCCACGGCACAGCTGTGGGGCTGCCCACGGACGAGGATATGGGTAATTCGGAAGTAGGACACAATACGCTGGGCTGCGGCCAGGTCTATGCCCAGGGAGCAAAGCTGATCGGGGAAAGTCTCGCATCCGGCGTGATTTTTCAGTCCAGAGCATGGAAAGCGTTGACGGAATATGTCAAAACAACCGGCGGGGCCATGCATTTTCTGGGACTGCTCTCCGACGGCAATGTTCACTCCCATATCGATCACCTTCTGGCACTTCTGCGTCAGGCAAAGGCGGAGGGGATTTCCCGTACGTTCTGCCATGTTCTTCTGGATGGACGGGATGTGCCCGCCACCTCGGCATTGACATATGTCAATCGATTGGAGAATGCACTGAAGGAACTGAATGACGCTTCCTTTACCGGAAAAATTGCTTCCGGCGGAGGGCGGATGTACCTGACCATGGACCGCTATGAAGCGGACTGGGAGATGGTAAAGCGGGGCTTTGACTGCCATGTCCACGGCATTGGGCGGCAGTTCCCGGACGCAAAGACGGCCATTGAAACCTACCGGGCGGAACTTGACTGCATTGATCAGAACCTCCATGAATTTGTGATTGCGGAAAACGGCCGGCCCGTTGGCAGGGTCCGGCCCGGGGACAGCGTGATTTTGTTTAATTTCCGGGGAGACCGGGCATTGGAAATCAGCCGGGCCTTTGACGATCCGGATTTTTGCCGGTTTGACCGGGGCGATTATCATGATGTGCGCTATGCCGGAATGCTGGAATATGACGGAGACGCGCATATTCCCCAAAGATATCTGGTGGAGCCGCCCAAGATCGAGAACACATTGACGGAACTGCTGGTGGAGCACGGGATCAACGAATACGCCCTGTCGGAAACACAGAAATACGGCCATGTGACCTATTTCTGGAACGGGAACCGCAGCGGCAAGGTTTCAGAAACATTGGAGACCTATGAGGAGATCCCCTCCGACAATTGCCCCTTTGATCAGAAACCGGCCATGAAGTGCCGGGAGATTGCCGATCATCTGATTGCCGCCATGGAATCGAAGCAGTATGGTTTCCTGCGCTGCAATTTTCCCAACGGCGACATGGTGGGGCATACCGGCGTGCTGCAGGCGGTGATTGCTTCTATGGAAGCGCTGGACGTCCAACTGGGCCGCATTGTGGATGCGGCGGAGCAACTGGGATATATTCTTGTGGTCACTGCGGATCATGGCAACGCCGATGTGATGCTGGAAAAGAACAAAAAGGGCGAACTGCAGGTACGGACGGCCCATACTCTGAATCCTGTGCCCTTTGTGCTGCGGGGCTGGGAGGGAACGCTCCGGGAGGGGGCCTTTGGCCTTGCCAATGTGGCACCCACCATTGCGGAGTTGTTGGAGTTGCCCTGCCCGTCCATGTGGGAGGAATCCATGCTGGCATAGTTTTTGCGGCAAAATGAAAATTTTGCTTGTGCTTTTCGGTAAAATGTAATAGAATATATAAAATATTTGGAATTTATTTTCGGCTGAAAGGAGTTCGATCCTTATGATGCAATTTGGGAACGATAACGGCGCAGTGACCATCAGCAATGAGGTGTTCACCAACATTGCCGGTATGGCTGCATCCAACTGCTTCGGCGTCAAGGGGATGGCCGTCCGTTCGAGAACGGACGGCCTGGTGCACCTGCTTCGCCGGGAGGCCATGGGCAAAGGCGTTTTGGTGACCTATAACGAAGATCAGACCGTGACCATTGATCTGCATGTGATGATGGATCATGGAATCAACATTGCCGCTGTTGGACCCGCCATTATCAATGAGGTCAGTTATGTGGTGAAAAACACCACCGGCGTGGAAGTAAAAGCGGTCAATGTCTATATTGATTCCATCAGCGTAGATTGATACACAATAGAGCCAAACCCGGAGGTGCAACTTACTTGAAAGAATTTATCTGCGGCGGGGAACTGAAATCTATGCTGCTCAGCGCCGCTGCAATCATTGACCAGAATAAACAGATCATCAACGATTTGAATGTATTCCCGGTGCCCGACGGCGATACGGGCACCAACATGGCCCTGACTCTGGGTACTGCGGCCAAGGAATTGCAAAAGGCAGAGGATATTTCCGTCGGCAAAGCGGCGGAGATCACCGCTGCCGCTTTGTTGCGGGGCGCCCGGGGAAATTCCGGCGTCATTACCTCACTCCTGTTCCGCGGCTTCTCCAAGCACATGAAGGGCAAGGAAACCATGGACGGCCTGGATTTTGCCGGTGCGTTGACAGAGGGCGTGGAAGCGGCCTACAAGGCGGTCATGAAGCCGGCTGAGGGCACGATTTTGACTGTCTCCCGCGTGTCTGCGGAAGCGGCCATCGAGGCCTGTGCCGAGACGCAGGCGTTGGAGCCGATTCTGGATGTGGCGATCGTCAGTGCCAAGGCAGCGCTGGAGGAGACGGTGAACCAGAATCCGGTGCTGAAAAAGGCGGGCGTGGTGGACGCCGGAGGCAAGGGCTTTGTGCTGATTTTGGAAGCTATGAAGTCCGCTATGCTGGGCCATCCCATTGAAGCCGTGGAGACGACGGATGCGGCGGAGGAACAGCCGGTGATGGTGGATATGTCCAACTTTACCTTTACCTATGATACGGTGTTTATTGTCCGAAAGGGCGAGCACTGCGATCTGGAACAATATCGGGCGTATCTTGACAGCATTGGCGACAGCCTGGTTATCGGCGAAGACGACGAGGTCTTTAAAGTCCATGTTCATACGGATATTCCCGGTCAGGCGCTGACGGAAGCGTCGAAATACGGTGTCCTGGAATTGGCAAAGATCGAGAATATGCGAACCCAGTGCGAGGAGATTGCCGCCGGCAGAAAGGCCAGTAGTACCGATGATCTGGAGCAGGTGGAGCAGGAACTCGAAAATGCGGAGCGCAGCCAGCGTGTGATTGCAGCACCGGAGAAAAAATACGGCGTGGTAGCGGTCTGCGCGGGCGATGGCATCGCTGCAATGTTCAAGGATCTGGGGGTTGATCAGATCGTTTCCGGCGGACAGACCATGAATCCCTCCACAGAGGACATTCTCAAAATGATCGACGCGACCCCCTCTGAGGTGGTGATTGTCCTGCCCAACAATAAAAATATTGTCATGGCGGCCCAGCAGTGTGAGCCACTCAGTGACAAGCAGGTAGTTGTCATCCCCACCGGCACGGTGCCCCAGGGCATCACGGCCATGCTGAATTTGGATCCCTCGGCGGAGATTGCGGACAATGTGGAGAATATGACGGCGGCCATCGGCGGTGTTACCACCATGCAGATCACTTATGCGGCCCGGGATTCCGATTTTGACAGTCATGCCATCAACGCAGGGGATTATCTTGCCCTCTGCGGAGGTGCGCTGTTTGGCACAGAGCGCGATATCCAATCGTTGCTTCGGAATCTGGCCAACAAAGCCAAAGAATTGGGCAGCGAGTTTATTACAATTTTCTATGGCGAGGACATTTTGGAACACGATGCGCAAATCGCCGCGCAGATTTTCTCAGAGGAATGCCCGGATGCGGAAATTACTCTTCTCTCCGGCGGACAGCCTGTCTACTATTACTTGATTTCTGCGGAATAAATATCAGGCCCCACAGACATGGCGTTTTGTGGGGCCTTTTGATGAAAAGGAGTTTCAGAATGAACCCCATGACAGACCCATTGGTACACCGGCCCTATGACAGGGAGAGTGTTGCCGAACGGGTTTTTAACAAGCTATGGATGCAGGACAATCATGGCTTTCCGCTGGGGGAGCGCATTCCGGTGTTTGGCACTGCGGCGGCGTATCTGTCTCCCAAGGAGATGGAACGCATTTTAAAATTTTTGCCGCAGTATTTAAAACAGGGCGCCCAGTTGCTGATCGCTGCGAATGGGGCGGAGAAGCGCCTTGGAGTACTGCGGCAGCCCGGAGTATGCCTGATGGGATATACGCCGGAGACCAGGGCGGAAGTCCTTTCCAGCGTGGATTTTTTTCTGGAAGTTTCCGGCAGCGACAGGGAAGCGTCTCTTGCCTATGGAGCGGTGCCGGTGGCGCTCCGTTCTGCCGCGCTGGAACAGTCGTGGAACGCCTATGAGGACGAGGAAGCCTGGGCGCGGCTGCAAATCAGCGGAATGACATAGAAATCTGGAAATTGGAAGATCACCGGATTTGTGCGAACACAAAATCTGTGCTGCCCCATTTGAGGCAGCACAGATTTGTTATGTCAACTAAAATACAACGCGCACATGATGATACCGCAGCCAATGGGCCATCTGCAAAAAATAGGCGATCGTCTGGGGGGTGGTCATCAGCTGGCCATACCAGGGAAGACTGCGGTTTTCTTCGCAGAGGGAGAGCAGTTTGTCTTTCTCCAGGAACGCCAGCAGGGGAGAATTTGTTCCTTCCAACTCCCGCCGCAGAAGAGCGGAAACCGCGTCCTTATAGTTTGGATTCCAGGTTTTCGGATAAGGGCTTTTTTTGCGGTAGAGTACCTCAACAGGGAGCATATCCCGAAAGGCGTGGCGCAAAAGCCCCTTTTCCCGGCCCTGATAGTCTTTGAACCCCCAGGGTACCGTGTAGAGATACTCCACGATCCGCCGGTCACAGAAGGGAACCCGGATCTCCAGCCCGGACCACATCGACATCCGATCCTTCCGGTCAAGTAATGTCTGCATAAACCATCGAAGATTTAAGACCATCATTTCCTTCATGCGGGATTCCAAGGGACTAAGATCCGGGCGCTTATCCACCTGGGCCAATGTCTCCTGATACCGATTGTCTACAAATTCTCTTGGGTCAAGCCAGGCGAGCAACTCCGGCCGTACAAAGCTGGCCCGGTAGTCCGTAGTCTGTGCCCAGGGGAAACCGTAGGCTTCCCGAATGGTTGGATCACGATACCATGGATATCCGCCAAAGATCTCGTCGGCGCACTCTCCGGAGAGCACTACTGTAGCAGTTTTTCTGGCGTTACGGCAGAGCAACAGCATGGAACTGTCCACATCCGCCATGCCCGGCAGATCTCTGGCCTCCGCTGCCTCAAATAGTGCTTGGATCAGTTCTTCGGTGTCCAGTGTGATATGGTGCCCTTCAGAACCGATGTGATCCTCCATGATGTCGATGAACTGGTTGTCGGCGCTGGGCTGGAATTTCGTCTGCTGAAAAAATTTATCGTTGTCCCGATAATAGACGGAAAATGTGTCGAGTTTCCCCAGATATTTTGCTGCCACCGCTGAGACGATGGAGGAATCCAGACCGCCGGAGAGAAAGGCACCCACCGGTACGTCGGAGACCAACTGCCGCCGAATGGAATCTTCCAGCAGAAATCGCGTTTTTTCACTGGCTTCCTCAAAGCTGTCCTGACATCCGGCATCCTGAAGACGCCAGTATGTAGAGACGCTGAAGCCGGTTTCATCGAAATAGCCATACTTTCCCGGTTCCAGTTCATAGATGCCCTGAAAGATTCCAAACCCCGGCGTCCTGCCCGGGCCGAGAAACAGAAGGTCATAAAGCCCTCTGGCGTCTACCACCGGCTCGATCTCCGGAAAGCACAGGAGACTCTTTAACTCCGACGCAAAATAAAGGCTGCCGCCCCACCGGGCATAAAACAGCGGCTTTACGCCCATAGGATCTCTGGCCAGAAACAGCCGCCGTTTCTTAGGGTCATAGATGGCGAAGGCAAATATGCCATTGAGTTTTTGCACAGCGGATTCTCCCCAGTGGAGATAGGCCCTGAGCAGAACCTCGGTGTCAGAATGGGTGGTAAAGTCGGCTCCGGCGGTCTCCAATTCCTGCCGCAGTTCCGGCGCGTTATAAAGTTCTCCGTTGTAAACGATGGTTTTTCCGTCGATGGTCATGGGCTGCAAGCCATGCTCCGGATCAATGACACTGAGCCGTCGATGGAGCAGGGCGCAGCATCGATCCATATAGGTTCCCGCCTGATCCGGCCCCCGCCGCGTCATAGCGGATAGAATTTGATTATAAAAGCCAGGCTCACGCTTCGGAAGCCCCTGAGGGGAAATCTGTCCCGCGATGCCGCACATAAAAATCCCTCCCGCAGTCATAAAATCTGCATTTTTTATATCGCAGACTATGATGAGGGAGGAGTTTTTGTGCTATGAAAAACATGTTTAATTGAACGTGTCGCCGGAAACAGAAAACAGCGCGTCTACCCGCTGCATCAGCATGGAATATTCCTCCGGCTCACAGAGGTCAGGCTCGGAAAGATAGCGGGTCGCGGCTTCCTGGGCGTCTTTCAGGATACCGAGATCAGTAGAGAGCGACGCCATATGAAACATGGGGAGTCCGCTTTGCCGATCTCCGAAGAAATCGCCGGGGCCGCGCAGTTCCAAATCCTGCTGGGCAATGGCAAAGCCGTCGTTGGTGGAGCAAAGGGTCTTTAATCGCTTTCTGGTTTCTTTATTTTTGTTGTCCGAAACGAGTACGCAATAGGACGTTCCGCCACCCCGGCCCACCCGGCCCCGCAACTGATGAAGCTGGCTCAGTCCAAACCGGTCGGCGTCCTCTATAATCATCAGCGTGGCATTTTTGACATCTACGCCTACTTCGATCACAGTGGTCGCCACCAGAATATCCGTTTCCCCCCGCAGAAAGGCGGACATGGCGGCATCCCTGGCTTCAGAATGAAGCTTACCGTGAACCAGACCGATGGACAGTTCCGGCAGTGCGGCACGCAGTTTCTCAAATTCCGTCTCTGCGGCAGTCAGCCCCGTATCCGGGTTTTCCTCCACGGCGGGACAAACCACATAGGACTGTCGCCCTTCCGCCGCTTGCTTTTTCAAAAAGCCCAGCAGTCTCGCCCTGTAGTTGCTGCTGACCAGAAACGTATTAATTGGCTTTCTGCCCGGAGGAAGTTCGTCGATCAGGGAGACATCCAGATCGCCGTACAGGATCAGGGAAAGGGTTCTTGGGATCGGGGTCGCGGACAGCACCAGCAAATGGGGCGCGCAGCCCTTGGCGGTCAAAGCCGCACGCTGGCGGACGCCAAAGCGTTGCTGTTCGTCGATGACGGCAAGCCCCAAATTGCAGAAGTCCACGGCATCGGAAAACAACGCATGCGTGCCGATGACAACCCTTGTCGCACCAGTGGCAATTTCATTCAGGGCCTTCCTTCGCTGGGCCGTAGTGACGGAGCCGGTCAGAAGAACGCAAGAGACGCCCAGTGGCTTTAAAAAATTTGACATTGTCTGATAATGTTGCATGGCAAGCAGTTCCGTGGGCGCCATCAGAGCGGTCTGATAGCCGTTTTCCACTGCCTGAAGCATGGCGCCAAGCGCCACCATGGTTTTCCCGGAGCCAACGTCGCCCTGCACCAGCCGGTTCATAGGCTTTCCGGAACACAAATCCTCGGAGATCTCCTGTAAGGCACGTTCCTGGGCATGAGTCAGGGAAAAGGGAAGCGCGTCATAAAAGGATGTGGGAACAAACTGCCGACAGGGGTATGCGGATTTCTCTTTCCGCTGGGCTTTCATCAGGCCCAGACCCATGGAATAGAGGAAGAATTCCTCAAAAATCAGTTTGCTTCGGGCGACGGATAGCCGCTCCATAGAGGTGGGATGGTGTATCTCCTGATATACCTCTGCGGCGGAGGGCCATATTTTGCGAAATTCCTTTGGCAATATCTCCCGGGGCGGTTCCGTCGCCATAGCAGAGAAAATCAGATGCTGGAGCATTTTGGAGGTCAGACCTTTGGTCAGGGAATAAACCGGAATGATACAGCGGGTGGCCACAGGGGGTGTATCCGCCCGTTCCACCACGGGATTTAGAATCTGATGGTTCCGGTCGTCTCCAGATAAGACGCCATAGAAATAATATGATTCACCAGACTTTAAATTTTCACGCATCCAGGGCTGATTGAACCATGTGACACGAATCTTTGCAGACTGGTCGGAAATGGCGCAGCGGGTAGAGTTGAGCCCTCTTCGAATATAACTGGTCCTGGGGGCGGAGACTACGGTGGCCTGAAAGCAGGCAGGCTCACCAGATTCCAGTTCAGCAAGAGGAATAATGTGTGTACGATCTTCATACCCGCGGGGAAAATAGGAAATCAGATCAGAAAGGGTCTCAATGCCCAGCTTGCGGAGTTGCCGGGCGCGGACCTCACCGACGCCCTTCAGGGCAGTCACCGGTGCGCTGGAAACCAAAGGCACCACCTCCTTATGGCCTGGTCAAATCCGGGCTACCCCGGTTTTTTTTGCGGCTTCCGCGACCGCTTTCGCCACGGCTGGACCGACTCTTGGATCAAAGGCGGGAACAATGATATTGTCTTTGCTTAAGTCCTCGGGGGCAACCAGTTCAGAGAGCGCATAGGCTGCTGCAATTTTCATCTCATCATTGATATCACTGGCCCGGACATCCAGTGCTCCCCGAAAAATACCGGGAAAGGCCAGAACATTGTTGATCTGATTGGGAAAATCGCTGCGGCCTGTGCCTACAACGGCGGCCCCGGCGGCGATGGCCGCATCGGGCATGATCTCCGGCGTGGGGTTTGCCATGGGGAAGAGAATCGCGTCAGAGGCCATGGACTTTACCATTTCCGGCGTCACGGTACCGGGAGAGGAGACGCCGATAAAGACATCTGCGCCACGAATGACTTCGGCAAGGGAACCGGATTCTTTCATCTGGTTGGTGATTCGGGCGATTTCCGCTTTGGCCGGATTCAGATGATCCCGGCCTGCATAGATTGCGCCGGTACGGTCGCACATTATGACGTTTTTCAGACCAATGGAGATCAGCAGTTTGATGATGGCAATGCCGGCGGCGCCTGCGCCGGAAGTAACGAGTTTGATGGAGTCAAGATCCTTGCCCACGAGTTTTAAGGCGTTGAGCAGAGCGGAGAGCACTACCACAGCCGTGCCGTGCTGATCATCGTGGAAGATAGGGATATCACAGCGCTCTTTCAGTTTATTCTCGATTTCAAAGCACCGGGGCGCGGAAATATCCTCCAGATTGATTCCCCCAAAGGAACCGGCCAGCAGGGAAACCGCATGGACAAATTCGTCCACGTCCTTGGTGCGCAAACAAAGTGGAATGGCGTCCACGCCGCCGAAGGCTTTAAAAAGAACGCATTTTCCTTCCATAACCGGCATACCGGCTTCCGGTCCGATGTCGCCAAGCCCCAGCACTGCGGAGCCGTCAGTAATCACAGCAACGGTATTTCCTCTGCCGGTCAGTTGATAGCTGAGTTCCGGGTTTTTCTGGATTTCAATGCAGGGCTGAGCTACGCCGGGCGTGTAGGCCAGAGACAGGTCGTCTCTGGTTTTGACCTCCATTTTCGGTACCACATTCAACTTACCGTGCCACTGATAGTGGAGTTTTAGGGATTCTTCCGCATAATTCATACATACATCCTCCAAATGACAATTTGATATCCAACGCGATTATACAACAAAAATGGGGGAAAGTATAGAAAAAGAGGGCGCGCTGCAAAATGCGATCTTGCAGTGCGCCCATTCGGATGCGATCAAAGACTGTTTACCTTTTCGGCAATGTGGCTCTTTTTCCGGGCGGCAGTGTTCTTGTGAAGAATTCCCTTCCGGGCGGATCTGTCAATGGTGGCAACCGCAACCTTTGCAGCGGCAACAGCAGCCTCCTTATCTCCGGAAGCGGCGGCAGTCTCGAACTTTCTGATGTTGGTTTTCAGCAAAGATCTGTTTGCTTTGTTTCTCTCATTTTCCGCTCTGGAAACAAGCACTCTTTTCTTGGCGGATTTAATATTGGGCACGAAAACACCTCCTCCACATGAAAACTATCAATTTAGGGCATAACTCGCCCCTTCACGCAGGGATTTATTATACACGGACTGATTCAGAAAATCAAGTGCTTTTTCTGATTTTATGGAAAAAATCTCTGCCAAAGGATGATGCCTGAGAAATATGGAAAGAATGAAACAAAAGGAGGGCTTATGATGGAGATTCGAACAGACCTTGCCATGGAACGGGCAGGGGAGTTTCGGCAGACAGGCGGCAAGTTATCCGGCGTGGAGGTCCGCAAAGAAAACAGGTTTGGCACAAAAGCCATTGTAGTGGAGATCACCTCTCGCCAGGGTGAGAAGGCCCTAGGAAAGCCCAGGGGTACCTATGTGACCATTGAATTGGAGGATGTGCTGCGGCGGGAAAAGGAGAGTTTTACGCAGGCGGTAAATTCCATTGCGGCCTATCTGCAGGATATGCTGAAGCTCAGTGGACAACTGCCGGTGCTGGTGGCGGGGCTGGGAAATCGGGAGGTGACTCCGGATGCCATCGGGCCGTTGACGGCAGATCACATTCTGGTAACGCGGCATATGCTCTCAGAAATGCCAAACACGTTTGGAGAGTTCCGGCCTGTGGGAGCAGTGGTTCCAGGTGTGCTGGGTACCACCGGCATGGAGAGCGCGGAAACGGTCCGGGCCCTGGCGGATCGGTGTGAGGCGGCGGCAGTGATAGCGGTGGATGCAATCGCGGCCAGGGATACTGGCAGGCTTTGCAGCACGGTACAGCTTAGTGACACGGGCATCACCCCAGGATCCGGAATTGGAAACAGCCGCAGCACGCTGAACCGGCAGACGCTGGGAAGACCGGTGATTGCGCTGGGGGTCCCAACGGTGACCGATGCGGCAACCATGGCTGCGGATTTGTTTATGAGGGCCGGTATGGAGGTGGAAGAGGAAACCCTTCGAAAGGTTTCCTCTGGCATGATCGTCACCTCCAGCGATATCGACCGGAGAGTGCGGGAAATTGCCAGAGTGCTTTCTTATGGGATTAATTCCGCATTGCAAGACAATCTGACATTATCGGAACTTGGAGATTTGACATTTTAAATAGGATCAAATAAGCAATAGGTTGGCTTTTTCGATTATGTTAACATCATATTCATTTTTTTGCTTCTTTTGATGATAAATATTTGTGGAAAACTCTGTGGATAATGTGAAAAACCCTTGCAAATTGGTTGTTTTCCTTTCTCGAAACAGGGGGAATTTGGAAAAAATAAATGCATATACGGATGAATATTCTCGAAGAACCGGTTGCTGTTTCATTATGGCGGCGCAGCAGAAAAGTTTGGGGAAAAACGCATCCCATGTAGTTCTGTTAATGATGTATAAAGGGCTTGTTTCTAGATGGAAACAAGCCCTTTACCTGTCTCCTAATGAATTAACATGTCTGCTTACAATATATTATTTAATTATTATTGCTTTATCAAACAATATTGACAAATAAAAGAAATCGTGGTAAAATCTAATCAAAATAGTTCAGAAAGGATGTAATACCGATGCAGAATTTAACGTCATTATATTTTAATTTATCATAGACCTTTCACATGTTAGAAGGAACAAAAAATGAAAAAACGTATTCTTTCTCTCGCAATTGTCTTTTGCATGGTGAGTGCGTTATCTACACCTGTAACCGCTAGTGATTTACCGTTGGATAATGATGATTTGAAACTAGTAAATTCAGACAATTCAGAAGCACTTTCTTTTGAGAATATTATTTCGAAAATGAACATAACTATTCCTGAAGATGCAGATGTTTCTCTCCAGTCTGTCTCGTTATATAAAGGTTCCAATACAGAGGGGGCGGTTAGACCTATGACGGATACAGATGTTATCGAACTTCCGGCAATTGTAGTAACGACTCAAAATAATGATGGTACAATGGTTAGTACTGCATATTTTAGTCTTGTTCCAGATGAAAATGGAAATTTGAAATCTAGCATTGACATAACTGACAAAAATGATGGTTCAGGGGTGTCTTTGCTGTCATACAGTCCATCTGTTGCTAATCATACTGTCGAACTAAGTGCAACACACGCTAACATGGTTATGCCTAATGGAATGGCATATATTCCATCTGTTTCTTCTGTTAAAATAACTGGGCAATCAAATACAATAAGTGGTTGTATGCTTTACAGTTTGCTTACAGGGCAATACTTAGCAACAAGTTATAGCAGTTATGTAGATTCTTGGCCGTATTATGAAAATTCGAAAAATATTGGTCGGCCTACAATGGGAACAATGTATAGCATAAGCGATTATACTGCTTACACAAGTGATTCTTATGAATATGGCGGATATAATGGGAAATATATTTATATTGTGCATAATGGTTTCGGTTCTTATATTGTAAAGTGTCAGTTTAATTATAATTCAACAATGTATACAGTTGTTTATGGAGTATACAATTATCCCTCCTACGCTGGATGATGATATCATTATATTATAAGGAGATAATTTTATGCCGGCAGGAAATGATTTCAACAATCAACAGTTAAAGCAGCAAGCGCAGTATCTCAATATGCGCGGCGCACAAATGGCGGAGCAAAACGCAGGGCAGAAAACAGAAATGGGTGCTGTGTCGAAAGTGAAAGGCTCCAAAAAACAGCTTATTGGGACGGTCGTTGGAATTGTTGCCATTATTGCGGTACTTGTTCTGTTAGCAGTTTTGGATATAATTTGATTTGTGTCAATTGGGAACAGCGAATGTCACAAAGGACAGCCTGAGAAACGGTAGGAAGCGTCAGAAAAGATCAGGGAAAGTGGAGCCGCGGCCTTGACGGAATTCGCCAAAAAGAGTAGAATAAACAAATATTGTAGTCTGGAGGCGAAGTGTATGGCGAAATACATTTTTGTGACCGGCGGTGTGGTGTCCGGCTTGGGAAAGGGCATCACCGCGGCCAGCCTTGGGCGGCTCCTCAAGCAACGGGGCTTGAAGGTAACCATCCAGAAATTTGACCCGTATCTCAATGTTGACCCGGGTACTATGAGTCCCTTTCAGCACGGCGAGGTGTTCGTCACCGACGACGGGGCGGAAACAGACCTTGATCTTGGACATTATGAGCGATTCACGGACGAAAATCTGACGGTGAATTCCTCGGTGACCTCCGGGAAAGTCTATTGGTCTGTGCTCAGCCGGGAGCGCACTGGAGATTATTTGGGCCGCACCATTCAGGTGATCCCGCACATTACCGATGAAATCAAGGAACGCATCTACCGGGTGGGAAAATCCACGCCGACGGATGTTGTCATTACGGAAATCGGAGGCACTGTGGGCGATATTGAATCGCAGCCTTTTCTGGAAGCCATTCGACAGATCGGACAGGAAAACCCGAGGGAGGACGTGATGTACATTCATGTTTCTCTGGTGGTATCCATTCCTGGCAGCAATGAACTCAAAAGCAAGCCTACTCAGCATTCCTGCAAGGAACTGCTTTCCATCGGAATCCAGCCGGATGTGATCATCTGCCGGGCGGATGAGCCGCTGACAGAGGATATCCGCAATAAGATCTCGCTGTTCTGCAATATTCCGCCGGAGGCGGTAATCCCCAATCTCAACGCACCGATTCTCTATGAGGTTCCGCTGATGCTGGAGAAGGAGGGACTGTCCCAGGTAGTCTGCAAAAAGCTTGCGCTGGATGTGCCCCAACCGGATCTGGCGGAGTGGACGGCCATGGTAGAGCGGGCCAGAAAGTGCACTGAAACGGTGGAGATCGCTCTGGTGGGGAAATATGTGCAGCTGCATGATTCCTATCTGTCTGTAGTGGAAGCCTTGACCCACGGTGGTATTGAAAATGATGTCAATGTAAAGATCCGCTGGGTGGACTCCGAACTGGTTACAGGTGAAAACGCAGCGCAGCAGCTGGGCGGCGTCAGCGGAATTCTGGTGCCAGGCGGGTTTGGGGACCGGGGCATCGAGGGCATGATCTCCGCAATCCGCTATGCCAGAGAGCAGAAAATTCCCTTCTTTGGCATATGCCTTGGAATGCAGATGGCTGTGGTGGAGTTTGCCAGAAACGTGGCCGGGATGAAGGACGCCCATTCCAGTGAATTTTGTGAGACACAACACCCTGTCATCGACCTGATGCCGGAGCAGCGGGATGTGACGGAAAGGGGCGGCACCATGCGTCTGGGGGCTTATCCCTGTAAACTCATGGAGGAGAGTATCTTTGCCAAATGCGCGTATGGCGAGCCGGTGATTTATGAGCGTCATCGGCACCGCTATGAATTCAACAATCTATACCGGGATATATTATCAAAAGAGGGACTGACGCTGGCGGGACTGAGTCCCAGTGAGAAGCTGGTGGAGATCGTGGAAAATCACAATCAGCCATGGTTTGTAGGCGTGCAGTTTCACCCGGAGTTCAAATCCCGGCCCAATCGGGCTCATCCGCTATTCCGGGACTTCATCGGAGCGGCAAAAAAGCAGAAATAAAACAGGCGGAGCCGTCGCAATCAAGCGGCGGCTCCAGTGTTTTAGGGCAAGGATAAGTATGAGAAGGAAGATCATGTACAAGACGTTTTTTGCCATTGCAAAGAAAAATACAATTCGCTATAATGAAATAAAAACCGGGAGGGGTCATGATGGCGCTTGTTTACGCACAGGAGAAGGAATTTCATCTGAATATTCGGCCGGGAGATGTGGGAAAATATGTGCTTCTGCCAGGAGACCCGGGCCGGTGTGAAACAATAGCGGCACATTTTGAAGCGCCGCATTTTGTTGCGCAGAATCGGGAGTATACCATCTATTCCGGCATATTGGAAGGAGAGAAGGTCAGCGTTTGTTCTACCGGCATCGGCGGCCCCTCCGCCGCCATTGCAATAGAAGAATTGGCGCACTGCAATGCCGATACCTTTATCCGGGTTGGCTCCAGCGGCGGGATGGATCCGGAGGTACTGGGTGGTGACATCGTCATTGCCACCGGAGCCATCCGTATGGAGGGAACCAGCCGGGAATACATTCCGCTTGAATTTCCGGCGATAGCTGATTTTTCAGTGACGGAAGCTTTGCGGGATGCAGCCCGGCGGCGGAACATACGATTCCATTTGGGTATCGTGCAGAGCAAGGACGCATTTTATGGGCAGCACGATCCGGATTCCATGGCAGTTTCTTACGAACTGAAAGATAAGTGGAGCGCATGGGTCAAGGCCGGCGCCAAATGCAGCGAAATGGAGACGGCGGCACTGTTCACGGTGGGCGCTCTGCGGCGGCTTCGCGTGGGTGCGGTTTTGGCCGTGCTTGCCAATCAGGTCAGACGGGAAAATGGGATGGAGGACATTCCATGCTATGACATGGGTGAGACAATTTCCACAGCGGTGGATGCTCTGAAAATACTGATTTCCAGAGATAAAAAGCGTGGAAAATGAGCAGGAAAAGGTTTTGCGCGGTTTTTGCTGCAGTCATTGCCATCTGCACGCAGATATGTGCCGCTACAACGCCGATCACATTGATCGAAGCGATCAGGGATCATGCCGGCATCCCGCAGGTTTGATCCCGCTGACCGCTTATTGCGTCTTTCAACTCTGGAACAGCCTGAACGATATGGAGGATTCATGTTCCGTGCTGCCGAATATGATGTGAGCGAGATCAAGGCTGGAATCAGTTTCGGTCAAAAAATTTTAATTTTTTATTGCAATTAAAGAAAATATAGCGTATACTCTCTCTGGCGTAAGCCAAAATTGCGTTGCATCCTTTTCAAGGAGCGACAGCTGGAGGAATTGAATATGGAAAAAAGCAAGACAAACATCCGCTATTTGACTGAACTGGCTCTGCTGGTGGCAATCATGCTGGTTATGAATCTGACAGGGCTTGCCATGATTCCACTGCCAGGGCAGTATGCGTCGATCATGACCGTTCCGGTGGCGGTTGGCGCGATTTTGCTGGGTCCGCTTGCCGGAGGAATACTGGGGGGCTTTATGGGCGCCATCAGCTTTTATACTGCGGTCAAAACCGGATTCAGCACGTTGATTTTGGCGGGGTATGACGGCGGCATTGTTGTAGCGTTAAGCGTCTTCAACTGTTTTTTGCCCCGGATTCTAATGGGAGTCTGTGTTGGCTGGATCTTCCGGGCAATTTACAAAATTGATCGGACTAGAACGCTCTCCTATTACATCGGTGGTATTGCGGCGCCGCTGCTCAACACGCTGTTTTATATGACGGCGCTTGTAATCATTTTCTTCAACGCACCGACCTTGGCGGCGCTGCTGGGAGATGAACTGATGGCAAAATTTCAGGACAACATTTTCCTGTTTGTTTGCGCCTATGTAGGAGTTCAAGCATTGATTGAAGCGGCCGTTGGCTGTGTGATCAGCGGTTCGATTTGTAAGGTGCTGCGTGTGTTCGTGAAGAAATAAAGGACTGCGATAATGAGAGAAATTGATATTATGGATGTAGGCGGCTTCCGAGTTGGCCATGCCCAAAATCATGAAGCCGCCACAGGCTTGACGGTGATTCTCTGTGATGCGCTCAGCCCAGCTGGATTAGATGTGCGGGGCGGCGGGCCGGCATCCCGGGAATCCCAGATTTTGAATCCGCTGATGGCGGCCCAGGGGATTCACGCCGTCCTGCTGTCCGGAGGCAGCGCCTTCGGGTTGGACGCGGCCGGCGGTGTCATGAAATATCTGGAGCAGCAGGGGGTCGGTTTTGCGGTTGGCCCAATCCGCGTGCCGTTGGTCAGCCAAAGCTGTCTGTTCGATCTGGGTGTTGGACGAATGGATGTGCGTCCGGATGCCGCAATGGCCTATTGCGCCTGCGAAAACGCCTCCTATGTGTCTCCAACGCAGGGGAATGTGGGCGCAGGCACCGGCTGCACGGTGGGCAAGCTGTTTGGGCCTGAAAGAGCCATGAAAGCCGGGTTTGGCGCCTATGCGGTTGAAACAGGCAACTTAAAGGTCGGCGCCATGGTGGCCGTGAATGCGCTGGGAGATGTGATTGCGCCGGATGGCACTCCGATCGCAGGACTGCTGAATGCGGAAAAAACGGCGATCTTTGGCTCCCGGGATGCGATGTGTTCAACATTGGATCGTCCCAACCCCATGGCCAACACCACTTTGGGCGTGGTGGTGACCAACGTGAAGCTGACAAAGGCGCAGCTTTGCAAGGTAGCTGGGATGACCCATAACGGATACGCCAGAGCCATTTGCCCTGTGCATACCTCGGGGGACGGGGACAGTATCTACGCCCTCAGTGTAGGGCAGGCGTCTGGCAGTCCGGATGCAGTAGGCGTTATGGCGGCCTATGCCATGGAGCGGGCCATTGTCCGAGCGGCAAAGGCGTCAAAACCGGCCTATGGCTATCACGCCTATGCAGATTTATTTTCAGGAAAAGAACGATAATTTCCCTAAAAGGTTCCATGACATAATCCTGTCGGCGCGAATTTGGGATATTTCCGGATCCGCGCCGTATTTTATTGGAAATACAAATGAATTGCGACATGAAACATATCGATTTGAAAAATGATACAAAAACAGTAGAAATGAACCCGTAAAACAGTTGCATTTCCAAACAAAATCCTGTAGAATAAATCTATAAACACAAAGGAGGATACATGACCATGATTCATCCCAAGTATCCCACATTGTTTTCTCCCATTAAAATTGGCAATGTGGTATATAAAAACCGTATTTTTCAGGCGCCTGCGACGCCGCATCTTTTGCAGACGGACGAGCCTTATCCCACCGACGCATATCGCGCCTACTATGTGGAGAAGGCCCGCGGCGGCACTGCATCCGTGACCATTGCCGGTCATGATATGAATTCTATGGCGCCCTTCCGGCCCGGCTGGCACAATCTGGATCTGCGTCAGACTACCTATCACCGTTACTGGCAAAAGTGCGTGGATCAGATCCACTACTACGGCGCAAAAGCGTCCATCGAACTGCTGGCTTTCTTCTACTCCGGCTGGACTGGCGGCGAGAAGGGCAAGGGCGACCATTTCTTCTACAGCGTAGACGGCGCCCCCGGCCCCGACGGCTCCGAGCGCCCTATGCTGACCAGGGAGGCCATGGAGGCAATTGCCGAGGATTACGCCAATGTGGCTGAGCAGGCCGTTGCGGTGGGCTTTGACTCTATTCTGATTCACGGCGGTCATGGCCTGGTCATCAACCGGTTCATGAGTCCTCTGTTTAACCATCGTACAGACGAGTTTGGCGGATCCTTCGAGAACCGCTGCCGGTTCCCCATGATGATTTTGGATGCAATCCGGGGCCGCGTGGGACATAAGATCAACATTGAGTACCGGATCTCCGGCTGTGAACTGGCGGACGAGGTGGGCTATCCGAACGCGGATCAGCAGCTGAAGCCCGAGGACATTGCGGAATTTTTGAAAATGGCCGGTGACCGCATTGATATCGCACATATTTCCGCCGGCAATATGTCCATCCCCGGCACGGAAGCCATTATGCATCCTACCATCTTCCATAAACCCGGCCAGAACGCCCGTTTTGCCCGGAGAATCAAGGAACTGGGTGTCCCGCAGCCGGTTCTGACGCTGGGTGCGTTCCAGGATCCCGCCTTCATGGAGGAGACGCTGGCCACAGGCGGCGCGGATCTGATTGCCATGGCCCGCGGCACCATTGCGGATCCTCAGATGCCTAATAAGGCCAAGGCGATGGAAGAGGACGAGATCATCCCCTGTATCAAGTGTTTCCACTGTCTGGAATACCAGAAGCCCTCCACCAAGGCTTTTGCCTGTTCTGTCAACCCCACCGTGGGCCGCGAGGATCAGCTGAAGGATCTGATCCCCCCCGTGGGCGAGAAAAAGAAGGTCATCATCATTGGCGGCGGCCCCTCCGGTATGGAAGCAGCCATTGTGGCAGCTAAGCGTGGCCATAACGTTACCATCTATGAAAAGGCTGACCGTCTGGGCGGCAAGCTGGTATTCTCCGAGCAGGTTTCCTTCAAGTATGACCTGGCCAAGTTTATGAACTACCAGATCAATCTGGTGAAGAAGCTGGGCGTCAACGTGACTCTGAATACCGAAGCAACCCCTGAAATGATCGAAGCCGAGAAAGCTGATTGGGTTTTGGCTGCGGTGGGCGCAAATGCCTTTATTCCGCCCATCCCAGGCACCGATGGCAAGAATGTCATAATCGCGGAGGAGTGCTACAAGCACATTGACGAGATTGGAAAGAAAGTTGTTCTCATTGGAGGCGGCGAGGTCGGCTGTGAGACCGCTTTGGCGCTGGCTGAAAAGGGCAAGGAGGTCTCTGTCATTGAGATGTTGCCTGAACTGTGTCCCGAGACCTTCCATCTGACGAGAGGCGTCATGCTTGGCAAGATGGAAAAATGCATCGACATTTACACCGGCGCACGCTGCACCGGCATCACCGACAAGGGCGTTTCCTTTGTGGACAAGGATGGCAAGGAACAGTTTGTGACCTGCGACGTGGTGGTCATGTCCTCCGGTATGCGGCCCCGTCAGGATTTGGCTGAAAGCTTCCGCATGACCGCCCCCGAGTTTATGCCCATCGGCGACTGTGTGATTGCGAAAAATGTCCGGACAGCCACCAGAATGGCCTACGACGCCGCGACCCGCATCTGATCGTTTATCAAGTCCGGCCTGCTGCAAAAAAGTTGGAAGCAAAATAGAAAGATATTTCGCAGGGACAGAGCGGCAGAGGAAAAATACAGTGGGTAGGACCCGCCTTTACATTCAATCAAAAAGGAGCGCGTTGCAAAATGCAATTTTGCAACGCGCCCTTTGTAATTTTGGTATCTTATGAAAATATTCTTGCACATCCAAAAACAAGGTGCTATCATACTGCGTGAAAGAAAAAAAAGAGGAAGCGAATTGTTATGGAATTCTATCTGATTTCGCTGGCAGTGGCAATCATCGGCGGCCTGCTGATGTCCAGGCTGGCGAAAAAGCTGCACCTTCCCGCAGTGACTGCTTATCTTGTAGCCGGACTGTTGCTGGGACCTTTCTGCATCGGTGCATTACATATGCCGGGGTTTGGCTTTTCCTCTTTGGATGAGGTTGGCTCGCTGAGCATCATCAGCCAGGCGGCGCTGGGCTTTATTGCCTTCACCATTGGCAATGAATTCCGACTCAGCCAGCTCAAATCCATGGGGAAGCAGGCTGTTACCATAGGAATTTTTCAGGCGGTGACGACGACTATTTTGGTGGATCTTGCTCTGGTGCTGCTGCATATCATAAAGCCGGATCTGATTTCAGTCCCCTCCGCTATTACCCTCGGAGCGATTGCGGCGGCTACGGCGCCGGCGGCGACCCTGATGGTGGTGCAGCAGTATAAGGCCGACGGCCCGCTGACTCGGCTGCTGCTTTTGGTGGTGGCCATTGACGATGCGGTGGGGCTGGTGCTGTTTTCCGTGTCCTTCGGGATTGCCGGCGCACTGGAGCAGGGGGGCGTCAGTGTTGTGGAGGTAGTCCTTGAGCCGCTGATCGAGATTGTTCTGAGCCTTGGCCTGGGCACGATCATGGGTCTGCTGCTGAATTTTGTAGAACAGTTTTTCCATTCCAGAAGCAAGCGCATGTCCATTTCCGTGGGCTTTGTGCTGCTGACGGTGGGCCTTTCCATGCTGGAATTTGAGGTGGCGGGGCTGCAGTGCGGCTTCTCTCTGCTGCTTGTCTGCATGATGACCGGCACGGTCTTCTGCAATGTCTGCGAAACTTCGGAGGAACTGATGGACAGAGTGGACGGCTGGACGGTGCCGCTGAATATTCTCTTTTTTGTCCTATCCGGCGCAGAACTGGATTTGAATATTTTAAGCAATCCGCTGGTTCTGCTCATTGGCGTTGTTTATATTTTCGCCCGGTCGTTGGGAAAGTATTTCGGCGCCTATGGGAGCTGCAAGCTGACCCGGTGCAATGAAACGATCACAAAACATCTGGGTATTACGCTGCTGCCGCAGGCCGGTGTAGCCTTGGGTATGGCGCTGACAGCCACGTCCCTTTCCGATGGCGCGGTGGTGCGGAATGTGGTGCTGTTTTCCGTGCTGGTCTATGAATTGGCAGGCCCGGCGCTGACCAAGCGGTCCCTGACTGCGGCGGGAGAGATCCGGCCCGAGGGCAGAACCAGCGCCCGGAGCAAGAACGAGCCGAAGCCGCCGGTTACATTGGGATAAAGAAAATGCTTCGAAAAGACAGAGAAATCACGGATCGGGATGAACGGATGGAAATTCTGCGCCGCTGTGATACGCTCACCATCGGCTTTCATGGGGCGGAATTCCCCTACCTTGTGCCGGTGTCCTTTGGCATAAAACGCATAATCAAAGAGCGTGGTCTCAAATCCTGCGGTGGAAAGTCGCAGCAAAATGGGCTATCCTATCATCAGCAGCTGCAAGATCAACCGATTTGGAGGAATTGAGATGAATGAGATTTTATCTGCCAATTTGAAGAACTTACGGCAAGCAAAACAGCTGACACAGGAGAGCGTTGGAGAGTGTCTGAACGTCAGCGCCCAGACGGTTTCCCGCCGGGAGTGCGGAACAACCTTTCCGGATGTGACCCTGCTGCCGCAGATCGCAGAATTTTACGGCGTTACGATCGACGATCTCTTTCGGAAAAGGGCTGTGGCCTATGAAAACTATGCCCAGCGTCTTTCGTCCATCTATGAAGCCAGCAGAGAAACTGCGGATTTTCTCCGGGTGGAGCAGGAGTTTAAAAAATTAATTGCCCGGCAGGAATACAGTGCGGAGGATTTGAGGACGTTTGGCATCATGTATCAGTTCATGATGATGGACTGCCGGGAAAAGGCGCTCTACTGGCTGGAACGGGCACTGCAGGAATGCACGGCGGAGGACAGCACAGTGCGCCGCCGGATCATAGAGCAGCAAATGCGGTTGGGCGCCCTGTTGGGAAAAGCGGAGGAAGCTGTGGTCCGGCAGAAGGAAGTTTTGGAACAGGATCCCGGGCAGGCGGAAAACTGGGTACTGCTTGTGGTGGCGCTGATCCATGCGAAGCGGTATGAGGATGCCTATGCTCGTGTGACGCAAGCCATTGAAAAATTTCCGGAGGAATGGGAACTTTATATCCATGCAGGCGATGTGTACGGTTTTCTGGGAAAATTTCAGGAGGCGCTGGCGTTTGCGGAAAAAGCCCTGAAAATGCGGCCTGACTATGTAGACGCAAAATATACCAAAGCATGTTGTTTTGCAAAGATGAGAAGGATAGAGGACGCCTATCATATGCACATGGAGATCGCCGAAGATCTTCGGCGGGATGGCCTGGATGTGGAGGCGGACGCCGAGGTGCAGCGGGCGAAAAATCTGATGGAAGCGGAAAGCTAGGTCTGTTTGTGGCATAAATTTTCAGCAATATTTGATCAAAAAACGGCACACGCTAACCGGGAGGTGGTTGACGTGTGCCGTAAATTTCTTTGTCTGATTTTGTCGCTTTGCCTGCTGACAGGGGGCACCGACGCGGCAGATTACATTACATGGGTGGACTTTGACGTGCCCGTTGGCGCGTTGGAGACCGCCATGAATCTTGATATTGAATCCCAAGGGCAGGAGAAGCCCCTGGACTGGGTGGATATTCTGGCGCTGGCCGCGACCAAAAACGGAAGCGGAAAACTCTCTACCGGGCAGGTTCATGCAGCCGCAGAACTGCTGCAGGGCGATGCGTCGGTTTCTGAAATTCTGGGCGGTCAGATGAAAGACTATAACTACTATCATGACGCTTACGGCGCTGTGCTATCCGGGCTGCTGGGCAGCTACGCCATCAAGGCCCCCGATGGCGCATGGAAAGCGGAGTATGGTCTGAAAGCCTTTTGCCCGGTGGCCGCCGGATTTGGATTTTCCCACTCCCGGGATTTTGGCAATGCCCGAAGCTTTGGCTTTGCGCGAAAGCATCTGGGCAACGACCTGATGGGAACTCTGGGCGCGCCCATTGCCGCCGTAGAGGGCGGCACGGTAGAAGCCCTTGGATGGAATCGTTACGGCGGCTGGCGGATCGGCATTCGCTCCTTTGACAAAAAGCGCTATTACTATTATGCCCATCTGCAAAAGGACAAGCCCTATGTACCGGGTCTGAAAGAGGGCGACACCGTAAACGCCGGAGATATCATCGGATTTATGGGGCGCACAGGTTATTCCGACACGGAGAATACCAACAACATCCGGGTGGTGCATCTCCACTTCGGCATAGAACTGGTGTTTGATGAAAGCCAGAAGGAATCGGATAACGAGATCTGGATTGACGCCTATCCTATTGTGGAACTGCTGAGTCGTCATCGGGTCACAGTGGTCAAAGACGAAGCGGAGAGTGTCTATAAGAGGGCCTATGAATATGTGGATCTTGACAGGGAACCGCTGCCGATCCAGACCTGAGATACAATGGATTGCATGGTGGTCAGATTCGAGTCAGATCGACCGGTTTTCTCGGAGCGGATCGTATAAATTTGACATCCGGATGGCCCAGCACCAGACAGCGGGCGACCTGCTCCTGTTCTGTCAGCTTCAAAAATGTACGGATCTCGGAACTGCCCGCCGCGCAGGCGGTGAAGTAGCCGCTGTAGAGACAGCCGAGACCAAGGGACGCAGCCATCAGTTCCACATAGGCGGCCGTCGCGGCGGCATCCCGGGCGTCCGTCCTGTCTGAGACAAACAGCAGAAGCAGCGGGGCATGGAAAAACAATGGATCAAAGTTTTTGTCCTTTTTCCGTTGCTCCGCCCAGCGGACAAAATTTTCCGCCCGCCGAAGTTCGTCCGGGTCTGTGGCGGTTTCCCTTTGCAGTCTGCCGAGATTCCCCAGCGCGGAAATCGCCAGATCCAGGAGGGGGGAGATATGCTCTGTGACGGCGATATAACGGGTGCCCTGGAGATTTTTCGCGGTGGGGCAGGCCCTGGCGGCGGAGAGCAGCAGCTTGATTTCTTCCGGGGAAACAGCAGCCTGGGTATAATGCCGGCAGGAGCGGCGGCCTTTCATCATCGTCAGCAAACAGTCAGGAGAAACAGGCCCCGGTTGGGATGGGATCACATCATCTCCCGGCAGCGCATTGTCAGACACAGCGTTTCTCGGACAAATGGCGATGCAGTGGCCGCAGCCGATACAGGCGGGTGGATTGGTGAGTTCCGGCCCGGCGTTGTCCATGGTGATTGCGCCGGGAAAGCAGTCCCAGACACATTTTCCGCAGTTGATACATAAAGATCGGTCAAAGCAGATCAAGCAGCATTCCTCCAATTCTTTTTCTCTTATTATATCAAATTTGTCAATCAAAAAGATTTCGACAATTTTGCCGGAAATCTTGCAAGGGCACGCTGCAAAATCGCATTTTGCAGCGTGCCCTTTTGTTTATTTCTGATTTTCTCCCGCGTCGATAGACTTTGCGCTTCCTGCTGAGTCATCACGCGCCGGGATTTCCTTCGGAAGCGCATCCGGCTCTTTCAAAAATGCCATGAACTCGTCTCCGGTGATGGTCTCCTTGGTCAGCAGGAACAGGGCGATCTCATCCAGATGGGTTCGATTTTCCCGTAATATCCGACAAGCATCTTCATAGCAAGTCTGAAGCAGGGTGCGCACTTCCGCGTCCGCTTCGGCGGCGGTGGATTCCGCACAGTTCAGAGCACTTTGCCCACTCAGGTACTGGCTTTCTGTGGTTGCCAACGCCATCAGGCCGAATTTTTCGCTCATGCCAAACTGCATGATCATCTTCCGGGCCAGATTGGTGGCCTTTTCGATGTCATTCGCCGCACCGGTAGTTTTTGTGCCAAAAACTACTTCCTCAGCGGCCCGTCCTGCCAGAAGAGTGCGAAGTTCCGTAATCAATTCATCCTTAGAATTGAGGAATTTTTCCTCCTCCTCCATCTGGAGCGTGTAGCCCAATGCGCCAGAGGTATGGGGGACAATGGTGATTTTCTGCACCGGGGCGGAATGCTTTTGCAGAGCTGCCACCAGCGCATGGCCCACCTCATGATAAGAGACAATACGCTTTTCAATGTCGGTGAGCACCGTGCCTTTTTTCTCAGTACCGGCAATGACAACTTCGAAAGAAACCAGGAGATCCTCCTGATTGACGGCGTTCCGCCCAAGTCGGACCGCTCTCAGAGCGGCCTCGTTCACCAGGTTGGCCAGGTCGGCGCCTACCGCGCCGGCTGTGACTTGAGCGATGCGGTTGAGGTCAACATCCTCTGTGAGTTTAATGTTCTTCGTGTGAACCTTCAGCGTTTGGAGACGGCCCGCTAAATTGGGCTTGTCCACAATAATCCGCCGGTCAAAGCGGCCCGCCCGCAGCAGGGCCTTGTCCAGAATTTCAGGCCGGTTGGTGGCGGCTAAAATTACCACGCCTTTGGAGGAATCGAACCCGTCGATCTCAGAGAGCAGCTGGTTGAGGGTCTGTTCCCGTTCATCGTTGCTGCCCAAACGGTTATCGCGGCTTTTCCCAATGGCGTCGATCTCGTCGATAAAGATAATGGCGGGGGCCTGCTTGGAGGCCTGCTGGAACAAATCACGGACGCGGCTAGCGCCCACGCCCACGAACATTTCCACAAAATCGGAGCCGGAGATAAAGAAGAAGGGAACGCCGGCCTCACCGGCTACCGCCTTTGCCAGAAGAGTTTTACCGGTACCGGGAGAGCCTACCAGCAGCGCACCTTTTGGAATTTTTGCGCCAATAGCTGCATATTTCTGCGGGTTATGCAAAAAGTCGATGATCTCCTGCAAAGACTCCTTGGCTTCATCCTGACCGGCCACATCCGCAAAGGTCACGCCGGTCTCTTTTTCCATAAAGACCTTGGCCTTGCTCTGACCAATGCTCATGCCGCCGCCTATTTTTCCCGACACATTCCGCATCAGGAAATTGAACAGCAGAATGATAATCAGAAAGGGCACCACATAGGACAGCAGAATCTGCAAAATGGGAGAAAGTTCGTCCACAACCTCTTGATAAAAACGGACGTCACTATTTTTGAGTTCTGCAATCAGTTCATCGTCCTGAATATATCCGGTGTAATAGATCACCTGCTGTGTCTCCGGCTCCTTGGCCTGCTCTTTGGTCTTGATCAAAATTCGATCTGTCTGAATTTCCACCTCTTCGATTTCGTCGGCTTCTAACATATCAATGAACTTATCGTAGGAAATCTCCTCCAGCATAGAGTTGGCATAGCTGGAATAGATGAAGTTAAACAGCAGCACAAGAATTACGGCCAATGTTATAATCGGCAGTACGGGTCCCAGCTTTGGCCCGTCGGAATTGCTGTTTTTATTTCCGTTTTTATTTCCGTTTGGAGTGCTCACAGACACGCCTCCTTCATATTCTGAATTATATTACAATATAGCATAGTTTCCCTCTGAAAACAACAAATTCTTCCGTCGGGAAAAATAAATTTTCTGTTAAGGAAGCGGCGATTTCATTATTAAAAAGACAAAAACGGCTCCTCTTTTTCGGAAAAGGTCGAATTTATGCGGTGATTTCGCAAAATTGTTGATTTTCCTGTTGCGTGGTAGACATAAGATATGTTATAATATCCGCCGGACAGATATAACGCGCATACAGGTGCTTCACGCCTGTGCGCATAAATTTATTTTGCCGTGCCGTCGGAAACGACACATAGCCATTATTAAACTGCTCGTCTGGAGGAACTATGAACCAAACGATCTTAGAGGGCCGCAATGCGGTAACGGAAGCTTTGAAAGCGGGACGTACCATTGACAAGGTGTTTCTTGCTTCCGGAGGCACCGACAGCACCCTTCGATATATCGCGTCTCTGGCAAAACAAAGCGGCGCGGTGGTCACATACTGTGACCGGCGGAAACTGGATACCATGTCGGAGACCGATGCGCATCAAGGTGTGATTGCCATGGCGGCAGCGCGGGATTATTGCACCGTACAGGATATTCTGGACTGCGCCGCAGATCGGGGAGAAGCGCCTCTGATCGTGATTTGCGACGCAATCACGGATCCCCATAATTTAGGCGCAATCATCCGGACGGCAGAGTGCGCCGGAGTCCATGGGGTTATTATTCCAAAGCGCCGCAGTTCCGGACTGACGGCGACGGTGGCAAAGGTTTCTGCGGGCGCTGTGGAGTATATGAATATTGCCCGGGTCAGCAACCTGACGAACGCCATCCAGCTGTTAAAGGAAAAGGGCGTCTGGATCTATGGGACGGCAGCGAACGGCGCTACGCCGCTCTACCGTACCGATCTGACCAGCCCGGCCGCTATCGTCATTGGCTCAGAAGGCGAGGGAATGGGACGGCTGATATCAGAACGCTGTGATTTCATGGTCAGTATTCCCATGAAGGGGAAAATCAATTCCTTAAATGCATCCAATGCCGGTGCGATTCTGCTTTATGAGGCCCTGCGGCAGCGGATGGATCAGAATGAAGCGCGTTAAAACAGCGCAGTAAGCTGCATAGTTGAAAGGTGGAACATGGATGTCCCACGAGGAAACGAAAAACGCTCCGGTGCAGGAGCTTCATATAGAGACAAGTCCGGAAACAGAGACAGAAGTGTATCAGGCGGAGGAAGCGGAACCTGATTTCGAGCCGGCAGAGGCGTCTGCCGGACAGGAACCGGAACGCGAGACAGAGCCTTCTCTTGCTGCCGCCATTGCGCAGGCATTGGAGGAGACGCTGAATGCGCCCCAGGAGGAGGAATCCCCGGAGCGCCAGATGGAACCGGGGGAAACACAGCCGGGACCCCAGAGCCGCAGAGCCGCTGCTGCGCCAAAGCAAACAGCGCGGCGCGGTTTTTCCAAATTTCCCGGGACTAATCATAAAAAACTCCCGAAGGCAAGGGTTCCGATGGGACCGGTGCGTTACATAGGGGAAATGCTCGGGGATATTCGCAGGCGGCAGCTGGAAGCGCTGCCGGGGGCCGGTGAATCCCTCCGGAAGCAGGAAAAACGCCTTTCAAAGCAATATCCTGTGGAACAAATGCTGTCCTATGTCCGGTATGGGATCATTGTTTTAATGATTTTTTGCCTGATGGGCAGAACATATACTTGGATGACGTTGGGCTTTATGGGCGGCCTTGGGGGCGTCTATACGACGCTTGTGCTGGCGGTTGCTGCAATGCTGATCAGCTGGCAGAGCGCCCTGCGGGCGATCAGGGATCCATGGTATCTCCGGTTTTCCTATGAATCTCTGCTGCTGATCACAACCATTCTCTCCGTGGCAGAGACGGCTGGGACGAAAAATCAAGAGACCCTGCTGCCCCTGCTTGTCATTTCCTGGTGCTGCGCTGGATTGGCGGACCAGATGAATAATCAGGCGTCCCTTCAGGCGCTTCGCGGAACCATCACGGCCCGAAATCGCAAGGGCATCCGGGTGGCCCGGGAAAAGTGGGAGAAAACAGACTGCATTGGGAAAGCGCCCGCATCTCTTTCCGGGTTTGTGCGCCATCAGGCCCAGCCGGATGTCTTTCATGCAGGGTACTCTGCGTTCAGTCTGCTGTTTCTGTTTGTCTGTATGGTGGCCAGCGCCTATCTCAGCGGAAAGACACAAAAAAGCTTTTTGCGAATCTTAACCACGCTGCTGACCATTGGAATGCCGGTGAGCGCGGCACTCTGCTGCGCCAGGCCTTATGCGCTGCTCAGCCGGGTTCTGTCCGGCCTTGGCGCTGTGTCGGGCTGGTACGGTATGAAGGGCCTTTGGGGGAACAAAGCAGTCATGATCTATGACAACGACCTGTTTCCACAGGCGGCGGTTTCTCATAAAGGCATCCGCGTCTATGGAAGAATGGAGCCGCGGCTGCTGACCTCCTATGGCGCCAGTGTGATGCTGGAGACCGGGATTGGTCTGGATTCGATTTTTACCAGGCTTCTGAGGGAAGTGGGCGGCGAGCGTTTGACCGTCAGCCATCTTCATACGCAGGAATCCGGTGCGGAAGGTTACATCAAGGGCGCACTGGTGCAGGTGGGATCCTGTCAGTATATGCAGCTGATGGGCATTTCTATTCCGCCCCATTCGCCCCAATATGGCGTTTATCTTGCGGTGGATCAGAAGCTGGAAGCAATGTTTGACATCCGATATCAGGTTGCCGGAGGGGCTTCCGCCGGATTTCATCGCTTTGTGCGGGAGCCGCAGTTAAAGCCCCTGTTGGTAACCCGAAATTTCTGCGTGAATCCTGCGTTTGTGGAAAAGTGGTTTCATGCGCCCATTGCATCGCTCTTTTGCCCCAAGGCCCAGTACAGGCGTTGGTTGTCGGAACCCTCGCAGATGATCCGGGGGATGACCTGCGGCTATGTGTACCGGGAGGGAATTGCAGCCTACAGCCGAACTGTGGCAGGCGGACGACGGGTCTATCGAACGGGGCGGTTATTTACGCTTTTGTCGTTGCTGCTTTCCTCCTATTTGACTGTAAAAACAATTTTGGCTCTGTCCGGCGGGGGCACGGTCCTGGCGGCGCAGCGGCTTCTGCTGATCCAGTTTTGCATATTCCTTCTGATTGAACTTGGGGCCAGAGTCGCGGTTCGAAAATAATGATTGCCGTCAGTTCGCATATCGGTCGTTCTGACGGCAATTTAACGGAATGATTCCGTTATTTACATGGCTTTCCAGTGAAAATATACCGTCATGTTGCACAAAAATTTCGCACTGAAATTGAAATGCATTATACTATCATGTATAATTTTTTTAGCAATTTGCGTGATCCATGCCGGAAGGCGGCATAGAAGGATCGGAAAGGGGTAAATCATTATGAGCTATACTGCTCAAGACATTCGCAATGTCTGCCTGATCGGCCACGGCGGCGACGGAAAAACCGCTCTGGCGGAAAGCATGCTATACTACATTCAGGCGATTGACCGGCTGGGAACCTCCGCCGACGGCACCACCGTCAGTGATTTTGACCCGGAGGAGATCCGCCGGAAATATTCGATCTCAACCTCCATCATCCCCATTGAATTTGGTAAATCTAAAATCAATCTTTTGGACAATCCCGGCTATTTTGATTTTGCCGGCGAGGTCATGCAGTCGGTTCGCGTGGTAGATTCCGGCGTTATTGTGGTTTCTGCCAAAAACGGCATTGGCGTTGGGACGGAAAAGTCCTGGAAATATCTCTATGAGCGGAAGCTGCCCAGATTTGTCTATGTGTCCAAGCTGGATGAGGAACACGCAGACTTTTTCAAGACCTTTGAATCTCTCCGTGAGAAATTTGGCAAGACCCTTGCGCCGGTCATGATTCCAATTGTGGAAAACGATAAGACCGTCGGCCTGGTGGATGTTGTCCACAAAAACGCATTTTTGTCCGGCGGCGGTAAGCGGGAATATACCGACATTCCCGCCAATCTGATGGATAAGGTCAATGAATACTATGATTTCCTTTGCGAAGCGGTGGCGGAGACCTCTGAGGAGAACATGGAAAAATACTTTTCGGGTGAGGAGTTTACACTGGCGGAAATCATAGCCGGCATCAACCAGGGCGTCAAAGACCTCTCTCTGGTGCCTGTATTCTGCGGAAGCGCCATGACCGGCCTGGGAACGGAAGCATTGATTAACGGCTTGATTGACTTCGCCCCTAATCCGCTGGAGGGTTATCCACAGGAAGCGGTTAATGAGAACGGAGAAACAGTCTCTATCAACTGCGCACCGGAAGAGACTCCTGTGCTCTTTGTATTTAAAACTATTTCTGATCAGTACGGAAAGCAATCCTTTTTTAAGGTGATTTCCGGAAATGTCACGCCTGATTTGGTGCTGGAGAACGCCCGGACCGGCGATACGGAAAAACTGGGGCATATCTATACGGTTCGGGGTAAAAAGACCACGGAGGTCAAGGTGCTCAACTGCGGCGATATCGGTATGGTTTCCAAGCTGGCCTCCGTCAAAACCGGCGATACACTCTGTGTCCCTGCCCGTCCGCTGACGCTTAACCCGGTGGAGTATCCCGAGCCTTGTCATTCCCGGGCAATCTATGCCAAAGTCAAGGGGCAGGAGGAAAAAATCGCAACGGGACTTGCGCGGCTGGCGGACGAGGATCTGAGTTTTATGCTGGTTAACAACGCGGAGACCAAGGAAATGGTGCTCACCGGCGCCGGAGACATCCATTTGGATGTGCTCTGCTCCAAGCTTAAGAGTAAATTCGGCGTAGACAGCGAACTGAGAGAGCCGAAGGTGGCTTATCGAGAGACGATCCGGAAATCTGTGCAGGTGCGCGGTCGTCATAAGAAGCAGTCTGGCGGCCACGGCCAGTTTGGCGATGTCGTCATTGAATTCGCGCCCGGCGAGACAGAGGAGTTGACCTTTGAAGAAAAGGTCGTTGGCGGCGCTGTGCCCAAAAACTTCTTCCCGGCAGTGGAAAAAGGCCTGAAAGAGTCCTGTGAAAAGGGTGTTTTGGCCGGCTATCCCATGGTGTTCCTGAAGGCAACGCTGCTGGATGGTTCCTATCACCCTGTGGATTCCTCCGAATTGGCTTTTAAGACAGCGGCATCTCTTGCCTATAAAGATGGCATTCCCCAGGCAAGTCCAGTTCTGCTGGAGCCAATTGGTTCTCTGGCAGTCACGATTCCTGATGCCATGATGGGTGACATTATGGGCGATCTGAACAAACGCCGGGGCCGTGTTATGGGCATGACCCCCGACAGCGACGGCAATCAGGTAGTAGAAGCCGAAGTGCCCATGAGCGAAATGATGAGTTATGCCATTGATCTTCGCTCCATGACGCAGGGCCGGGGCAGCTTTACTTTTAAGTTTGTTCGCTATGAGGAAGCGCCCATGAGCACTCAGGAGGCCGTCATTGCAGCGGCAAAGAAGGACAGCGAGGACTAAGTAAAAAAGGGGCGCTGTCAGTTTGCAGCGCCTCTTTTCCCGCTTTGGAGAAAACGATGACGCAATTTTCACTGAAACTGTTGGCTCTAATTTGTATGCTCTGCGACCATGCCGCCAAGGTGGTGTTGTCCACCGGTGTGCTGACGCCGCTGATCGGTATGGAATGGAATTTATGGCTCTATACTACGCTGACCATTGTTGGCCGGATTTCTTTTCCGATATTTGCATGGTTTGTGGCCGAGGGCTGCCGAAAAACAAAAAATGTCGGCAAATATCTTTTGCGGCTTCTGTTGTTTGCGGTGCTGTCAGAAATTCCGTTCCAGCTTTGTTTTTACGAAAAGATCGGGTTTGGGTGCCACAATGTAATCTTTACCATGCTGTTGGGGGCTTCTGGAATTTCAGCGGGAAAGCATTTGGCGGAAAAACAGGTTCCCCGATGGATTGCCATAGGTGTGCCTGCAATTGTGGTGATGGCATTGGGCTGGTTTGCCGATACGGATTACAACGCCTGGGGCGTGGGATTGATTCTCCTGCTGTATGATTTGCCGGAGGGAAGACCGCGACTGCTGTTTCTCTCTGGCTGGATCAATGCATTTTATCTGCTCTGGCACGGAAGCGCTGCATGGTTTTATGGAGAGAGCAAAGCAGGGATTTTGCTGCAATGGATGGGAGCACTGGTTTCCGTACTGCTGCTGACGACCTATCACGGGGACAAAGGGAAAAACGGAAAGTGGCTGTTTTATCTGTTTTATCCAGCCCATTTGGCGCTGCTCTATGGAATTCGACAGCTGTTCACGTTGAGCGTATTGTCCTGAAACATTAAAAAGGAGCATTTTTATGAGCATTCAGGAGGAATTTACTGATATTTATAAGCGATTTATTCAAAGAGAGGGCGCGGAGCAATTTTTAGAATATTTGACAGAGAAATCCGACTTTTTCTCCGCGCCGGCCAGCACCCGTTTTCACGGCGCATATGCCGGCGGACTGGCAGAACACAGCGTCAATGTCTACAAGTGCCTTCGGGCTTATGTGGATCGGGAACGGTGCAGAGAACTGTATCATATGGACTACTCTGACGAAACCATCGCGCTGGTTTCGTTGCTTCACGACGTCTGCAAGATCGGCTGCTATCAGGCCGGGACACGAAATGTCAAGGATGAAAGCGGTAAATGGCAGACAGTGCCCTTGTTCCGTTTTGACGATCCGCTACCGTATGGGCACGGAGAAAAATCGGTTTACATCGTCTCCGGCTTTATGCGCCTGAGCCGGGAGGAAGCGATGGCCATTCGGTGGCACATGGGCTTCTCTGGAAACGAGGACAAAAATACTGTTGGCAAGGCGCTGGAAATGTATCCGTTGGCCTTTGCGCTCAGCGTGGCGGATATGGAAGCCAGCTATTTTCTGGAAGGAAAGTAATAAAATATCAGCACCCGCGAAAGCGGGTGCTTTTTTGTGATCTGGCCTATAAGCCGGGTTCTGTGTTCGACAGCCATCTATCTAGGCGTACCGTTGCCGATACGCTCCAGCCACCTGAGCGGGAACAGCCGGGCCAGCCTTGTTCCCTATGCGGTGTTGCTCCGGATAGAGTTTACAGGACTGCGCGCTTTCACACGGCAGCCGGTGAGCTCTTACCTCGCCTTTCCACCCTTTCCGTCGAAGCCGCCAATGCACTATCAGACGAGCTGATTTGCTCATAAGGTTGACATAGTGATGGCGTGAATCAACGGTGGTATATCTCTGTTGCACTTTTCCTGTAGTCGCCTACGGCGGGCGTTACCCGTTATCCTTGCCCTACGGAGCCCGGACTTTCCTCACGGGGGGCCTTTCGGCGCACCACGCGCGGCTGTCCGGCCAGGTCACAGGAATTATGATACTTTACTTTTTCGTTCTTGTCAAACACATTGCAAAATTTCTCTTTATCGTGTACAATAAGAAACTGAACATGGAACGGAGGGACTGCAGGTTATGACGGTAAGCGAGTATTTTGAAAAATTGCAGGAGAAAAGCGTTACGGTCATTGGTCTTGGCATCAGCAACCGGCCTTTGGTGAAGATGCTGCTGAGCCGTGGGATTGCGGTGGAATGCCGGGATAAGACCCCGAGAGAAAAGCTGCTGCCGGAAGTGCTGGAACTGGAACGGCAGGGGGCAAAGCTGGTTCTGGGAGAGGAGTATCTGGAGGATATTCGGGCGGACGTAGTATTTCGCACGCCGGGACTCAATGCTTTTTGCCCTCAGCTGATGTCTCTGCGGGAACGCGGCGCAGTGGTTAGTTCGGAGATGGAAGCCTTCTTCGCAGTCTGTCCCTGTACAATTCTGGGCGTCACCGGTTCCGATGGGAAAACCACCACCACGACCCTGATCGCCCGGCTTTTGGAGAAAGCCGGGAAAACGGTCTACTGTGGAGGCAATATCGGAACGCCTCTGCTGCCACTGGTGGAAAATATGAAGCCCTCGGATTACGCAGTGGTGGAACTCAGTTCCTTCCAGCTGATGGACATGACGCATAGCCCGCATATCTCCGTTATAACTAATCTTTCACCCAATCACCTGGATATTCACAAGGATATGGCGGAGTATGTGGCAGCCAAGGAGAATATCTACCGCCATCAGAGTGCTGGCGATATTATGGTGCTGAACCGGGATCATGCGCTGACAAACAGCTTTGCGGAAAAATCGAAGGCAAAGGTATTGCAGTTTTCCAGAAAAGAAAAGGTGCAAAACGGGTATTATCTGCGAAAAGACCAGATGATCTGTCGGGTGATGGGAGATACGGAGGAGGAGATTCTTCCAGCCGGAGATATCCTGATTCCAGGCGTACACAACATTGAAAACTACATGGCGGCGTTTTGCGCGGTGGACAGGCTGGTGCCCAGAGACATAATGATCGAACTGGCAAGAACCTTCGGCGGCGTGGCGCACCGGATTCAGCTGGTTCGCATGAAGGACGGGGTAAAATATTATGACAGTTCCATTGATTCCTCGCCCAGCCGGACGACGGCGGCGCTGCGGAGTTTTTCGGAGAAGGTTATTTTGATTGCAGGCGGCAAGGACAAGGGCATCAGCTATGAGGCGCTGGGGCCGGAACTGCAGAGCCATGTGAAGCTGTTGGTACTCACCGGTATGACCGCCGGGAAAATTCGTGCGGCGGCGGAAATGATGCCTGGATATAATGGAAAAAATCCGGAAATATTGGAGATAGAAGCCTTTGATGACGCTGTTCGCACGGCGGCGGAACGTGCAAAGCCGGGAGATTCCGTGATCCTGTCCCCGGCCAGCACCTCATTTGATCGGTTTCGGAATTTTGAGGAACGGGGCGACCGGTTCCAAAAGGTTGTGATGGAACTTTGATGAAAATTGCGGAGGTGCTGATGGAACTTTCCCGGGCCAACGGCGTTTCCGGGAATGAACGGGAGGCGGTCCTGACAGCACAAAAGCTGCTCACTCCTTTGGTACAGAAGACTGAGATCGACGCACTGGGAAATCTTGTGGGGATCCGTCTCAGCAGACGGAAAAATGCAAAAACCGTATTGCTGGACGCGCATCTGGATCAGGTGGGTCTGATGGTCACTGGTCAAAAGGAGGGTGCATTGACCATTTCCGGCAGTGTTGGCGGCGTGGACACGAGAATGTTGCCGGGGCGTTTGGTCATGGTTCTGACAAACCCGCCCCGCTATGGCGTCATCTCCTACGAAAAGAAAGAGACGGGGCGGGATCGGCCGATTCCTATCGACGATTTGCGCATCGACTGCGGATTGACGCAGCAGCAGGCATCGGAGATTCTCCCTGGTACCCGTGTGGCCTATGGGACGGAGCCGTGGCAGATGGGGGATCGTATCTTTGGAAAATCCCTGGATAACCGGGCCTGCTTTACGGCGCTGCTGCGGGCATTGGAACTGACAAAGGAGGAGGAACTTCCGATCAACGTGGTGGTTCTGGGCAGCGTACAGGAGGAGTGCGGCGGCGCAGGCGCGTTGACCGCTGCATTCCGGCTTCAACCAGATGCGGCTCTTGTAACGGATGTAACCTTTGGCGACAGCCCGGATTCCCCTAAGGAGCGTACCTTCCCGCTGGGCAGCGGTGTGGCGGTGGGATTCAGCCCGGTATTAGACCATGGACTGTCCAAACGGCTTTGCGAGATTGCTCAGCGGGAACAGATTCTTCACAGCAGGGAGATTATGGAAAACGGGACGGGAACCAATTCCATGCAGACCCAGATCGCCGGGGAGGGCATTCCATCGGCGCTGATTTCCGTACCGGTGCGATATATGCATACGCCGATAGAGGTTGTGGACCAAAGAGACATTGAGGCTGCGGCCCGGCTGGCAGCGGCATTTTTGAAAGCGGAACAGGAGAGGAAGCCATGAGAAATACGATTGAAGCGCTGTCTGGCCTGTTTGCGCCCTCCGGCTGCGAAAATGCGGTCAGAAGGGAGATCATTGCCAAGGCGGAAACGCTGGACGGTCAGGTCCGGGAGGATCGGCTGGGGAACCTGTTTGTGACGCTCAAAGGCAAAAAGACATCCCGAGAGCCGGTATTCCTGTTTGCGCATATGGATGAACCGGGATTGATGGTCAAACAGAACACAGAGGAGTTTTGGAAGTTCGGCCTGATGGGAAGCACGAAACTCCGCATGATTTTGGGCCATTCGGTTCTGGTCGGGCCGTGCAGCAGAAGAGGCGTCATTGGCATGAAGCCCATCCATCTTTCCGACAAGGAAGAGCGGGATCAGCTGCCGAAGCAGGAGGATCTATATTTGGATCTGGGAAATGCCGATGGCTTGGAGCCGGGTATGTTCGGCGTATTTGATGAGCCCCTTCGAGGATTGGGAGAAAGTCGGCTCTATGGTAAAGCCATGTCCAGAAGCGTTACAGCAGGGGTACTGCTGTCCTTAATGCGGGAATCCCTGCCGCTGGATGTGACCATGGTTTTTACTGTCCAGCGCCATGTTGGATCCAGAGGTGCCCGGGCGGCTGCAGCCGGTCTTTCCGGAGTGGCGATGGTTCTGGATCTCTGCGCCGCAGGAAACAGCGGGGAGACACTGCCGCAGCTGGGAAAAGGCCCGGTAATCCCGGTCATGGATCAGGGGATCATTTATGATGACACAGTACAGAATGCGCTGAAAAAGAGCGCTGCCCGGAAAAACATTTCCATTCAGGCTTGGGCGTCGCTTTCCGGAAGGGGAGACGGTGAGAGTTGTCAGCGCACGGGAACGGGACTCCGGATCGGCGGGCTGTTGTGCCCGGCGGAACTGACGGATGCGCCCGGCCAGATCGTATCTCTTTCGGATATTCAGGCGATGCGCCCAATCCTCATGGGCTTTTTGGAGGAGCAGATATGATCTCAGAGGAAATCAGGGCCTTATCCCGGCAGGTGACAGAGCAGGCCAGGCCCATATTGGAACAGATCGACCGGGTCGCGGAGCAAAACGCGGAAAAGATGCTGGAGGCCTTTCAATATTATCGGGTCAGCGCGGCGCATCTGGTGGGAACTACCGGCTACGGTTACGATGATCTGGGCAGAGACACGCTGGACAAAATTTTTGCAAGAGTGTTCCGCACCCCGGCGGGACTGGTACGGAGCCAGTTCGTCAATGGCACGCATACCATCACTTGCGCGCTGCAGGGAATTTTGCGGCCCGGTGATACGGTGATCTCCGGCTTTGGCGCACCCTATGACACGCTGCAAAATGTTCTGGGAATCACGGGGGATGCACCAGGGAACTTTCGGGAGTTGGGAATCCATTACCGGCAGGTGGATATGACCGAGAAGCTGCGGCCCGATCTGAGCGGCATTTGCGCTGCCGTCCGGGAAAAGGGCGCAAAGCTTTTGATGCTTCAGCGGTCCCGGGGCTATTCCATTCGGAAGGCGCTGACAGTGCAGGAGATTGGAGAGATCATCTCCGCCGCAAAGGCAGCAAACCCGGAGATTCTGGTTTTTGTGGATAACTGCTATGGGGAGTTCGTAGAGGAACATGAGCCAACAGAGGTCGGCGCGGATATCATGGCCGGCTCCCTGATCAAAAATCCCGGGGGCGGAATCGCGCCCACTGGCGGCTATATTGTAGGCCGGGAAGATTTGGTGGAAGCGGCCGCCATGCGGCTGACCTGTCCCGGTATTGGGCGGGAATGCGGCTGTACACAGGATGTGAACCGCCTGCTGTACCAGGGGTTTTTCATGGCTCCGCATGTGACGGCGCAGGCGCTGAAAACAGCGGTTTTTTGCGCAGGCGCAATGGAGAATCTGGGCTATCAGACCTCGCCGGGAATGAAGGAACCGCGGGGAGACATTGTTCAAACAATTCAATTCGGCAGTCCGGCGCCAATGCGGGCCTTTTGCCGGGGCGTTCAAATGGGAGCACCGGTGGATTCGCATGTGATGCCGGAACCATGGAACATGCCGGGATATACCGATCAGGTGATTATGGCAGCCGGAGCATTTGTGCAGGGTGCGTCCATCGAACTCAGCGCCGACGGCCCCATGCGGGAGCCGTATATGGCATACCTGCAGGGTGGCATTACCTATGAATCAGGAAAGCTGGGGATCCTGCTTGCATTGGAGCAGCTGAAAAGGACAGGGAAAAGCGCATGAAAATTTTTGATTGGCACCGGGAAAAAAGATGGACTCACTGTACTGCGGTTATTGTCGCTGCCGGCAGTTCTACCAGAATGAATGGCGTAGATAAAATTATGACGGAACTTTGCGGTGAGCCGGTAATCGTACATACCATTCGGGCATTTGAGATGGCGAAGTGCATTGATGAGATCGTTGTGGTAGTGCGGAAGGATCAGCGGCGGCAGGTGCAGGAATATGTACTGAAATACGATTTTTCCAAGGTTCGGGCGGTAGTTCCCGGCGGCGCCAGCCGGATGGAATCCGTGCAGGCCGGCCTGGATGTGACCAGCAGGGAAACCGTTCTGGTGGCCATACAGGACGGTGCAAGACCGCTGGTGACGGAGGAACTGATTAAGCGGGTCGTGGATCTGGGCCTGAGTTACCATGCCGCCGCACCTGCAATTCCGGTGACCGATACCATTAAGGTAGTGGGAGAGGATGGACGGGTGGAGCGCACCCCGGACCGGGACACCCTTCGGGCCGTTCAGACGCCCCAGGTCTTTGACCGGGATCTGCTGGCTGCCGCCTGGCAGCGGGCAAAAAAGGAAAAGCTTCCCTACACAGATGACTGCGGCGCCATGGAGGGTTTGGGCGTCCATGTGCATTTGACGGAGGGCGCAGCCGATAATATTAAAATTACAACACCGTTGGATCTGAAAATTGCGGAGATGGTACTTCAGGGGAGGGAGAAGCCGTGCGAATTGGACATGGATACGATGCACACCGGCTTGTTTCCGGCAGAAAGTTGATTCTGGGCGGTGTGGAGATTCCGCATCCATTGGGGCTTTGGGGGCATTCTGACGCCGATGTGCTGACCCACGCGGTCATAGACGCTTTACTGGGCGCCGCCGCATTGGGGGATATCGGCCGCCATTTCCCGGATTCCGACGACCGCTACCGCGATATCGACAGCCAGCTGCTGTTAAAGGAGGCCTGCCGGTTGATACGGTGCGAGGGCTATGAGATTGGGAATCTGGACGCAACGGTAATTGCCCAGAAACCAAAGCTGATGCCCTATCTGGAATCTATGCGGGAGACGCTGGCGGGGACGATGGAAATTTCCATGGATCAGATTAATCTCAAGGCGACCACGGAAGAAGCGCTGGGTTTTACCGGAAGAGGAGAGGGAATCGCAGCGCACTGTGTCTGTCTTTTGACATAAACTGTGTCTTTTTTCCCAAAAAAACATATCATGCTCATGGAGGCGATTCGATGAGCATGATATTTTTTACCTTTCGCGCCCAAACGCAGGCACGAAAGGGCACAAAAATACTAAATCAGGCGGGTATTCAGGCGAAGCTGGGCAAAACGCCGGCTGCTCTGTCTGCCAGAGGATGCGGCTTTGGAATATGGGTTCGTCAGGCAGAAGCAGAAACCGCAGCCATGCAGCTTCGCGGCCTGGAAATTCCCTATGAAAGAAGCTATCTGATCACAGACAAGGGGAGAAAGGAGGTCTTTCTATGATCTATCTGGACAACAGCGCGACCTCCCTGCCCAAACCAAAATCAGTGGAGCGGGCAGTATCCTGGGCCATTGGCCACCTGTCCTCCCCAGGCAGAGGAAGCGCATCGGCAGCGGAAGCAGCAGGGGAGGTGCTGTTTCAGCTGCGGATAGAAGCTGCCCGGCAGTTTGACTGTCAGGAGGAGCAGGTGGTACTTACCACATCCGCGACCCACGGCCTTAATATTGCCATCAAATCGCTGGCAAAGAAGGGGGACCGGGTGGTGATCTCCGGGATGGAGCATAACGCAGTGCTGCGGCCCCTATATGCTCTCGGCGCGAAGATTCAGATCGCCAGAGGAGCGTTGTTTGATGATGAAGCGCTCCTTGCGGATTTTGACAGACTGCTGACCAAGGACACAACACTCTGTGTTATGACTCATGTCTCCAACGTGTTCGGCTGGATTTTGCCGATCCGGCAGGTGGCGGAACTCTGCCGCGCCCGGAGGATCCCCTTTGTTTTGGATGCGGCCCAGAGCGCCGGATGTTTACCTGTCCGTCTCAACGCATTGGGAGCCGCCTTTATTGCTATGCCTGGTCACAAGGGGTTGATGGGACCGCAGGGAACCGGGCTTCTGCTCTGCAATCATGAGGCCAATCCGGTTCTGGAAGGTGGAACCGGCAGCGTCTCCAGGGATCCGGAAATGCCGGAGTTTCTGCCGGACCGCCTGGAGGCGGGAACGCAAAATATGCCCGGCGCGGCGGGACTTTTGGCAGGACTTCGCTGTGTACGACGGCTGGGGGAAACAGAGATTTTGCACCAGGAACAAGCGCTGCTGCAATATGCGGTCAAACGGCTCCAAAACATTCCGGGAATCAGGCTGTATACGGGACAGCCGCAATCTGGCGTCCTTTCCTTTGTAACGGAGGGAAAGGACTGCATTGTGGTGGGAGAAGCCCTTGCCAGAGGATGGGACATCGCTCTGCGGTCAGGTTTTCACTGTGCTCCCATTGCCCATGAAACGGCGGGAACCCTTGAGACGGGCACCATTCGGCTCAGCGTTGGCCCCATGAATCAAAAAAAGGATCTGGATACGCTGGTCTTTGGCCTGAAGGAAACCATGAACAGTTGAAACAGATTGTAAAACCGCAAAAAAATGCGCTGGCGGCCTTGCTATTTACAGGAGGATTCTGTTATAATTATTATGTAAAACGATTTGAGACCCCCTAAAATGGACATTGGACGGGATACGGCCGTAAAACAACCGTCCTGCAAGTGATAGATTCGCATGGAAACGGAGAGATAGGGTTGAACGCTATACAAATGCTGTGGGAAAGAGTTATGCAGTTTGCCACGATCATCAATTTCCCATTTGATATTCTGGATATTGCCATTGTGGCCTATATCATTTATAAACTTCTGAATTTGTCGCAATCTCATACGGCAAAGCAGATCGTCAAGGCTGTTGTTTTGCTGCTGCTGCTCAGTTATCTTTCGGACGTATTGAAACTTAATGTGCTCAATTACCTGATCAGCCGGACCATCGACATCAGCTTGATCGCACTGGTTGTGGTCTTTCAGCCGGAACTTCGCCGAATCATGGAGCGGCTGGGCAGCAGTTCCATTAAGGGCCTGTTCGTACCGAGACAGCAGACAGGCGATACCGAGCGGACGGTGGAGGAAACCGTTTCGGCCTGCCGGAGCATGGCGCGCCAGAAGATTGGCGTACTGATTGTATTTGAACGCAGGAGCAGTCTGGAAGAATATTTTAAGACCGGCACGATCATAGACGCAGCGGTTTCCTCAGAATTGCTGAAAAATATCTTTTTCCCGAAAGCAGCCCTGCACGATGGCGCTGTGGTCATTCGCAGTGACCGTGTAGCGGCAGCAGGCTGTGTGCTGCCCCTGACGGAAAATCCGAATCTGAGCCGGGAACTTGGCACGCGGCATCGGGCGGCAATCGGCATTTCAGAGCATTCCGATGCAGTGGTTGTGGTCGTTTCCGAGGAGACAGGCGTAATCTCCTGCGTTTCCGGCGGCGTTTTGAAACGGTATCTGACACCGGAGGATCTGGAGCAGATCCTTCGGGCGGAGTTGGTTGAGGAGGTCAAACAGCCGGTGCATTATCGGATGCTTGAGATGATCCACAATAGAAAGAAAGGAAATAAGGGTGACCATGAAGACAGCCATGAAAACGAATAAAATTTTATCTGTGCTGCTCTCCGTTGTGATCGCGGTAGGGCTCTGGATCTATGTGGTCACCTCTGTAACACCGGAGGACAGCCAATGGGTTCGAAACATTCCGGTGTCCTTTGTCAATGAGGACGGTCTGTTTTCTGACCGGAATCTGACCTTGACAGAGGGACGAAACGCGACTGTAGACCTTCGCTTTCACGGAAAGCGGCAGGAACTGCTGAAGCTGAATTCCTCCAATATCCTGATCACAGCAGACCTTTCCAGCGTCTCCGGTCCTGGCTCCTGGAACCTTCGGTATGAGGTAGAACTGCCCGAAACTGTCAGCGACAATGATATTTCCATCGAATCCCGCAATACCTATGAAATATCGGTTTTGGTGGAGATGCTTGCAACCAAGGAAATTGAGGTGCGGGCAGTGTTCCAGGGCGACGTAGCGGAGGGATATATGCAGGAGCCTATTGAACTGGAATATGATTCGCTGGAGATCAGCGGGCCGCAGGACATTGTTGCATCTGTCAGCTACGCCCAGGTGGTTTTGGAACGGACCAATCTCAGCAAGACTGTTTCAGATACCCTTTCTTACACGCTGATGGACGAGGAGAATAACCCGGTGGCATCTGACGATATCCACTGTAGTGTGGATAAAATCGGCGTTATGATGGCAGTCAATATGGTCAAGGAAGTGCCGCTGACGGTGAAATATATCGAAGGCGGAGGCGCCACCGAGGAGCACGCAATCACTACCATTGAGCCCTCTACTGTGATCATTAAGGGTGCAGCAGAAGATTTGGAGAGGCTGAATTCCATTCCGGTAACAACCATCGATCTCAGTACGGTTCAAACCAGCACCCCCTATACGGGAACCTATAACATCGTCATCCCCGACGACATGGTAAACCTGACGGCCAGTGAAGCGGAAGTGACAGTGGAACTGAAAAATCTGAAGGAAAAAACCTTCCGGGTCACCAATCTGGAATTGGCCAATGCGCCGGAGACATTAAAGGCGACACTGGGGACACTGTCTCTGCAAGTGAAGATCCGAGGGAAAATGGAGGCCATTGATAATATTTCCGCCAGTGATATTCGTGCTGTGGCAGATCTCTCCAGCCTTGGTTCCTCCAAGGGACAGTTCAGCGTCCCGGTGGAGATCATTGTAGATGGCTTTTCAGACGTTGGGGCGATGGGAAGCTATAATGTTCTGGTTTCCATCAGCGAACCTGTGGACAGCGGGATCGATACGGCGGTAGAGGTCTCGCTGGAGCCCGATGCTGCGGCAAGCTAGACGATGCGTCAAATCGTAACAGTGGTGTCCTGCCAGGGCAGTGATGCGGTCGTCCAATATCGGCGGCCAACCGCCTGCCATGGAGACTGCAGTCATTGTGCAGGCGGCTGCAGCATGATGGCTGCGACGGAAGTGTTGACGGTGAATGCGGAAAACCGTATTGGTGCAAAGCCGGGAGACCGGGTCTGGATCCAGGGAGAGACCAAAAAGGTTGTCTGGGCGGTGGCGCTTGTCTACGTCCTGCCGCTTGTGCTTTTTTTCCTAGGATATTTTTTGGTGGATCAAAATTTGGGCAGTGGCGGCGTAGCTGCAGGAATCGGATTTTTTTTCGGGCTGGCCATTGCCGCTGCGGAAAGCTTTTTGCAGAAAAAGCATGGTCGGGAGATTCGATATCAGATAATCTCTTTTGCGGAATATGAACCCCCTTCCGGCATCTGACCGATCGCCGGAGAACTTTTGGATTTGACAATCGCATTTTGCCAGAATATACTACATTGGACAGGAATGGAAAACACTCTGCTTTCAAAAAACAAGAATGAGGTTGTTCGAATGAAAATTTACGCGCTGATCGTTTTTGCGCTCACATATATATTGATGATCGCACTGCCAAAGTACCGGCCCTGGGTAGCGGTTACATCAGCTGTAATTTTTATTGTTTCAGGGATTGTGCCGGTGCAGGGCCTTGCAGAGACCATTGATTTTAATGTCCTGTTGATGCTGGGGGGCACCATGGGGACTGTTTCGCTGTTTATAGAGTCCAGAATGCCGAACCGTATGGCGGAGGTGCTGCTGGCAAAAACGCCCAACGTGATGTGGGTGGTGGTGGCCATGAGCCTGTTTGCAGGCCTGGTTTCCGCGTTTATTGATAATGTTGCAACGGTTTTGATGATTGCGCCAGTAGGACTGGCCGTTGCAAAAAAACTCAATATTTCTCCGGTAGCCATGATCATTTCCATTGCTGTTTCCTCCAATCTGCAGGGAGCTGCAACGCTGGTAGGGGACACAACCTCGATCATGTTGGGCGGCTATGCGGGGATGGATTTTCTGGACTTCTTCTTTATGGAAGGGAAACCTGGCATTTTCTTCGCAGTAGAACTGGGTGCGCTGGCAACAGTGCCGGTGATTCTGTTTTTGTTCCGTCGGCAGCGGGAGCCGTTTCGCGCCTCCGGCTATACAGAGGTCACCAATTATTTCCCCACGGTGCTGCTTTGCGTCAATGTGCTTTTGCTGATTTTAGCTTCCTTCTGGAAAGATCGTCCGGCGATCACTAACGGTGTGATCTGTGTCGGCCTGTTTGCGGTGGGGGTCGTCCATTCCCTTGTATATCAGCGGGATACCTATGTGGTCCAGCAGGCCTTTCAGGAGATTGACCGTGCAACACTCTGCCTGCTGGCGGGACTGTTTGTGGTCATTTCCGGGATCACCAGGGTGGGCATCATTGATAATATCAGCGATTTCTTTGTTTGGATCGGCGGAGATAATCCGTTTCTGCTATATACTGTGATTGTATGGGGCAGCGTTGCGTGCTCGGCTTTTGTGGACAACATTCCCTATGTGGCGACCATGCTTCCGGTGGTTCGTGCGCTGTCCGTAAGCCTGGGCTGCGCACCCTACCTTCTGTATTTCGGCCTGCTGACTGGTGCAACTCTTGGCGGAAACCTGACGCCCATTGGTGCGTCGGCCAATATTGCCGGAATCGGCATTTTGCGAAAGGCAGGCTATGAGGTAAAGACCAGAGACTTTTTGAAAATCGGCGTTCCCTTTACGCTTTGCGCTGTAACCGTGGGATATCTCTTTTGCTGGATCTTCTGGAGTTGACCCGCTGAAAAGGCCGCAGTGAAACATGCGATTTTTGCAGGAATTCCCTGTCCCAAAAGTTAAACAAGGCGGGAGAAATCACGAAAACTTGTGGTTTCTCCCGCCTTCAATATCAGATCAAATTACATTTTATTTTGCAAAAGGACTTTTTGATTGGTTTATAGTGAGAATCAGCAAACGCCTTGGGCCAGCATAGCGTCGGCGACCTTCAGGAACCCGGCAATGTTGGCGCCCGCCTGAATGTCGCCCTCCATGCCGTACTTTTTGGCGGCGTCAGAGCAGGCCGCGTAGATGGATTCCATGATCCCCTGCAGCTTCCGATCCACTTCCTCAAAACTCCAGCTGAGCCGCTCGGAATTTTGGCTCATCTCCAAACCGGAGGTTGCGACGCCGCCGGCATTGGAAGCCTTGCCAGGGCTATAAAGGAGGCCATTGCGCTTGATCACGGAAATGGCTTCCGGCGTGCAGGGCATATTTGCGCC
>CAZGOQ010000001.1:0-6439 GCA_964527315.1 uncultured Oscillospiraceae bacterium | reverse complement strand
GGAATCCGACATGGCAACCACCTTGCCGCCCAGTTCGGTTGCTTTCTGGTTGGCGTAAATGGCCACGTTGCCGGAGCCGGAGACAATGACGCGCTTACCGGCAAAACTCTGGCCTTTATCCTTTAAATAGGCATTGGCAAAGTAGCAGACGCCGAAACCGGTGGCCTGCGTCCGGGCCAGAGAACCGCCGTAGGAAAGGCCCTTGCCGGTGAGAACGCCGGTCCAGGAGTTGCTCAGGCGCTTATACTGTCCGAACATATAGCCGATCTCCCGGGCGCCGACACCAATGTCACCGGCAGGCACATCGGTATCAGGGCCGATGTGGCGCGTCAGTTCGGTCATAAAGCTCTGGCAGAAACGCATCACCTCTGCTTCCGACTTGCCTTTTGGGTCAAAATCGGAGCCGCCCTTGCCGCCGCCCATGGGAAGTGTGGTCAGAGCGTTTTTGAAGATCTGTTCAAAGCCCAGGAATTTGATAATGGAAAGATTGACGTTGTCCCGGAAGCGCAGACCGCCCTTGTAAGGGCCAATGGCAGAATTGAACTGGACGCGGTAGGCTCGGTTGACCTGAACCTTCCCCTGATCGTCTACCCAGGGAACCCGAAACAGAATGGTGCGCTCAGGTTCCACCAGGCGGCCGATGATATTCTGCTGTTCAATGCGGGGATCCTGCTCCACCACGGGGACCAACGTTTCCAAAACCTCATTAACAGCTTCCAGAAATTCTGTTTGTTTGGCATAACGGGAAACAAGTTCCTCATAAATGCCATTCAAATACGCGTTTTTGATGGACATAAATAACTCCCTTTCATGAAAATGGTAAAGCCGAAAATCCGGCTGACATGAAAAAGGGCCATAAAAACCATCGCGGCGGCCCCTTTGCCGTCCTCGTTATTCTACGACTGAAAAAAAGAAAATGCAAGCAAAAAATCCGAAATTTGCTAAAATGACAGAACTGTTTCGAAATGACAGAACTGTTTCGAAAAGTAACAGAAATCTGCAATATCCAATATAAGAATATGCAAAACAATGAACGCCATTCGGCATCCTATTTTCAGGTTATCGAAGCACAGCGCCCAATTCCTGTTCCAGTTTTTCCAGAATTTTTTTGATCACGCTCTCAGAGTCCGCATCGGTCAGAGTGCGTTCCTCGGAGCGAAGTTCCAGCGAAAAAGCGAGGGATTTTTTCCCTTCCGGAATGCCCTTGCCCCGGTATAAATCAAACAGCTTTGCTTTCTTGAGCAGATTGCCTCCGGCGCTGCGGATGCAGTTCTCCATTTCTGCTGCGGTGACTTCGTTGTCGCAGACCAGCGCAAGATCGCGCTCCACCGAGGGGAAGCGGGGAAGAGGGGTATAGAGCGGTTCTTCCGCCAAAAGAGAAAACAGCGCGGTCAAATTGAGTTCCGCGCAATAGATCTCGTCGCTGATGTCATAATTGGCGGCCACCAGAGGATGGATCTGCCCCAGTACACCGATATGCGTGCCGTTGATTGAGAGCACAGCGCAGCGGCCGGGATGGTAGGAGGGATTGGATTTTTCCGCAGCGACGATGTGGGGACGGGCGTTCAGGCCCCTTAGAATCACTTCTACTTCGCCTTTCAGAGAGAAGAAGTCCTCGCCCTCGCCATAGGAGCCTAACGTCAGGATCACGTCCTCACTCGGCAGCACTTCGCCGTCTAACGGAAGATAGATCTTTGCCAGCTCGTAAAGCTTGGCGGATTTATTCCGTTGGGCGTTGTTGTGGGCCAGGGTTTCCAGCATACTGGGCAGCGAGGTGGTGCGCATGATGGAAGTGTCCTCACCCAGAGGATTGAGAATTTTGACAGTGCTGCGGAGGGGACTGCTTTCCGGCAGACGGATCAGATCAAACATATTGGGGCTGCCAAAGGAATAGGTCAAAATTTCAAAGTAGCCCATGCCGCGGCAGATCGAACCAATCAGGTTTTTCCGCTTTTGATCGGCGGTATAGCCGCCCTGAACAGTTGCGCCCTGAAACATGGTGACAGGAATATTGTCATAACCATACATCCGAGCCACTTCCTCGGCCACGTCCGCCATATAGTGGATGTCCGTGCGCCAGGAGGGGACATGAATACAGTCGCCTTCTACCGTAAAGCCCAAGCGCACAAGATACCGTTCCATATCGGCTCTGGAGATATCCGTGCCCAGATGCTGATTGATCTTCTCCGGAGCAAATTCAACAGTGACCGGCTGCGGCACATAATTCAGAATGTCGATCACACCGTCCAGCACATCGCCGGCGCCCAGAAGTTCCACCAATTCGCAGGCCCGCTGAATGGCGGGATAGGTGTCCAGGGGGTTCAGGCCCTTTTCGTATTTGGTGGAAGCATCGGTGCGCATTCCCAATGCGTTGGCGGTCTGGCGAATGCAGGCGCCGTCAAAGCTGGCGCTCTCAAAGACCACGGTGGTAGTATCGTCTACGATCTCCGAGTTTTCTCCGCCCATAATACCCGCCAGACCGATGGCCTTGCTGTCATCGGCGATGACCAGCATTTTATCTGTCAGGATATGCTCGTTTCCGTCCAGCGTGGTCAGCTTTTCACCATTTTCTGCCCGGCGGACAACGATCTTTCCGCTGCTGACATAGCGGTAATCAAAAGCGTGCATGGGCTGGCCGTATTCCAGCATCACATAGTTGGTAATATCCACAATATTGTTGATGGGGCGGACGCCCAGCGCATGAAGCCGCTGACGCAGCCAGCGGGGGGAAGGGGCGATTTTGACATTGGTAATCATCCGGGAAGTATAGCGGTTGCAGAGCTCCGGCGCAAGGGTCTCCACAGTCAGATGATCGGTGATGCTGCCGGCGTTGGAGCCTTTGACCTCCGGAGTATGAAGGGCCAGGGGTTTGTCAAAGGCTGCAGCGGCTTCCCGGGCAATGCCGATGATGGAATAGCAGTCCGTCCGGTTGTTAGTGATCTCAAATTCTACCACGCTGTCATCGGTGCCTATCAGGGTGTTAATATCCTGGCCAACGACTGCATCGGGTTCTTCGATGATGAAAATTCCGTCCTCAATGGCATAGGGAAAATCATTGATGGAAAGGCCCAATTCTTTCAAGGAGCAGAGCATTCCATTGGAAATTTCGCCCCGAAGCTTTCCCCTGGTGATGTGTACGCCGCCTGGCAGACAGGAATTGTGCTTCGCTACAGGAACCAGATCGCCGGCCTTTACATTCTGTGCGCCGGTGACGATTTGAATGGTTTCACCTTCTCCCACATCCACCTGACAGATCCACATATGGTCGGAGTTTCCATGGCGAACGATCTCCAGCACCTTGCCCACGACCACATTTCTGATTTCCGCAGACAGCACCTCCGTGGTCTCAACCTTGGTGCCGGACATGGTCATGACGGCGTCGAATTCTTGGTCGCTGACGTCGATGTTTACATATTCATTAAGCCATTTTCTAGAAATATTCATAAAGCGTCACTTCCTTCATTAAAACTGGCGGAGGAACCGCACATCGTTTTCAAATATCAGCCGTAAATCATTGATAGCAAACCGATTCATGGTCATACGCTCCACGCCGCAGCCAAAGGCAAAACCGGAATAAATTTCCGGGTCAATGCCGCATCCAGAGAGGACCTTTGGGTGGACCATGCCCGCGCCCAGCAATTCGATCCAGCCTTCGCCGTGGCAGGTGGGGCAGACGCGCTCGTCCACCTGTCCGCTCCCGCGGCACTTGAAGCATTGCACATCCATCTCGCAGGATGGCTCAGTAAAGGGGAAGTGGTGGGGACGGAAGCGGGTCACGCACTCCTCGCCGTAGAGCAGTTTGCCCATCTGAATGAGACTGCCCTTCAAGTCTGCCATGGTGATGCCCCTGTCGATAACCAAACCCTCCATCTGGTGGAACATGGGACTGTGGGTGGCGTCCACCTCGTCCTTCCGATAGACCCGGCCAGGGGAGATAATACGGATGGGGGGCTTCCGATTTTCCATGACCCGAATCTGCATGGGCGACGTCTGGGTACGGAGGAGGACGGAATCGTCTTCCGTGGTATAGAAGGTGTCCTGCCGATCCCGGGCGGGATGTCCCACAGGGGTGTTCAGTTTGGTAAAGTTATAACTCTCCAGTTCTACCTCCGGGCCTTCCACCACGTCAAAGCCCATGCCGATAAAGATCTCCTTCATCTCATCCAGCACAATGCTCATGGGGTGCCTATGGCCCAGAGGAATGTCTTTGGCGGGCATTGTCACATCCACCGCTTCCTCGCTGAGTTTCCGCTCCATGGCGGCGGTGGCCAGCGCTATTTTCTTTTTCTCCAAAGATTCCTCAATGGCCGCCCGGACCTGATTGGCCTTCTGGCCCATGATCGGCCGTTCCTCCGGGCTAAGCCCGCCCATCATTTTGAGCACCGCCGTCAATTCGCCCTTTTTGCCTAAAAATTTGACCCGCAGGGCTTCCAGTTCATCGGACTGACGGACCTGCTCCAGCGCTTCCAGTGCGGCGCGTTCAATGCTTTCCAGTTTTTGCTTCATATCAATAAAACTCCTTTACAGTAATTTTTCCTTTCCGCAAACGCAAAAAAATAGCCCTTTCCTCCCACAAAGGGGACGAAAGGACATAACACCTTCCGCGGTACCACCCGCAATTCGCCCATACAAATGAGCGCGCTTTTCATGGATAACGGCCATGAACCGGCGCGTCCTACTAAAAGACCTGTTCAGACGGCGGCTCCCGGGGGAACGCCCCTGTCAAATGCGGAAACGGCTCCCAGCACCCCGTTCTCTCTTTGCCGCAGATTTGACCAAGACAACCCGATCATCGCCTGTTTCGATTGGGGAAATCATAGCACAGTTTTTTGGAAGATGCAAGGGGGAGTTTGGGTTTTTGACATTAAATTTGGAAAAGGGGTTTATTTTCCGTGTTTTTTTTGCTACAATGACGGTGCGACACAAGTTAATATTTTCGGAAAGAACTGTCTGTAGTTTTACCTTTCGGTAAAAATGCAGGCTCGATTTGGCATACTCAAACAGACAGTTCTTGTTCCGTATGTTAAATAACTTGTGTCGCAGCAATGGGAGCTATGCGTTTTTCGGTGCGTGGCTTCTGCTGCGCACTTTTTTATTTACTGGGGAGGAAATACAAATGAAAAAAACAAGCAGTTTCTTATTGGCGGTCGCAATGGTTTTCACGTTGTTTGGTGGATGCAGTCGTTCAGTTAAACAAGCTGATAGCAGTATAGCTGATAAGGTTGCTGTGTCGACTAAGTGTGAGACAAAAGAGATGAGTGAGCAGTCCAGTGTGGCTGAGAAAACGACGCAAAGTTTAGGTATAGAAGAAGTTGAGAAGGATTCCATTGAAGAATTAGAACAGGTCTCTGTTACGCCTACAGTATGTCCACAAGATGATGCAACAGAACTGACAACGGTTTATGAGTTTAGCGATGGTGTTGCATGGTTTGAGTATTATGATATAACATCGGATGTAGCGTATTTGGCTTGCATGGATGCAGATGGAAATGCTTTGTTTTCGTTAAACAGAGATACTGTTTATAACTTTTGTAATTTTTATAATGGTTATGCTTTTGTTGTTTTGTCAGATGGGAAAACAGTGGTCACAATTAACCAAAATGGAAAAAAAGTTCATGATATTGTTTGTGAAGAGCCGATTCTTTTGGGAGAAGGGTATTTCTATGACAAAAAATGGATAACAGGATTTGAAGATAATTATTACCAGTATGATTTTTACTACTTCAGTAATAAAAGTGGAATGTATATGTATACATTGGAAAGAGATTCAGAGTCCGAGATTGTATATATGGGAAATGGAGTTGTAGGAGTTGCGGATCAAGAGAAAAAGTCTAATGCTGATTTTGAAGAGGTGCAGTTAATTCACTTAGGAGATATGTCATTTGTTGGATCAAGAACTTGCAAGCTTGGGAATGGGTGGTGGAGAAATAGATTTGATGACTACGGTTTATATACTGATATTTATGATAATACTGGTGTGTGGAAAAATTTTTATGAATTTATTGAAATCGATACACTGCTTTCGGCTGAGTTGAATTTCGAATATGATGCTGGCGACGCTTTTGTGTATACCAATGGTAGAGAGTACTCTGGGGATGACTACGTAGAAATAAAAAGGAAAACAACACGAGGGGTATATGGTGAGGGACAGATACTATACTTTGGTATAGCACCAACACAGATTTACGATATCAAATCTGGGACAAGTACGTTAATTGATGATGCAAGCGAATTTGAACAATATATTTCTTATTCTGACATACAGAATATATCCGTTGTTCATGGATATACATTATTCAAAAAGAAGGCGAGGATGGCGCACAATATATTTTATGCTTTGATTTGAATTTAAATTTGTTGCTTGGGCCTATTCGAGCAGATGGATGAATATTCCACCGTCCGGAAACCGTGAATCCGGAGCATCGGAAACCGCCAGTCC